>JAFGJB010000097.1 GCA_016929295.1 Candidatus Zhuqueibacterota bacterium | reverse complement strand
GTCTGAAACTTTCCGGAACATCAATATCTTTTCCACAGTACAGATCATTTGCATCCAGCGGGCGGGGCGTCTTCGCGATGACTTGAGTAGTGAGCCCTCCCTCGCAGGGATCAGGTCAGTTTGAGCTAAAAAATCTTTGCATTTATGCAAAGAATGAGTATGTTAAATAGGTAGACAACTAAAACGGATGACGATCGATGCCGACGGTTTTAAGAATTGGAGCATATCGATTCTTTTTTTATTCGGGAGACAAGCAAGAGCCGCCGCATATTCACGTAGAACGGGAGAGCTACACCTGCAAATTTTGGTTGAATCCTGTTGTCTATTGCAAAAGTCAAGGATTCAACCGTCACGAGATCAACCAAATTCACAAAATGGTTGAAGAGTATAAAAATGATCTTTTGAGGAAATGGCATGAGTACTTTGATTGATATCAGCGCCATCCAGGCAGAGCACGTCAGAGTTGAAGATGATACGCTCCTTGTCGATTTGTCCGATGGACGAACCATCGCCGTGCCACTGGCGTGGTATCCACGCCTCTTGCATGCTACTGCCGGCGAAAGAGACAACTGGCGGTTGATCGGCAGAGGCGAGGGCATTCACTGGCCGGATCTGGATGAGGACATCAGCGTGGAAAATATACTCGCCGGCAAGCCGTCGCAGGAGGGGCAGCGGTCGCTTAAAGAATGGCTTGAGCGGCGCAATTTATGAATCTCGGCACGTGACGTCGCCGAGGCGCTGCGCAAGAGCGAATCAGCGCCCAGGGACGATGTCGTGGGCACCCTGCGGGGAGCGCGCGAGTAGTTCGAAGCCGAGTTCATCCGCACCACCCTGCTCGCGCACGACCGGAACATCCAGGCGATAGCGGAGGTGCTGGGGATTGACAGGACGCATTTGTGGAAAAAGATGAAGCGGTTTGGGATAAAGGGAAATTGATCCATGTAGAAAAAACAAAACGAGCACTGATCACGTTGCTGCCAATTTTCAACATCACACAATCCTTCAGATAAAGGCATTGCCTTTTTATATCATCATATCCTCCTGTATAATATAAAACTTACCGCAAGGCTTTATGCCAAAGTGGCATTCGGCATACTATTTGGCAACCATACTTAAAGCCAAAGAGGCAAAAATCCTTTAGCAACTACAACAGGAGGCATCATCATGAAGAAGCAAAATTGGCTATTCATCGCTCTGCTCATCAGCTTCTTGACCAGTGTTCTAACGGCACAGTCTTTTCAGGATGCCGGCTTCAGGCTGCCGTATACCATGTCAGCGCTGAATTCACGCACGGCATATATCCCGGCAAAGAACTGCATTTATATTTTCGGCGGTTATGCGAACAACGTTTGGTCAAACAGAGTGGTAAAAATTGATTTAAACTCTGCATCGAGCTATGAAATCACTGAGGTCATGCCGGTCGGAGGGGATGTCGCCAAAGTCGGGTACAATTCTGACGATGGCCTGGTCTATCTCTTCGCCGGAAAAGATGTCTATTATTTTAATCCCGCCACTGAAAAGTTTACGAAAAAAGCGACCGGCATTTTGCAGGAAACGGTCCACGATTATGTGACGCTCACCTACGGCTCGACAGAAAAAGCTTTTTATATCTTTGGCAATCGAGGATCGGCGAGAGGGAACTTTACGCTCAAGTATATACCTTCAACCAATTCTTCGACAAATTTGACCAACACCCTGCAACCTTCCAACAACACGTCACCTGCAGCATCTTATTGTCAAAATCGCAATTTGGTTTATCTTTTTGGCGGTAATCAGTCCTCTTACGAATATGACATCATTCAAAAATTCAATCCAACGAATTCCACTTTCACAACCTTGACGGCAAAATTATTTCAGACGACCGGCGGTCCCACTTCGGTATATGTGCCCGCCGAAAATTCTGTTTATGTCATTGGCGGACACAGCAGTGGAACTGTACTAAAGCGCACGAGCAAATTTGACTGTTCAGCAGAGAGTATCGCAGCGGGACCTGATTTGCCGGAAACCAGGCATGCCATCGGAGCAGAATATGCGGGGAATGAGAACAGAATTTATGTGTTTGGGGGAACCATCAGTGGCGCCGGTGGATATGCGCCAGCTTCAGACAGGATTCATTATTTGCAGCTGGCTGGTGTAACTGACGCGCCATTTAGCCCTGATGCTCATACTGTTGCACTCTATCATTTTGACGAAGGCAGTGGAACCATCATCAAAGATGCTACCACTAATGGAAACAATGGGACTTCATACGGGCCACAATATACTACTGGCAGATTCTCGTATGGATTAAAATTTGATGGCTACAATGACTATTGCAAAGTACCCTCATCTTCTTCATTCTCTACGACTAACTCTAACAAACAACTCACTATTGATGTATGGATTAAAATAAATCAGTACCCATCAGGATCAAAAGAAGGGGGACTTCTCAGTAAATGGGGAGCTGGAGGTATCGAAGATGATGAATGGCTGCTCAACTTGATGTCAAACGGAACCATACGTTTCGTGATCAACAGTTCCACATCCAGTGTTGGGCCCTTCACAGAACTTAAAACAAATACAATCTCAATTGGAGTATTTCATCTCATATCGGCAGTATGGAATGGAGTGACAAAAGAAGCAGCCATTTATGTCGATGGAGTGCAAGTGGCCTATACAAATAGCGCAGTCGGAAATATGCCGGTGACCTCAGAACCAATAGATATCGGCAGCGATTGGGTATGGACAACCGATGGAGCATATAACGGAATAATTGATGAGATTAGAATATCCAATATTGATCGTTATATCAATTCAGCACCAACTCCAACAATCACTGTCATTTCACCCAATGGCGGCGAAACCTGGTACAATGGCGATTCAAAAACAATAAGCTGGAGCAGCCAGAACCACTCGGGGAACGTAAAGATAGAGCTATACAACGGCTCGTCCTACTATGCGACGATTGTCAGCAGTACAGCTGACGACGGCAGCCATGCCTGGACCATTCCGTCCAATCATGCCGAGTCGAATCAGTATCGCGTCAAAATAAGCAGTGTGAGCGACGCAACTGTTTATGACTATAGCGACAACTATTTCACAATCAAACCAAAGGCGAATCCCACAATAACAGTGATCAGTCCAAATGGCGGTGAAATCTGGGAAATAGGTTCTGCACAACAAATTCGATGGAGTTCTGCAAATCATAGTGCCAATGTCAAAATTGAGTTATATAAAGGACTCTCATTGCATCAGACGATTTCCAGTAGCACAACGGATGATGGTCTCCATACATGGACGATTCCGAGTTTGGAAGAGAATACGAATTACAGAATTAAAATAACCAGCACGGCAAACAGCGCTGTCTATGATTTCAGCGATAACTATTTTACAATTAGAAAACCAGCCGAAATTCCTCCGATAACGCCAGTCGCGACATCGCCGCAATATCCAAACAGCGAGTTCTGGCTGGACATCAATGTGGGCTCTGCGGCAAAGACGGTTTCCAACCTCAAGATCGTCTCTTTCGAATTGTCTTATACCAACACCGCGATTATCGATTATTCAAGCTATGAAAATGGCACATTCCTGACCGGCAGCACGGCGACAGTTATCGCGGACGATCCCGGCGGCATGGTCAGTGCATCGGTCTATAAAACCTCTGGCGGCAATTCCGGATATGGCACAGTGCTGCGACTGAAATTCAAGATTCTGTCGACTGCGCAGAATAATCAATCGATCACTTTTTCATTCAAACAAGTTCAGGCAAATGATGCGAATGGCCAGGTGATTACACTATCGCCCGCCAACCTGACGATAACCGTCCAAAGCGGCTTACTCGTATGGCCGGGAGATGCTGATAATAATGGTCGAGTTGCAATATTCGATATCAATCCAATTATAGCTGCATATTGGAACAAAACCGGCCCAGCCAGAAAAGACGCTTCGGTCGAATGGCGGGGACAATGGTGTGAACCGTGGTCACCCCCGGAAGCAACCTATGCGGACTGCAATGGCGATGGCAAAGTCTCTATATTTGACATCAATCCGGTTGTCATTAATTTTACCAAAACACACACTCTGCAACAGCAGCAAAACGGAGAGCCAGGTAATGCGTTGGCCAAATCAAATCTTGCCGGCGCTGATGTTTATCTGGTCATTCGCGACTATGACGATGTTACGAAAGAATTCTGGATTGATATTATCGCGGGATCTGCGCAAGAAAAGCTGGATGATTTAAAAGTCATATCATTCGAACTGGCCTATACAAACACGAACCAGGTCGATTATGAGAGCTATTCGAACGGCACGTTCCCATCCTCAGCTCAGGCTACTGTCATCGTCGATGAACAAGCCGGTCTAATCAGCGCGTCCGTCTATCGCAGCGATGCCGGCGAAACCGGCTGGGGTCGAGTTTTGAGCTTTATATTTAAAGCGGAAAAAAACGTCTCATTCGAAATGCAGTTCAGAGCTATCTTGGCGAACAATAGCTCCGGCAATATCATCCCGCTGGAACCCAGAGATCAGTCGATCAGGACATCCATCGCTTTTGCAGCGATGCCGACACAATTTGAACTGAGGCAAAACTATCCCAATCCCTTCAATCCATCGACGACAATCAAATACGCTATTCCGGTATCGAGCGATGTGCGCGTAGAGATTTTTAACACGATGGGCCATCTGGTTAAAACAGTTGTTTCGGCAAATCAACCAGCAGGATACTATTCAATTCTATGGGATGCGACGAACGACGACGGCTCCGCAGTGGCCTCCGGAGTCTATTACTATGCCATCCGCGCTGGAGATTTTAATCAGGTGCGAAAAATGTTGTATATGAAATAAAATCTTTGAACAAAAAAACTATCCTCAAAGGTCTGACAGACCTTTGAGGATTGTGCTACTGAG
Organism: Candidatus Zhuqueibacterota bacterium; assembly: GCA_016929295.1. Taxonomy (GTDB): domain Bacteria; phylum Zhuqueibacterota; class Zhuqueibacteria; order Residuimicrobiales; family Krinioviventaceae; genus Kriniovivens. The sequence goes on along the minus strand of JAFGJB010000097.1, from coordinate 132 downwards.
GTGCATCTCTTGCGCCCTGGATCGCCACAGACGCCCCGCATGCTAGAGTCTGAAACTTTCCGGAACATCAATATCTTTTCCACAGTACAGATCATTTGCATCCAGCGGGCGGGGCGTCTTCGCGATGACTTG
>JAFGJB010000096.1 GCA_016929295.1 Candidatus Zhuqueibacterota bacterium | reverse complement strand
TGACCACTGATTCGAAGCACCGTCCTTGCTCAACCAGGCAGTGATCTTGCTGCGCAGTTTGAGATAAAATTGCGATTCCTTGGCCACGGTCATATCCTGCAATTTGTTCTTTTGCGAATATAGTGATTAAATCAAAAGAAACAAACAGGTTCTATGACGAATCGAGTCATGATATCTTCAACCGGCAAGGTCTTGGCGCGGCCTTTAGCCGCAACCAACAACAAGGATCGCTCAGGATATGCATCCTGGGCGTAGAGTTGCGCGGGACATTTTTCCCAATCGGACGTATGTCCTGAACCATTTCCCGTCCGGCACATCCCGTGAGGGGCATGAATATGCCGAACGATCGCTTCCTACTCTTTCTTTTTTCCCAAATAAAATATAACTTTCTCTGCGCTCCTCGGCGAACTCGGCGGTTCTCTTTTATCCACGCAAAACATTGTAGAGCTAACAACTCACCTCGTAAAACCTCATTCGACCATGCTGTGGCCAAATTCAAAATCGAACATGGTCTTTCTTTTCAGATCGGCGAGAGCGAGCTGATAATTGATGTACGAGCCCAGATACGACACCTGCGCATCAATATAACGATCGCGATCCAGAGCCAGCTCCTGACTGGTGATATCTCCATTATTGAAGCGCTCCACGGAGATGTCATAGGCACGTTTGGCCAGCGCCTCCTGCTTGTCCAGCACTTCGAGCTGACTCTGCGATTCGCGCAGGCGCCTGACCGCATCGCGCACCTCCCGCTCCACTGTTTTGCGCATCTCGGCCAGCGACAATTCCTGAGTGCGCAAATTCGCTTCAGCGGATTGGACAGCGGCCTTGTTGCCGCCAAAATCCCAGATCGGCACATTGAGACTGAAGACGATGCCGCGGTTCTTGGGTCGCTGCTCCATGTCCTCAAGACTTTTGTTCCACAGATCAACGGGCTTGGAGGTAGACCAGACATCGGAATTGGCCACACCGGTGATGTCATAGAATGCGCTCAAGACGCCGCTGAAATCCCGCAGCGCATCGGTCTGTTTCACTTCCAATTTTGCCAACTCGACCTGTATTTCCTCAAGCGCGATTTCAGCGCGACTTTCGAGCGCCAATTGCACGGCCTGATCGAGCTCGACCTCAATTCGGCTGATTTCAAACGATGTCATGACGCCGACATTCTCTCTGAATGTGAGACCGATGAGTTGCTTGAACTGGTCTGAAATACGCGCCAGCGCCGCTTCGGCGGCGACATGAGCGGCGCGACTCTGCGCCAGATCGACCTCCAGCTGCAACGCCTCGACCTCCGGTATCAAGCCGGCGTTGTATTTTTGCTGCGCCAACTCGGCGAGCTCGCCCTGCTGGCGGACATTGTCGTTGGCAATCTCCAGCTCGCGCGTGGCGCGATGGAGCGCGAAAAAAGCCGCGGTCACATTGTAAACAATATCCAGCTCTTCTCTTTTGTAACGCTGCTCGGCGCTTTCGAAACGAAGATCCGCGCGTTTGAGATTTGTTTTCAAATCGTTCAAGGTGAATAAAGGCTGGTTCAAATCCAGTCGCAGGGAGGTCAAAACATCATTGCGCGTTATGTTTTCCTGCAGCCTGTCGTCCCAATAGGAGACGCCGCCATAGTAAGTACGACCCAGCAGTCGAATATTGCCATCGGTCGGCAGGGGCTGGGTGAGCGCCAGATTGCCCTGATAACGGATATCGCCGCGCGTTTCATAGACCGGCAATTCACCTTCGCGATAGGTTTCCTGCACATCCTCGGAAAAATCCGGCAAATCAAAAGTCGCATCCGCACGCATTTTGAAATTACTTTTCGCCGAGATGAGATTTTTCTCGGCCGCCAGCTTGTCCAGCCGCGCCACCTTCATCTCGTAGCTTTTTTCAAGCGCAATGGCGATGGCATCGCCCAGCTTTAACAACTGTAAAGGTGCTTCTTCCTGCGCTGGTAGAGTAACAGTACCGGCAAAAATCAGTATCAGCAGCGCGCAAAGAAATTTTGAAAACATATTAGCCTCCTGGCAATTCGCGACTATCTGTAATGAATGGGAACGGCGGAATATTATAACTCATATTTTGAACAAAACGCCGCAGCGTCCTCCGATCGTGCTGTAAATGGATGGAGAAAAAGACGTTGAGGAAAATATTTCCACAAAAGTCAGGGTTGTTTCATTCAGGAATCTATAGTTCACTCCCACTCCGCCGTGTATTGTCAGCCCGTCATTTTGATGGGCCGGTTCGAGAATATTCTCCCGGTCAATATAACCGGGGAATTGCGGCGATTCCTGGTAAATATTCGGTGATCGCAGCAGCGTGATGCCGGCGCCAAACTGATAAAACGGCAAAAGCTGCGCGCACCGCGTCTTCATCCATCGCTTGCACGCGAGCAACACCTGATGGGCAAAGGCATGATCATCCTCGGGAATGATCGAAGCGTCATAGTCAAACGTGAAATGACTGTAACTCAAAAGGATGACACTCCTTTCCGAGACCGCCGTCCCGAACGCAGCGCCAAAACTGATGCTGTTGGTCCAATACGCAGTGATAAATGCTGGTGACAGCGGCTGCGCCAGGCCAGCCTGCAGTTGCAGCAGCAAGCCGTTTTCGTGAGCAGCTGCATTCCTGCTGCAAAAAAGCAACACGACAAAAAATGTCAGCAGACGTGAAGACATGGCTTGCGATAGTATTGCGTGATTACAGTGACATAATAGCTCAAAGACAAAGACAGGAGCAGGATATTTTATAGCACCCATTTTTTATCTGCTGGAAATGTGCAATACAATATCATCCGGTCAATCCTGTCAAAATTAATCTGGTTTTTCTATTCATAGCGCAGCGCTTCGATCGGATTGATGTTCGATGCATTCTTTGCCGGGAATGTTCCGAACAGTATGCCGACGCCGCCGGAGACGCCGAAAGCGACGATCACTGAAATCGGCGTGACCACCGTGCTGAATTCGGCAAAGGCATTGATGATGAGAGACATGGTCACGCCCAGTATGATGCCCACCAGACCGCCGCTCAGACTCAGGCCGATGGCCTCGATGAGAAACTGCAGTTGAATCTCGCGTCGCCGCGCCCCGAGCGAGCGTCGAATGCCGATTTCGCGCGTGCGTTCCAGCACTGTGGCGAGCATGATGTTCATGATGCCAATGCCGCCGACGAGCAGCGAGATGGCGGCTATGGATCCGAGCACCATGTTGTAGATGCGCGTCTCGCGCTCTTCCTGCTTCAAAAGCTCGTATGGAATGACGATATCAAAATCGTCATTGTCGCGATGCCGGCGTTCCATGATCCGCCGAATCACGGCGGCACTCTCCAGCAGCTTGTCGGATTCGCTGATCCGGATCGTCAGTTGATTGATTTCGCTCGCCAGCGCATTTTCTCTGGTGTACCGCCGCAGAAATGAAGCGAGGGGGATATAGACATCCTGATTGAGATTTCGCGACGCGAGCTCACCGATGGTCTCGGTGAACAGCGACTTGGGTTCCATCACGCCAATGACTTCGAACCAGACATCGCCGAGCTTGATCTGCTTGCCCACCGGATTGTCGACCGGGAACAGGCTTTGCGTCACTTCGGCGCCGAGTACGCAGACGCGCAGTTGCCGATTGTGATGATCGCTGGTGAAAAACTTTCCTGTGGTCGGCACATAGTTCAAGATCTTGTCGTATTCTTCCGTCACACCGACGACGGTGGCGGCCGTCGCTTTGTCCTCAAACTTGGCCTCCATGGCCAGCTCTGCCTGCGGAGCGACGTAATCGACAGTTGGGAGTATCTTCTCGATTGCTTCGGCGTCTTTGAGCGACAGTCCTTTCGAAAATTTGGCGCGCACCTCTTCCAGCTCCTTATCGCTTAGCGCTTTATCCCGAACGATGATGTTATTCACCCCCAACAGCTTGTACTTGGCGAGCGCCTCCCGTTTGGCGCCCTCGCCAATGGACAGCATGGCAATGACGGCGGCCACGCCGAAGATGATGCCGAGCATGGTGAGAACGGAACG
>JAFGJB010000095.1 GCA_016929295.1 Candidatus Zhuqueibacterota bacterium | reverse complement strand
TAGGGCATGCGGAAGATGCGGTCGCCGACCGGCACGCCATCGCGCGCTACGCCCTTGAAATCGGCGATCCCTTTCGCCAGACCCATGTCGATGTACGCCAGCTCGTCCGCGGCGATGGTGTATTCTTCGCCGGCAAAACCTTTGCGATCGACCGGCAAATGGTACTCTACACCATTCGCATCGATCGCCGTGACGTGCAGCCAGAGGATGCGATCTTCCACCGAGCCGGTCGGGATCTTGTGTCCCGCTTTGCCGTTGAAGAGCTGCACCTGCAGCTCAACGGTGTCGTCATATTCAAGCTCGCGTTCGGTCGGGTGCATGCGGATTTCAATGGCGCCACCCACTTTGCCGGGATCGTGCGCGCCGTGGAAGAGGTGCTGCGCCACCATGTCCTCTTTGGCCATCTTGGCATTGCGACCGAGCGCTTTTGGCATGTGGCACTGGTGACAGGGCACGTCCTGGTCCGCGTATGGGCCCTCCAGCCACTCGATCTGCGTCGATTTCACCCAGACGCCAAAGGGATTCTTCTCATTATGGCAGTTGGCGCAGAACTCGGCCTCACCGTAGACATTCAGTTTGGCCGTCACGTGATGCGGCGATTCCAGGCCTTCCTTGGCGCCGTATTTCGTCCGTCCCGGACTGACGACGTAGCTAAAGTTATACGGATAGTCATCGTCCGTCTTGATGTCGGTGATGGTATGGCAGAGATCGCAGCTCACGCCTTCATTGGCGCGCGATCCCGCTTCCGGACGTGGCGGCGTCACATCGCCGGCCAGATAGGCGAGGGGAGCGTGACAGCCATTGCAGCCGTCCACTGGCCCTTTGAGACTCGGGACCTTTTCCGCATGCGGCACGGCGAGATCGAAATATTCGATCTCGTCCCAGTGATGCGTATAGGACTGCGACATCATCGACTGCTGCCATTGCATATAGATGTCGACGTGACAGCTGTAGCAGGTCTCCGGCTTTTCGAACCGGTCGTACTTTTGCGAGCCCAGAGCGGCTTCACCCGACAAGAGTTGCTGGGCCGACAGGCTGGCGGTCAGAACCAGAGTACAAAGTGTGATGAATTTAAGCATTTATAGCCTTTCTCAGATGCATGTGGAGAAATGATAAGTGAATATAACGATTAAAACTAGTAACGCAAGCCTAAAAAACCGAGTGGGCCAGAGTCGGTGAAAAAAGGCCGCTGCCGCAAAATACGCGCGGACGCAGCAGCAAACCATCGCCGCTGAACAGAATGAAGGGACAAGCATGCAAGGCCATCGATTCTGCCCTGCCACATCTATTTTCATTCTTGTGGCGATTCCGGCGCACTTTTCTCTTCATCCGGCGGTGCAGCTTTTTTGCGCCGTCGGCTCTTTGGTGTTGTCGCCGGCGTCTCGTCTGCGGGCGAGGTGCCGCTGTTTGCGGCGCTCTTGATGCGCGTCCGGCTCGTCTTTTTCGCGGCCGCTTTGGCTTTATCTCCCGCCTGGGTTCGCGTGCGCGGTGCGCGTCCGCTGCCCGCGGTTGTCGGTTTTGTCTTCACCGGAGCAGCGATCGAATCCTTTTTCTCCGCTGGCGCCGCTTCCTGTTTTGCCGCCGGCTTTTGCTCTGGTTTTTCGGCGATGGCGATGGCTACGCTGGAATCGGCTTTCAAATCAGTTGTCGACAAGGGGGCTGCGGATTTGGGTCGTCTTTTCACCTTGCTGATGAACAGGATCAGGGAGAGGGTGATCAGGGCGACGCCGATGGCGAACAGCCAGGCGCCGGTCTTTTTGGCTCGCTGCGCAGACGCTTCGCGCAGGAGCAGCTCTGTTTCTTTCTGCGACAACTGTCGACGCAGCGCATCCAATTCCGCCTCTTTGTTCTGCAATAATATCTCTTTTTCGCGCAGTGTATTCATCAGTTCTTCGGCTTCAACGCGTATGGAATCCACTCTGGCCGCTTCTGCCGCCAGGGATTGTCGCCGCGCTTCCCGATTAAAACGAATGCCGTCCTGAATGGATGGACGCTGCACATCGGATTCCGTTGACTTTTGGCAAGCGCTAAAAAGTATGGCTATCACTGACAAAGCCAGAATGGCAGTGACGCTCCAGTGCTTTTTCATGATGTCCCCTTTCACAAGGTGCACTTTAAAGCAGGTTACAGTCTTTCACAGCAGTTTAAATTAGCCTTTTTTCGAAAACATGCAACAAAATATCTTGAATGGAAGTGAATAAATGTTATTTTGCGCTATATAATAAGGAAAAGAGTCATGCAGTCGCGATGAATGCTCTCGGCGCCTGTGGCGGACCGTTGGGCGAGTGGTGAAGAAGGCGACAAAATTCTCTTGATTCTCGGACGGCAAGTCGGTATATTACTTTCCAATCGTTTTCGTCACTGATGACACATTCATTTTTTGCAGGATGATCTGATGGAACTTGGGCGCGTCGAAGGGACGGTTGTGTCAACCGCAAAGGTGGATCGCCTGGTGGGATACAAGCTTTTACTGGTCAACTTGATCAGCCCGGATGGTGTGGCGACCGCCAATTATCTCGTCGCTGTCGATGGCGTCGGCGCCGGCAAAGGGGAGGTCGTTTTGTTGGTGCGCGGAAGCTCGGCGCGACAGAGCAAAACATTGCAGTCCGTGCCGACCGACACCAGCATCGTCGCCATCGTCGATTCGATCGAACTGAAGGGTAAGGTGGTGTACGACAAGGCAAAGGGCGCCTGATGCGACTCGGCCGCGTGATTGGCAAAGTGTGGGCGACGGTCAAGGATGAACAGCTGGATGCCGTCAAGCTGGCGATCATCGAGGTCATTGATGAGAAGGGGCGCGCCAGCGGAACGATCTTTGTCGCTGCCGACACGATCGGCAGCCGCGATGGCGATATCGTCTTCTGGGTCGGCGGCGGCGAAGCCACTCGACCTTTCCCGGATCGCAATATACCCAGCGATGTCACCATCGTCGGGCTCGTCGACTCTTTGGATTTGTGAAAATTATGATGCTTGCGCAAGTCATCGGCAGCGTGGTGGCGACCATGAAACACGGCTGCTATGCGAATGTAACTCTTCTGCTCGTCAAGCAGGTGTCGCCGCAACTCGAACCGCAAAAGGGCGTGCTGGCAGCAGTCGATCTCGTGGGCGCGGGCAAAGGCGACATCGTGCTGGTCGCGTCCGAAGGGCGCGCCGCTGAAGAGCTTATGCAGTTTCCCTGCCGCATGCCGGTTCGTTCCGTGATCGTCGGCATTGTCGACAGCGTTGATTTCGATGGAGGCGATGTCTGATGTCAGAACAAGAATTGCAGCAGCTCGTCGAAAAAATTGTCCAGCGCGTCCTGCAGCGAGTGGCGGCGGATCCCGAGCTGGCGCACTATCTAAAAAAAGAGACGGCGCCGGCGAGCAGCATGCCGACGTCCCCAGGCTATCAACAGCGAGAGGCTGCTGCAGAGGAGTTGGCCTCTGAAAACGACCGGATTGCCCCGATCAAAAGGTTGTACACCGAAGATGATATTCGCGAATTGGCCAAGGGCGGAGAAAAAAAACTTGTCATCACAAAGAAAATAATCGTCACGCCCGCGGCGCGCGACGCAGCCAGGGTGATGGGAATTGAAATTAAGGTTGAATGATGAAAAACGAATTATGAATGATGAATTATGAATTGTGTTTTCCTTCATTGAATGATGAATTATGAAGGAGTCATTTCATAATTCATCATTTATAATTCATTAATAGCATGTCTTTGATCGATAAAGTAAAACAGGCCGGCGTCGTCGGCGCCGGCGGCGCCGGTTTTCCGACCCATGTCAAGCTCGGCGCGTCGGTGGAATGGTACATCGCCAACGGCGCCGAGTGCGAGCCGCTGATGCACAAAGATCGCGAGCTCATGACGCACTTTGCCGCCGAGATCGTCGCCGGACTGCTGCTGGCCGCCGATTCGACGCGCTCCAGGCCGGCCATCGGCGTGAAGAGGAAAAATCGGGCAGCGATTGCGGCGCTCAAGGATGCGATCAAAAAGAGCGATGTCAAACTTTGTTATTTCGATGACTATTATCCGGCCGGCGATGAATACGAGATCGTCCATACGATCACCGGGCGCCTCATCCCACCGCAGGGATTGCCGCTAGATGTCGGCTGCGTCGTCAATAACGTCGAGACGCTCTACAATATTTATAACGCCGATCGCGGCGTGCCGGTGACCGAAACATTCATGACCATCACCGGCTGCGTGCGAAATCCCCTCACCACCTGGGTGCCCATCGGCATGCGCGCCATCGATGTCCTCGATCTCGCCGGCGGAACCACCATCGACGATTTTGCCATCATGGAGAGCGGCTTGATGATGGGCAAAGTCATCCAGGACAGCAACCAGCCGGTGACTAAAACCACCGGCGGCCTCATCGTTTTGCCGCAGAATCATAACGTGATTTCGCGATATTCGAAAACGCAAAAGCAGATGGACCGCATCGGCCATGCGGCGTGCGATCAATGCAGCTATTGCACGGAACTGTGTCCCCGCTATCTCCTCGGCTATGACGTTCAACCCCACCTCGTCATGCGTAGTCTGGGATTTTCGCACCTGGGCGCCGAGATCTGGAGCACCTATGCGCAGCTCTGTTGTCAGTGCGGTTTGTGCACGCTGTACGCCTGCCCCGAGGCGCTCTATCCGCGCGAAGCGTGCATGAAGAGTATGAATGATTTGCGCGCAATCGGCAGAGGCAAATGGGAGGGAGCGCGCGCGGTCAAGCCGCACGCGACCAAGGAGTTTCGTCGGGTGCCGGTCAGGCAGCTGATGACGCGGCTCGGTGTCCAGCGTTACGAAGCCGAGGCTGGGTACGTCCGGATGCACGTCCAGCCATCGGCCGTCACCATTCCGCTCAAGCAGCATATCGGCGCTCCGTCCGAACCTCTTGTCAAAAAGGGCGAATCGGTTCAGAAAGGGCAATTGATCGCGCGCCCTCCCGAGGGACAATTGGGCGCCACGATTCACGCGAGCATCAGCGGCAGTGTTTCTGCGATCGAGAATGACAGGATCATCATCGAGGCATAGATGGCAGCGAATTCGATTGGCGTGATAGAATTGAACAGCATTGCGGCCGGGATGCAAATCGTCGATGCCGTGATCAAGGCGGCGCAGGTGGATCTGGTTTTGGCGCGCACGATCTGTTCGGGAAAATATCTCATCATTGTGAGTGGCGATGTGGCGGCAGTGACGGCCGGCGTCGCGTCCGGTGTCGATCTGGTGGAAGGTGCGGTGATCGACCATTGCGTCATCCCGCGCCTGCATGCGGATATCTTGCCGGCCGTATCTGGCATCAGCCGCGCCGTTGAGATCCAATCGCTCGGCATCATCGAATCGTTCTCCGTCGCTGCGCTGCTGGAGGCGGCCGACATAGCCGCCAAGGCCGCCAATGTGGCGATCATCGAGATTCGCCTGGCCATGGCGCTGGGCGGCAAGGCTTTCGTCACGTTGACTGGCGATGTATCGGCGGTGCGCGCCGCGGTCGACGCGGGCGCGGCAGTGGTGGCGCAAAGAGGTTTGTTGGTGAATAAAGCGGTCATTGCGAAACCTGAAGAAAGATTATATAGAGATTATATTTAAATCCATTTTTCATGGAAGGATTTAGGCAGCCGAGAATGCCATATCGAACTTGATTGGCTTTTGATTTATGAGAATGATGATTTGGAATTGATACTCATTCGAACTGGATCGCATACTGATTTGTTTGGCTAGCCAAGTCCGTTTTATCATTAGGGACAAATTTTTTATTGAGAAAATGGATATCATGAACACTTTGTCTGATGTGACCTCTCGTATTGAAAAAATAGTCCGCGATGTCATCGATGAAATGCTGCCGCCATTCGGCGATCGCACCGTGCCCATCGGCATCTCGGCGCGGCACATGCACATCACGCCCGAGCAT
>JAFGJB010000094.1 GCA_016929295.1 Candidatus Zhuqueibacterota bacterium | reverse complement strand
GAAGCGGAATATGACTATCTCGGCTCTGGCTGGCAGACCGGCTCCGGTCCCGTTCTGGTGACGCCGGCGACGCAGAGCTCGACCAGCACGGTTTATTATTACCCGTGGGACTATGACATCATCTGGGCGGAAAGCTACACGTCGGAAATGGCCATCGTCACCTCGACGCGAATATACGATGAGAACTATGTGCGAGTTCGCGAAGGATTGCTCGAAAAGCAAACCTACCCGTTCTATATTCAAAATGCATCCGTCATTGACACAACCACCGGCGCACCTAAAAAAATGGAAATGGTCGCTCAGGATTTGGACGAAGATGGATTGTTCGACATCACGCAAGATCGTATCTTTGTCGGCGCTATAGATGACAGAGGCACATGGGCGGGCACGGTTTTCATGCTCGACTTTAGCGATGCCGAAAGTGAAAGCGAGCTGCCGACCGCAGGCAGCGACGCGGTTTATAAAGTGAAATTCCTGCGGCCGTTTTTTGAGACGGATTCGCTCATGTTCAAGGTCAATATTAACGAAACAACAGTTGCGGCTGATATCGGTCCATCACTCGAAAATATCAAGGTGGTGCCGAATCCATATGTTGCCACAAACGCCCTGGAACCTTCTCTGGCCAATAAAGAATTCAACCAGAGACGTCGAATCATGTGGACCCATGTTCCTGCCAACTGCACCATTAAAATATTCACGACGAGCGGCGTGTTTGTCGATGAAATTGTGGTGGCCAATGACAGCGACGATGGCATCGCTTATTGGGATCTCCTGACAAAAGATCGCCTCGAAGCAGCAGCAGGCATGTATATCTATCACCTCAGAGCCGATGATACCGGCGATGAGATCATGGGCAAATTTGCCATCATCAAATAGGTTCCGCGCAATCAGAGTTTAATCGGACAGGAATGATGAAAAAATCTAAATACAAAGAGGTTAGACTATGAGTGGAAACAAAATGAAAAGTTTGCTGATCATCAGCGCGATGTTGCTTTTATGCCTGACCCCGGCTCAGGCACAAAAGAGCCGCGCCGGCACTGCGACGGCAAACTTTTTGGAAATAGGATTTGGCAGCGCCGGCAGTGCCATGGGAGATGCATACGTGAGCCTCGCCGAAGATTTATCCTCCATGTACTGGAATCCAGCGGGTCTGGGCTATATGGAGAGCAGCGAAGCGCAATTCACCATCCAGCCCTGGATTATTGATATCAACACCTCTTTTGTCGGCGTCGGCCTCGCGCTGCCAACGATCGGCACTCTGGCGCTCGGCATCACCCAGGTGGGTTATGGTGAAATGCCGGTGACAAACCTGGACTACCAGGAGGGCACAGGTGAGATGTTCACGGCAAGTGAGCTTGCCGCTTCTCTATCCTATTCCCGCCGCCTCGCACAATGGTTTTCATTCGGTGCGTCGTTCAAATACATCAACTCGAACATCTGGCACAGCAATGCCAATGCCATGGCGGTGGACCTGGGCGTCAAATTGAACACCCACTTTTTCTCTCCCACGGGCGAAAAGTCAGATGGCATGAACATCGGCATGAGCATTTCGAATTATGGCACGCGCATGAAGTACGACGGACTGGATCTGCTGCAGCCGATCGACATTCTCCCCACCGAGCAGGGCAACTATCAATTTGCCAGTGGCAAATTCGAGACGGTTGAGTGGGAGCTGCCGCTCATCTTTCGCGTCGGCATCGCTGTTCACCCTATCGTCATCGGCGGCCATCGTTTGACGCTGGCGGTTGATGCGCTGCACCCGAACAACAATACGGAATCGGTCAATGTCGGTGGCCAATACCAATTGAAGGTGCCGGCGTTCGGCAGCTTTTTCCTCCGTGGCGGCTACAAGGGTCTCTTCATGCAAGATTCGGAATATGGCCTGACCTTCGGTGGCGGCCTCCTGCTGAACCTCATGGGCAATGTCGGGCTGCGCATTGATTATGCCTACAAGAGCGTCGGCATGTTGGGCAATTTTCACTCCTACACCTGCGGCGTGACGTTTTAATATTCGCGCATGCTTGTGACCAATTCTAAAGACTCTGATGAAAGGGATTGCTTTCATCAGAGTCTTGCTGTATATAGGCGTTCCAAATGGCGGCACATTATGAAAATAACCGCAGAGAACAGTGACAAGCGCCGAGAGAAAAGGCCCCGGCTGACTTTGTACCTGACGGTACAAACAAGACACGGGGTTTCGTCGTCATACAAAACGTGGGCAGATATGAAATATTTAGGAATTACCATAATCTTACTTTTCGTTGTGCTGCTGTCTTGCGCACGGGAACCGGAGCAGCCGGAGCAGGTCATTTTGGCGCAGGTTGGCAGTCGCATCATCACCCTGGATGAGTACATCAAGCGAGCTGAATACACCATTCGTCCCAACTATGCCAAGGGCAATCACTACATTCATAAGAAAATCATCCTCAACTCGCTCATCGCCGAAAAACTCCTGGCTTTGGAAGGTGGCGAGGACAACGCCTTTGCGCAGAGTCCGGCGTTTCAGAACTATATTCGCGGCCGTCGCGACCAGGCGATGCGCAAATGGCTCTTTCGCAACGAAGGCACGGAAAAGGTCGACATCACGGCTGACGAGTTGAATAACGCGTATCGTTGGGCAGGGCGTGAGTACGATGTCGCCTACTTCACCGTGTCAAAGGCCGGCGTCGATTCTGTCAAGGCCATGTTGCATGATCCATCCCTGTCGTTCGAAGATATCTATGCGATAGTCGGCGGCGAAGGTGAACTGCCGACGCGCAAAATCATTTGGCGACGCGATGGCAATGACGTGGCTATGGAGGCGATGTATTCTGATACCCTGAAAATTGGCCAGATCGTCGGGCCGCTCGAGCTCGGCGAAAATTCCTACACGACCATGCAAGTGCTGGGCTGGACCGAAAAAGTGGCGATGAGCGACGAACAGGTCCGGCTGCGCTTCAATGATGTCAAGGAGCGACTGG
>JAFGJB010000093.1 GCA_016929295.1 Candidatus Zhuqueibacterota bacterium | reverse complement strand
GCTGTTGATTCCCGCCGGATAGAGAGGTGATCCGTGTGCTCCATAGTCAGGGCTTGGCGCGCCGTTCGTAACAGGCCGGACAAAAATTCGCACGCCGCCGGCATTGGTTGTGAAATAGTCGAAACTGACGTTGAGGTGCTCACCTAACTGCAAGGTCACGGGCGAAGGTGGCATCTGAATGTTGGCAATATAGTCAGCAAAGCCCAAGCCGCTGAATAGAAAGGTAAAAAGAATGGCAAAAATCAGCACCTGCTTTTTCATGGCATGTTACCTCCCACTTTGGTGAATGATTGTGAATTGGATTCTTGCGGAAAATTTTTCAAAAGCCGATATGGTGTCTTGTAGCTCTCTGACAGCAGTCATATGTCCTGAGATCCCAGGAAAGAGTGATCCGCCGCGCCGGTCTACAGGGTCATGTTGTTGACGAATAATGATGAGCTTCACTAGAAGCTTTATAATTTCATATCTGCAATAGGAAGAGACGACGCCAAATCAATAACAAATGAGCACACACTTTTCTGCCGGATGATCCTCTCTATCTTAATAGAATTATCTTCTGATTGGCGATGCAACTCGGAGTCGCAATTGTCACAAAATAAACTCCGCTCGGCAGATCCCCGGCAGCAAATCGAATTTCATAATTGCCGGCTGGTTGAAAGTCGTTCAGCAACTCCACCACCTTTTCACCGATGCCGTTGAAAATGGTCAAGACCACATGCTCATCATGTGCAATTCGATATTGAATGGTCGTTGATGCATTGAAGGGATTGGGATAGTTCTTGAGTGAAAAATCTGCCGGGAGAGGTACTGGCTCATTCGGCACGGCGGTGATTTCCGGATTTTCCGCCAGTGCCGTTAGCGAGGCGACGGTCAGTTTTGTCAGTTGCAGAAAATAGGCCGTGTTGAATTTATCGATTCGATCTTTGCTGCTGTGATAATAGGGATTGAAATCGCCTCCCCAGTAGGCATCACTGATGGTTATGGCGCCGAATCCCTCTCCCCAGAAGGCGCCGTGATCGCTATCCGGGCTTCCCGGGTCATGGATGACCGGCTGCAGCGGCGAGTTGTACAGCGAATCGACTGTCACGATCAACTCGGCCAAAGACCTCGAGCTCGCGACAGCGCAGCTATGAATATCGATCGAGCCATCGTCATCGCTGTCCCAGCCGAACATCTCCAAATTCAACACTCCCTGAATATCGAGATCATCCGCTCTCGCCTGATTCGCATAAAAGCTGCTCCCCAGCAAGCCGATTTCCTCTTGATCCCACAACGCATATGTGCTTTACTGGCCGCACCGGTCCGGCAAATGCTGCCAGAAGCCTCTCATTGCAGCAGATACTCTTTGAACAGAACGGTTGCGTAGAGGATGACGGGTCGCCTGCAGACTAAATCCCGGATCGCAGTTATTGCGTCGTGACACGAACGAGGCATAACCAATGAGCTCACCCTCTGCGCCGACGCGCAGCACCTTTTCAGCTATAAAATCGTAAAAATCGGCCAAATGGCTCGCGATTGCCGTAATAGAGGCACAAGCGAGCCATTTTGGCAATTTTACGTTCTAATATTCCAGCTCTCGTGCGGCCTCATTTGATCACCAGCATACGTTTGTTGGCGCTAAAACTTCCAGCTTCCAGACGATAGAAATAAACACCGGAAGAGACTGAAATGCCGGACTCGGTCGCGCCATCCCAATGAATCTGGTGGCTGCCTGGTTCCGCTGCGCCGTTCAATGTGCGGATCAACTGTCCTTGAATATCGTAAATAGCAAGAGTGGCACTCAGCATCGTCTCATTCATTTTTGGAATGTCGTAAACAATGGTTGTGCCGGCATTGAACGGATTCGGGTAATTTTGCAGCAATTGAAATTTTTCCGGCAATTGCGGCTCTGCCTGAGAAGAATTCTTTGCCAGTGTCACTTCTTCGAAAATCGTCAATAATGATGCCGGTCGGTCGCTTGCAATCCATACGGGATCGGCGTCATCCGCCGCAATAGTGTCGCCCAGACGGCCATGATTGTGAAACGCAGTCAAGTCACCCAGGACCTGCCCTGCACCTTCATTGCACGTATAATAGGCAACCAATCCCGTTTCATCGCCTTGTAAGGTTTTGAACATGGCGGCCGTGATCTCCGCACTGGAACGCTCGATATTCCAGATGCGCAGTTCATCCAGGATGCCTTTGAGGTGATTTTCCAGATATCCGGGCCGTTTCACAGCACCGATGATGAGATCGCCCGCTAAAGAACGCGGCGAGGCGGTCGTCGTTTTCGAGCTTTCCAACAACCCATTGACATAGAGCTTTGCGGTAGAGCCATCGTAGGTGGCGGCAAAATGGTACCATTTATTGGCGATGACAATGGTTTGTGATGGACCGATCGGCGTGTCCATTTTTGTGCCACCTGAGAAAGCGACGCGCAAGGCGCCGCACATTTTTCCCGTCGAGTTGTAAAACGACATGTAATATTCATCCCAGGAGCCTTTTTCCAAAATACGACCGTAATCCTGCTTGGGATAGTCGGTCTTGAGCCAGAATTCAATAGTGAATTTTTTCGACACGTTCAAGCTCGGATGGTTGGCGACACTGACAAAATCATTCAGTCCGTCAAAGGAAAGAGCATAATCAGCGGGTGGCGGAGTCGTCGTGACAATCGAAAACACCTGATCGCTGACATCCATGGGAACACCTTCTTCGCTGTCTGCCACACGAATCAGACATAAATCTGAAGGCGTGTTCGGAACAGTCCATGCAAAGACTCCGCTCGCCGGTTTGTTCGTGGCGATGGTTGTCCAGGATACACCTTTATCGATGCTGACCGCCAAACTGACCGTGCCGCTGTAAAGTTCAGAGCTCCATGTGATATTATGCACCGAGTTGATAGCCCATTTTTCGCCGCCATTCGGCGCCGTCACCGTGATCTGCGGTGGCGGGTTGATGATAGAAAAAGCGTCCCACGTTTGATCCATCGGACAGCTTCCGCCATTGCCGTCGGAAACGCGAATAAAGGCGTCGTCAACGGTCTCATTCGGAACATGCCAGAGGTAGGCGCCGTCATTGGCCGTTCCGCGTGCGATGAGGATGGGCGAGGTGAAGAAGCGATCTTCCCTGGAGAATTCGATCGTCACTTTGTCGGAGATATTCTGGGATTTCCAGGTGATTTGATAGTCAGTGCCGCGCACTACGTAGCCGCCATCCTCACCGTCCGGCGGATTCACCAATTCAATCCACTCATCCGGCTCATCCCAATAGAAAACGGTCAAATCATTTGTCAGCCGAATGCGATCAAGACGAGTGTAATGTTCGCGGCCGCGACATCTGATCACATGTTGCCCCGCTGTTAGCTTGAACAATACCGGATCAATTTCAGCAGTTGCGCCGGCTATGCCTGTCAGACCACGACTTGAAATCTTTTCCCAGTTCCAGCGATCATTTTTCGCCGTATCCCAGACGTGCTCGCTGCCGCCATCTACAGAAATAAAATAAGAGTTGCGGGTGCCTCCCTTCGAGCGCGCCCGACCCCAGAGGACATACAATCCATCATTGGGAACCGTGACAGTGATGTCAGCGGTTCCTTCAAGATTCTGTGAGCTGTAGATAAAAGTACACTCAAAGGCATGACCATCCCAATTGATACGCATCGGTTTGGTAATAGTCGCATCCTCTGCCTCTTTGGTCACCGTCTTTTGCCATGAACCAACGGCGTTAAAAGTGATGAGAGCATCGCTATCATCAAATCTGAGATCATTGCCTGCATCTTGCACGCGGAAAACGGCTTGCGTTGTCGGATAGCCAGGTACATAGGTTGAAAAAGTGCCGGTATTGGGGGCGGTATGCGCAAGATGCATCCATGAGGTTCCATTGTCAGCTGAAAACAATAGATGCACATGGGTTAACGCAGGATCAGCCACCCAGGTGATCGTCATGGGCTCACCAATATTCATCATCCCGCTATTGGGCGAAAGAAGATTCAGACCAATGGGAGCGTTCGAGGGACCCCACACCGGATCGTTGACATCTGCATTGATAGGATCTGTGCCCAGACTGCCCGACAGATTATTCACACTCTTGTCATGCAAACTCTGTCCTGATCCTTCATTCAGCTCGTAGACCGCCAAGAGGCCAGTCTCGCTTCCGGCCAGAGAGAGACCGCGCTTTGCGGCAATTTCAGCATTGCTGCGCGCTATTTTCCACAATCGAATATCATCTACTTTACCATGCAAGGGGTGCGCAAGCGCGCTTCCCGCGGATAATGTATTGCCCAAAGTCAGCGGTGTCGTGCCGGCCGGTAATGCTAAATCGGCACTCGTCGATGTAGCGCCCGCCAATCCATCGACGAATAGAGTGGTCACATAGTTGAGTCCCTCTTTTTGCCGCCGTACGGCGACGTGATGCCACACACCGCTACTGAGTACGGCGGATTTGATGATCACCGCCGGATTCTGGTGAGAAAAAAACTCGACATGATGGCCAGCAGGATTGATGTAGAGTGAAAATACATCGGCACGATCGATGATGCGCTGTGTAGTTGTCGACGTTGAGAAATTCACCCAAGCCTCAATCGTATATTCTTGCGACAAGTTGTCGAGCAACAGATCGTCCGGGACAATTGCAATATCATCGACGCCGTCAAAGATAAGATTTTGGCCTGCATTTCCTAATGCAAAAAGGTACATCGGAGAGATTAGAAGCAAGGTCAGGCTGCTATAAAGTAATTTTTTCAACATATCTACACCTCATTTCTCAATTTTGTCAAACAGCCGGCTTATGAAGGCAGAACTCGTGAGCTAATGAATTCAAAATTTGTTTGTATTAAATTCTACAATCTCTGTGGTTAAATTCGTCAATTATTCAGGCTAAACGTGTTTTCGGAATATCATCACCTCCTTTGCATTCATTGTTCTTGCTGAGCGCATATCACGAATTTACCAAAGAAAAATTTGAATTGTTCGCTGCGTGGAACCATCGTCATTCATAAACCAAGTCAACTCTTAATACCGGCTATTGAATGCTTTGAAGGAAGGGAAGGCGTTCTCTCATTCGTCGTTTCAATTCAAAAAGTACGTCCAATTCGACTCAATTATTCATTCGACATTCATTTTATTGTAAAAACATCCCACATACTCCCGCTATTCCAATTCTTTTGAAAGCTCGCAGAGGATACTGTCTGCGGATTCAATAATTTTAAAAACTTTAGTAGAAAAAGGTCGTATGTACTTTGTACATAATCCGAGGGCAACCAGTGACAAAGCAGGTGATTTACCTTTCCGAAAGGAATTGCCATGAAACTGAACAAGAGGATTCGTTTTCTTTTATTCATGCTAGCGCAAACGATTTATCTTGCAGGGCAATCACAAGATCAAGAGATTGATTTCTCCTCTTCAAACTTGCCAATTCTCATGATTGACACTCATGGTGAGCAAATTGTTGATCCTCATCGTATCCCCGCAGATTTAAAAATTATCTATAATGGTAAAGGCAAAAGAAATTACCTGACTGATTCGACCTTACACTATGACGGTGTAATTGGCATTGAACTCCGCGGATCGACATCGCAGCAATGGCCGAAACAACCATACCGCTTTGAAACTCATGATTCTTCAGGCGTCGATCAAAATGTATCGCTGCTTGGAATGCCAGAGGAAAATGATTGGGTTCTTTATAATCCGTGGAGCGATAAAACGCTCATCCGAAATATATTGGCATATAAAATTTCAAATGACCTGGGACGCTACGCCTCGCGAACGCGGCTGTGCGAAGTCTGGCTGAATGAACAATATACCGGTGTATACGTGCTCATGGAGAAGCTCAAAAGGGATAAGAATCGCGTTGATATTGCCAGGCTGGATTCCACCGATGTTGCAGGCGATGCCGTCACAGGCGGTTATATCATAAAAATTGATAAAACAGATGGGGAAGAAACAGGTGGATGGCGATCGGCCAAAAGGACGAACTACCAGTACCACTATCCAAAGCCAGACGAGATCTTGGATGTTCAAAAAGATTATATAAAAAACTTTATGGATACATTCGAACACGTGATGGCCAGTCCTGGGTACGCCGATCCGGATACAGGCTATATTAAATACTTTGATGTCGATGCATTTGTCGATTTTTGTATCATAAACGAAATCAGTAAAAATGTCGATGGCTATCGTCTCAGTACGTTCATGTACAAGGATCGGGATTCGAAGGGCGGACTTTTGACTCTCGGTCCAGTATGGGATTTTAATCTCTCATTTGGCAATTCCTTTTATTACGATGGCGAGCGAGTTGAGAACTGGAATATTGAGACGCTTTTTGATCGTACAAAAAATGATTTTCCACCCCCGTTTTGGATGGAGATCATCTGGAATGATGCGGAATTCAAGTCCAGGTTTGCCAGGAGATGGAACGAGTTACGACAAAACACACTCCACACGGATGCCTTGCTGACCTATATCGATGCCGTTGCAGACACTCTGTATGAAGCCCAAAGGCGAAATTATCTCATCTGGCCAATTCTGGGACAATATGTATGGCCGAATTTCTTCATTGGCGATACCTGGGAAGAGGAGATTGAGCATTTGAAAGAATGGACCCAGGCACGAGCTGAATGGATGGATGAAAATGTTGAAAATTTTTCACCTACGATGACCGCCATCGCGAGTGAGAATGACCATTCTCCCTTTGAGTACAGCCTGGGACAGAATTATCCAAATCCTTTCAATCCTTCGACGACCATTCGATACAGTTCCACAGATGATTCGTATATCACCCTGAAAGTTTATAACTCGCTGGGGCAGGAAGTGATAACATTGGTCAATGAATTTCTGCCTGCGGGTCGTAAATCTGTCCTCTGGGCTGGAACTGATAATTTCGGCATTTCTGCGCCATCCGGATTATACACTTTTCAACTCAAAACCGATACAAAAACTTTGACACGAAAAATGTTGCTTATCCGATGAGGGAGCTGACAAATGAAAAAGATTATACAAATTTCTTCGTTCGTGCTTATATGCTTAACTCTCTTCGCTCAAGGCAAATGGGACTGGCAAAATCCGTATCCACATGGCGCAGAAATCAGAAATGTATTTGCCTTCGCTGAGGACAGCGCAGTTGGAATCGATCTTGCCGGCAACGCGGTGAAAACTGTAAATAATTTGGCTTGGGAGAATGTTGAAAATAAATCAAGCATCAATGCCGATATATATCGCGCTCACTTCATTGATATGAATAGCGGCTGGATGGCTGGATTTGATCCAATGAATGGCAGAGGGTCAGTGCATAAAACAATCGACGGAGGAATGAATTGGGAGCGACAAATAGTGACGACAACTGTTTTGGTTACGACCCATTTTATAGACGCGGATAACGGTTGGGCTGCAGGTGGGAATGGTCAGGTCATCAAAACGATAGACGGAGGCAAAAACTGGACAAAGCAGAGTTGCAGCGGTGTGGAATATCTGCTTGATATCTATTTCGTCAACTCTAAAGTAGGCTATGCAGTTGGCACGGGCGGCAGAATCTACAAAACGATCGACGGTGGTGAAAATTGGCGTTCGCAAAAGAGTGGCGTAAACAGCTGGCTGTGGAGTGTAAAATTTATCGATGAGAATATTGGTCATGCAACCGGAGAAAACAGTACGATTTTAAGAACCGTTGATGGTGGCGATACGTGGATTACTCTGTATAGCGGTGCTGAAAACGTATTTTTTTCATCTTTCTTTTCAAGTGCAGATACTGGATTTGTCACCGGTGGCGGTGGTCTTGTGATAAAGACATGTGATGGCGGCGAAAATTGGCAGATGAAAAATACTGGAACATTTAGCGTACTATGGGATATCAGTTTCACTGAATCGGGTACTGGCTGGGCAGTCGGCTCAGGAGGCACTATCATTCATTCGACCGATTTTGGCGAAACGTGGAATGTCCAGAGCAAAGGTACGTTAGCGGTATTGGAAGATGGGCAATTTCCCGACATGATGAATGGTTGCGCTGTTGGGCATGATGGCATCATCATTCAGACGAAAGATGGGGGAAAAAATTGGATTGAGCAGGAAAGCGGAACTGAAAACGCTCTGCTTGCGATGGATTTTGTCGATGCAAATACAGGATGGGCGGTCGGCCAGTATGGCACTATTTTGAAAACTACAGATGGCGGCGCTACCTGGAATCAACAATCGAGTAACACAGAAAAATGGCTCTATTCGGTCGACTTTGTCAGTCCAACTATCGGCTGGACGGCGGGTTGGAATGGAACGATTCTAAAAACCGAGGATGGAGGCGAAAACTGGATTCCGCAGCAAAGCAACACAGAGTGGTGGCTGGAATCAGTGCAATTTTTAGATGTAAATATGGGCTGGGCTGTCGGCTTGAATGGAACAATCCT
Organism: Candidatus Zhuqueibacterota bacterium; assembly: GCA_016929295.1. Taxonomy (GTDB): domain Bacteria; phylum Zhuqueibacterota; class Zhuqueibacteria; order Residuimicrobiales; family Krinioviventaceae; genus Kriniovivens. Next base: position 15,477 of record JAFGJB010000093.1, on the reverse strand, counting down.
GAAGACAACCGATGGCGGAGAAAATTGGCGCCAACAAGAGAGCGGAACATGGACCCAATTGACATCCGTATGTTTTACCCACCCGGATACCGGTTGGGTTGTTGGCTATAACAATTCGATCCTTAAAACGACAGATGGGGGGAACAGCTGGATACCTCAATCTGATTTTCCCTTTGGGGATAAAATTTATAGGTTTAATGATTATGCATTTTGGGATGACGCGTGGCATGATGTTTTCTTCACCGATGCAAAAACCGGCTGGATTGTCGGAAATTATGGAAATATTCTCAAAACTAAAGATGGCGGCAAAAAATGGAGCGTCGTCTATGCGGGCATTCAAAGCCATCTAAGATCTGTATTTTTTATTGATACAAATACCGGTTGGCTGTTTGGAGATAATGGCATAATTCTCTTCACCAATGAAGGCGAATTAATGCAAGTAAAAGAATTCACAGCAATGAATGCGGCAATTCCGCAACAAATGTCACTCTGGCAAAATTATCCGAATCCGTTTAATTCAATGACGACAATTCATTTCGATCTTGCGAGTTCAAGTCATGTTTCACTAAAGCTTTATAATTTATTGGGTGAGGAAGTCATAATACTCCTAGACGACTACCAAACAGCCGGAAAGCACGCAGTTACTTTAAATGCAGCAAATTTATCGAGCGGAACTTTTTTCTACAATTTGCAGGCGGATGGATTTTCTGAGACGAAAAAATTGATGCTGCAAAAGTAACGTCCTGAATCTATCGATCGACTGCTTCACTTTTACCTCGACAGAATTTCCATATCTGTTCGTACAAATGTGTTTGAATTCTCAAATTCTTTCTGCATACTGTTCTCGCGCCTCATTCAGGAAAGGATTGCCTTATGGAACCCGATAACAGAACTTTGTCGCAGAATCGTTCAAGTGCGTTGTCCAGACGTCGTTTTATCCAGGCAACAGCGCCGACCATTGCCGCCGCCACCATTGTCCCTCGCTATGTGCTGGGAGGCCCCGGCTTCACCCCGCCGAGTGACAAACTCAACATCGCCATGATCGGCGTCGGCGGCCAGGGCATGCAGAATACAAAGAATCTTCTGCAGCACAATGATGTTCAGATCGTCGCCATCGCTGATACCGAGGAATGCGCCGATTACAGCCGCTTTTATCACGCCGATCCCGGTGGCAGAAAACCCACCTTCGAGCGTATCACCAAACACTATGCGGCCAATCCGGCCACCGCCGACTATGCCGAATGCGGCGTCTATATCGATTTTCGCCGCATGCTCGATCAGGAAAAGGATTACGATGCGGTGGTGATTTCAACGCCCGATCACACCCACGCCATCGCGGCTATGGCCGTGATTGACAGAAAAAAACACATCTATATCGAGAAACCGTTGGCGCGCACAATCTCAGAAGTACGAAGATTGACCAAAGCGGCGGAACAGGCGGGCATCATCACCCAACTGGGACATCAGGGCCATGGCGATGAAGGCATCCGGCTAACGCGCGAATGGATACAGGATGACGCCATCGGTGAGGTCACTGAAGTGCATTCCTGGAGCGACGGAGCGAACAGGTCCGCTACAGGTCGGCCGGCCGAGCAGCCGCCGGTCCCCAAAGGCCTGGACTGGAATCTGTGGATCGGGCCTGCGCCCTATCGACCTTATCATCCGGAGTATACCCCCTGCGGATGGCGCTATTACTGGGACTTTGGCACAACGAAAATCGGCGATATGGGATCGCACAATATGGATCCGGCTTTTTTTGCTCTGGATTTGGGATATCCCGAATGGGTCGAAGCGCGCAGCGCCTGGGGCGATCGTGAAAAGAGACCTTTCGTATCCATCGTCCATTATCAATTTCCCGCTCGCGGGGAACACCCGCCGGTGCGGCTCCTCTGGTACGAAGGATTGATGCCACCCCGACCCGAAGAACTGGAGCCTGGCCGGGATTTGACGGGCGACGGCAACGGCATCCTGTTCGTCGGTGAAAAAGGCAAAATCATGTGCCCGGGTTGGGCTGGAAATCCGCGCATCATCCCCGAAGCCAAAATGCAGGAGTATACGAGGCCAGCCAAAACAATACCGCGCGTCGGCGGCATCTATCGCGACTGGATCAATGGCTGCAAGACCGGCGAGAAAGCCAGTTCAGACTGGAGCTATTCGGGTCCCTTCATCGAAGCCATTCTGGCCGGCGTGGTGGCGATGCGGATCGAGGAAAAACTCTATTGGGACTGGACCAACATGAAAGTGCACCATCCGGATGCCGAGCAGTATATATTCCCCGAGTATCAGAATGGCTGGACGCTGTAGTGCGGTCGATGAGCAAGAGTTATCCGAAGCGCGGCCTTTGACTGCAACCCAAAAGATGAAAACCTTGGCACGGCTTTTGGCCGCAATCAAACAATGTAGCAATTAAGAAAAGTAAACGCAAAGGCGCAAAGGACCGCAGAGATTCGCAAAGAAAAATGGATGTGCCGAGGCATTATAAACTTTTCGAGATAATCGATGCAAATAAAATCAATATCATTTCTTCGCGAATCTTTGCGTTCTCTGCGCCTGCGTTGAAAAATATTGAAAGATTATGCGCGTATCTACCGGATGTACAAAAATTTTGCAAAAAGAACACGATGTTGCGTATTCTAAAGTTGCATTTAAATGCTTTACTCATCACACTGGGTGCGAAGAACAAAGAGCGATTTGACATTTTTTTTCAGTGTTTTATCCATAAAAATATCCCTGGCCTTATAGTTAGATTGCGGCCGAAGGTTGCGCCAAGAATCTCGGCGGCATCTGTGGTTAGCTCTAAAACTGTGCAAAACAAAAATTGCGATGCTGCTAATCTGTATTATGCAAGTGTCCTGTCAGCCGAATTTCCCCTATAACACCAATCAATTTTCCGGTTTCAGATACTTCTGCAAAAATTCCAGAATCACCTGCCAGTCGGATGGCGCATTGCCATGGCCACCGTCGTGCAGGTAAAAGCCAATATCATTCAAAATGGCGGTGTCAGCGGGCGGCATTTCGTCTGTATTCAGTCCATCCTTGCCGAACAGCTCATAAACGGGCTCGGCCGCGACGGCGGCTAAAAATTCACCAAATGCCGGCGCCGCCTGCTCATGGAGAGCGAATCGAAGCTCCTTCGGCGCGGCCGGGGAGGTGCCGAATTGATGCTCCTCGAACAGTCTGACGATCTCGCCGCGCCGCTTTTGAATCCAGGTATCAACATCTCTCACTCTCTGGCCATCGGTGCAGATGAGCGGATCCGGCAGTGTATAGTCGCCGACTCGCGCTTCGGTATAATTCACCGGAATGCCGGCAACGCTGTCATCCGGCGCATCGGCGATCTGGCCTCTCAACGAGCATGTGAACAGGGATGCTGCCAGGATGAGCAGCCATTTGCGCAGTTCCATTTTCAATGACATAACCTCCTCCTGGAAAAAATAGGCGTTTCAATTGGTTTGCTTCGAAATGAGTGTCACCGGTCCCAGCAGTCCCGATTCCTGCAAAGGCGGTGGCGCACCAAAGAATCGTATGGCCGCGCTGCCAGCGAGCACCTTATGCTGGACGTGCGGATCGTGATCGCCGAGCAGACGATTGGTCCATTGATTGGTCACCTCAATGCGACAGTCATTGGCGCCCGGTTTAAGCAGATGCGTGATATCAATTAGATAAGGTGGTTTCCAAGTCGGTACGGCCGCCTGGCCATTGACGAAAACCCGGGCGATATCCCGCACCTCGCCCAAATCCAGGATCACGTGTGATTCTTTGCGAAGCCATTCCGCCGGCGCAGTGATGGTTTTGACATAGACCGCAGTGCCGGAAAAGTATTGCACGCCGACATCTGCATGCGCTGTCCAGGAGTGCAATTGCTCAAGCCGTATCTTTTCCGGCGCTCCCGAATTGGCGGGAAATGAAACGTCCCAGGGACCAGCCAAAATCTCGCGAGTTGTCACAATTTCATCCTGCCGAAGCGGCTCAGTGTCGGCAGCGCGCTGTTGAAAAACGACCAGGATAGAGCCGTATGGCGGCAGCGTCAGGGGCACCGTGGTCAGACTGTCGGCGCTTTGATACGCCGCCTGCCGGCGCTCACCGGTATCAGGAAACCACAGTTCGGGCGTTTTGCCAGTCACCCGGAAACGGACATCGATATCGCCGGCGCGATCAGAGCCGTTCACCACAAAATAGATATCGGCAGTCGCAGTGCGACGATGGATCCAGTACAAATCCATGTCCAGCAATCGACTGTGTTCGACGTCCTTGGCGATCTGCAAAGACGCGAGGACATCGGCCAGCGGCAGACCCCAAACGACCTGGCCCTTGCCGGACGTTCGTCTCGTGCGGCTGATACCGTCGAGATCACCCCACAATGCTGTGGCCAGCACCTCGGCGATCTGTCGCATATAATCGCGGATATAGGCCTCGGTGTGGTCGCGGCTGAGTTTGTCCACTTCGAAGCCCAGGCCCGTGGGCATGGCCGGTCGGTTTTTCGCGCCGGTGAGCGAAAAACCCATGCGCAGGATCTGCCAATCGCCTGCCGGGACATTCCACTGCAGGTTGCCAGTTTCCATTTTGGCGGTCAGATCGATCAGATCCTCCCTCTGGATGGCCGCGTCAGCCGGAACGGCCAGCGTCGGGACGGATTCATACTCGAACAAGTGTCGATAGCCGGCTTTTTCTTCCCAGCGGTGAATATAGGCCTCTGAATGCAGGATGGTTTCTGCCAGCACGTACTCTGCCGCCGCTTTCGCGGGCACCTGGCTCATCGTCTCCGCGGGTCCGAGAGGCGCTCCCTGCAGTTCGAGCCGATAGTATCTGGCGCGCGTCTGCGGAAAGGCGAACGTGCGCACCCATCCCTAGCGATAGAGCTGAGCGCCGGGCAGCCTCACCAGGGTGCGGAAAGTCTCCCCATCGTCGCTCGCCGTTAATCGGCCGACCGGGATGCCTCCCCCGCCGCTGATGGCGAAGGCGCGCGCCGCAAACGGCTCGGCGAACTCGAATTGTATCCAGGCCGGCGAGCTGTCCGGAGGGGCTTGTATTGTCAGGCTTGAGTTCAGGTCATCATCGAGCAGCGCACTGGCATCAAGAAGCCCGGCATGACTGGTCACCCTGGGCGAGCAGGAGAGCATATCCGGTGCCGCGGGCAACCGATAGGCCAGCAGGGCGACATCGCGATAAAAGGTGGGATCTGCCGGTTGACCCGGCCGGTTCGCCTGCCCCAGATTGCCAATGGGACCGTTGTTGCGCGGCGGCTGCGGCAGTGTGCCGCTGAAAGAACCGGGGCCATGGATTAATGTATCGCTGCAGACCAGTTTTTTCATCGCCTGATGCGGCTGCACCCAGGGACCGCCGGTGAGACTCCAGCCGGCGGAGCTAAAGATGGCCATCTCCAGTTGCAGCCGTTCGGCCTCCTGTGCCGCATGGCGGAGGGCGGCGAGCCACTCCGGCGTGCCGAACAGGAGTTTATTTTCAACCGTTTGCCCACTGCCAAAAGCGACGTCGGCCAATTGAAAGCCCGCGATGCCCACCCGCTTCATCCATTCAAGATCTTTGCTGATCCCGTCGAGCGTGACATTGCCGCCCGTCCAGTGCCACCACGTCCGCGGTCTGGAGGCATCCGGCGGATTTTGAAAATTGGCGTACAGGGCATCCGACGACGAATCGGCGCCTATCTGCGGTGCAGAGAGGTGCAGGATGAGGACTGAAAAAATCAATGGTTTGCAGGTTCGAGACCGGGAGATTATGCTACTGTGCATGTAAAGCCTTTGTAAAATGTTGATTTCCGAGCTGCTTCATTTGTTTGGACAGTTTTAAGTACTTTTTAAGGTGATCAGCCTCACTCCAAATTTAAAATTAAATCATGACAGGTATTTTGCAAAAATATGACGGCTTTGTCGTTATTTATCGCTTGATCAGATTACTCACTCGTTTTGCCAGAGCGATAATAGTAAGAATTGGTGGATTTCCCAGAGATTTCGGTATCAACGTCGCGTCCGCGACAAAAAGATTTTCGGGCAAAGTTGAGTGATGCAAAGTATCCGCTTCTTTTTCTGTCAGTGGCAGCATGCCACCCGGATGTCCCGCATTGAGAGTCCCCAAAAACAAATCCTGCTTTTTCACCCCCATCCTGCGGAGAAATTCGCTACAGAGATCGACTCCGTGCTGCAGATGCTTTTTATCCTGTTCCTGCAGTATTTTATCAATTTTTTTTCCGGATACACTCCCTGCATTGCTATCTGCCAGTTTGATCATTAAACTCAATATGTTAGTGGCGGGCTTGCGCCAATTCTTATTGAAGAAAAAACTCAGGTAATCAAAATAGGGTGATAACATGAAATGATCCTGCTGGACAAAAAAAGGCATGGCAACTTCCTTATTCTGTAATGCACCTTGCCATTCTGTCGCCACACACAATACCGGATCAACAAATAGTCCGGCTTGACAGTCGATGCCCGAATTCTGTAGAATGAGAGGGGTGCCCAATCCTCCCGCGCAAAGGATGATCACATCGGCCGGGATAAATTTTGAGTTAAATCGTTTTCCTACAATTACACCCTGGGCCTTTCCGTTTTCAATGACAATTTTTTCCGCCCGGCAGTTGTCAATCAGCTTTGCACCTCTTGCCATGGCGTCCCGCAAGAATCTCCTGCTGTCCCATTTCACACCATGAGGACAGCCTAAAATGCACTTGCCGCAATGTGCACAGCCTTCATAGTTGCCCATTTTCGGAGTCGGCTGTGGATTTAAACCCATATCTTCGCAGAGTGCAAATAGCTGTCGGGTCGTTTTACTCCAGTGTTTCTGATGAGCTGTGGATATCGGGATCTCTTTGCTGATCTGATGAAATTCATCGCTGAGATCAATGCCCATTTTTTGCAAATCACGGTCCATACGCAACGCATTGCCGGTTGCGATGGTGGTGGTGCCGCCTGTTCCGATCCCGTTCACCAGCACGATTTTTTCGGCTGTCTTTTGGATGTGCATAGCCGGGAATAGCCAGCGAATTTCCCGCTCATCGTAGAACAGACCTGATTTTCGCAGACGCTCCAGCAATGTCAGTGAGTAGCGGAAAGGGCGAAACGCCGTACCCGCCTCCAGAACGGTCACCTCGAAATCTTCCTGCAGCTCCCTGGCAACCGTGGCACCCGCTGCACCGCTGCCAATGACAATGGCTTTTTTCAAGACAGATTATCCTTCATGTGAAAGACTGCCCGACAGCAACTTTTTCCTTCGGTCAACCGCTCTTTGAAGATCAGCCTGCTCCCTGCCGAAAGGCCGGCAGCCATGCCTTCATCCAGTGAGGAGATGATCTCGCAGATGGCCGGAGTATAAAATTGACTGAAAAAACAGCGTTTGATCACCACATCGCCGGCGGAATTGCCGATGAATTCAATTCCGAGTATCCTGTATAGAATTTTGCTCAAACGGAGCACATCTGCCTTGGTCTCGACATGGAAATCTGCGCGCAGTTTTTCTCCCATCTGCAATGCGTTTCTGTAGAGTCTCTTTTTCACGGCTTCCGTGTCACCGCCAACTTTGAGCGCTTCCTCTGCTTTTGTCTTGCTGAAATGCGCATAAGCCTTGAGACAATCAGAGTACGAAAGGCTTTTCACAGTCGGCATATCACTTTGAAAGGCCTCTGCCGTCAATTCAAATAACTCTTGCACCTTCTTTTTTTTGATAAAGTCAGGAAGATGTATGCGGGCGAGACTCAGGAGCGGATTCATGCCTTATCCCTGATTTTCAGATAGAAATAGAGCGCCAGCGCACCTATCGAGCCGTCGACAATGCTGTTCACGATATAGATGAGGTAAGGCTGGTGCAAGAGAAAAAAGGACAGAGACAACACACAGCTGGCGAGCTTGGCATTGCTCAATAAGAGCGGAAAATAAGGGCTGTCAGGATGTTTGACCATCATGTAGGAAAGCACGGTAACCAGATACATGTAACCAACAGCAAGAATGACATAAAAATTGGCTCCACTCACCGGAGACAGTTCCATCCCAGCACGAGTGGCAATAGAATTGAAAAATTCCAGCACACCCTCTGTGAAGAAAAGGAAAATGCAACCCACGACCGCAAATATAATCATCATGAAAAAGCTGAATACACGATAGTATCTCATATCATTCCTTTTCAGCTATAATAGAGCTGGAAAAATGTGGCAAGAGGTCCGAACTCTACCTCACGCATCAATGCAAACGAATCCTGTCGGCAGATGATCGAATGATCTTTGATGTACTTTCGAAACAGTTTATAGTTCTTGTTGATGAAACAGCCTTCTTCCGACGGGAAATGGCGCTTCATCTCTGAAAAAAGGAGTTCTATTGATTTCTCTGCAATATTGCCAAAAGTCATCGGAGTGAAAACACACGGACTTACCTCTCCAAAAGCATCGACATAGACCATTTTATGACCTGCATTACAACCGAAATGCTCTCTTCCTTCAAAATGGCCGAGATAATTGATCGTTATTTTTCCTTCTTTGTTGTATTTATCCTGAAGCCGACCCAGGTTCATCCGATCATTTTCAGTTATGACCAATTCATCATCCCAGTAAGCGTCTATCGATGGTTTGGTTTCACTCAACCAGGCTTCATGAATTCCCATGGATATCAGGAACTCGAGGAACTCTTCGACCTGGCCGTTGCGGATCATATCTCGAGAAAGAACGGCTGAAACGCCGACATGGATATCCCCCCTCTCTTTAAGAATATCGATCGCCTTGAGCGCCAGACGAAAGGCGCCGGGATAGCGGCGCGCTTCATCGTGGCGCTGCTCTTGCCAGTGATCAAGGCTGACGGATACGTACATCAGTCCTGCTTTTTTCAGGTTCGAAGCCAACTCACTGGTCAATGAAAAACCTGTGGTGAACAATTTTAGCGCCACATCGTCACCAGCGCTTTCAGCAATCTTTACAATATCTTTGTTGAGCAGCGGCTCGCCGCCGGTAAAACCGAGCCAGAGCACCCCCATCCTCTTCAAATCCTGGATCAGCCTGATGATGGCCGCTGTATCCATTGTCACACCCCGACGATTCTTATTGTAGCAGTACTGGCAATTTTGCGGGCAGGCATTGGTCAAGCCGATTTGTGCATGCGAGGGGCCGTCTGTTTTGCGCAAAAGGTGTTCATCAATGAAACGTGTATAGGCTTTGCTGTTCAGCGGCGGCAGATGGGAATGAAGCACCAGATTTCCTCCGACGTTGATGACTCTAAATTTTTTCATATAGCGCAGCAGAAAAAGATTCAGAGAAGGTTTAGCCTTTATTATCTGATAGTTAGCAGCGAGAGATTTGACAATTTCTGTGAACGTAGCCGGTCTTGTCCGCATAATTTTCCTCATCATTCATTTGTTGTCCCTCAGGCGAACGCATTTTTTACAGTCATTGTATTTTCAAATTTTTGCAGTATTCATCCCATCGTGCACCAAAAGTTTTAGACAACAATCTTTCTTCTTGGGTAAGCATCGACTCTCGCAGCAGACGAAACGCTGACGAACGCTGTATACGAGACTCGATGTCCAATGTTTTCATCCCGATAAAAATTTACGATATCATCATACCGATAGGCCGTCAGAGAGCAGCGCTTCGGCAACACAAAAAGAGACTACTCAGCACACTCACCCATAGCGGATCAAAATCGACGTCCGTGCAGCCCGAGCATCAAGGGAGAGTCCTGTCCAGCTATGGATGCGCTTTAAATTTCACGCCGTCATGCCCGCAGATCCGCCGGATTATTGTCTTGCCCGAGTTGGCATTATGTGCTAAAGAACCCATTGCAGAGGCCCACGCTCCGACAAAGTAAAAATTGTCCAGTCCTGGCAGCGTCGTTTTGAATTTCTTGTCTGAGCGATCTTCTCTCATCGTGAAATCGAGCTTACGGTTCGGCAGATTAAACCATCCCTGACTTCCGCCCATATAACGCTCCCAGGTCATCAGCGTGCAAACATCGATAGTCTCAACCTGATTTTTTATGCCGCGGAAGTGATTATCCAGAATCTCAATCACTCGTTCGGCAACCTTTTGTTTTTGCAGTTTATATTTTTCTCTGTCGTCATGATAGAGTTTTTTCCAGCAGGCATAGCTGGCCGGAAGCTCAACTTTGATTGTCCCCTTGCCTGCCGGCGCCATACTTTTGTCAAAGCCATAGAGCTGAGTTTCTATGCTCTCATAGGTGTGGTCAGCTATTTTCACAGGCTGATCAAGCAATAGCACTAACGATGAAGGCTCACCGGAAAGGTCACGGTTGACACCGAGGAAAACATCAATGGCAAAGGGGGTCTCGTCCTGGAGCGGAGCGCAGTAGTTACGCACAATCTCGTTCATGTACTTGCCATCCAGCATATCGAGAATCGTCTTGCGTCCGTCTGCGTTCGAGATGATGCTATCCGCCCGGTGCTCGCTCCCATCAACGAGCCTGATCCCTACAGCTCTGTCGTTCTCAACCAGGATTTTTTCGACCCTGCTGCTGTAAAGTATCTTTCCTCCCAAAGCCAAGTAGCGCTTCTCGATGGATTTCGAGAATTCAGCCGCTCCACCCACTGGCCATTGGATGTCATCACTCATGCCGCCGGCATGCCGCATGAAATGAAAGAAAAGAGGGGCATCAGGATTTGCATAGATGAGCAGGGCAAATGCATTTCTAAGAAACGGATCGGAGAATCGTTCGGCAAAAGTGCGCATATTCATCTTGATCCACTTTCGGATCGAAACCATCGAAGGGAATATCGAGAGCATTTTCCAGAGTGAGCCGCTGCTCAACGCATCGTCCATTTTGTCTTTGGCAAATACTTTAATTAATTCAATGTATTTCTCAATCATCTTTGTATCTGTTGGAGACAAGTTGAGCAGAGTCTTTTTTAGCCTCTCGAGATCATAGTAATCGACGAACATTTTCCCATCTGGCGAGGCGACGGCAGTGCATTCCTTGAGAGTCACCAGTTCTCGGGGCAATGCGCCGAGCTCATGCCACATTTGGTACACACTGGAGCCTGGTTTACAGCCGAAAAAATGGTGAATGCACGCATCGAAAGTATAGCCTTTGCGGCGCCACGACACGCATTGCCCGCCAGGCTTGGTGTGCATTTCGTAAATCCTGGTTTCGTAGCCATTTATTTGCCCATAGATGCCGGCGGCCATACCGCCCATCCCGGCTCCGACGATGATTATCGATCTTACCAAGTTTTCCTCCTGGAAATTATAATCGGAGAGGTCATTGATCCTTCAGCCCAAATCGCTCCTCAGAAAATCTTGCCTAGATAAAAGGAATTTAAAAAAATCAGTCATCACTCTATTTCACTGCCAATCAAAATCTTCATTGGCTCTTTTCCTGGTCGATAGAATCGGCTGTAGAAAAGGAATTGCAGCATACTCCCCGCGATTAGAGCGATTTCAGTGACCAGTTTGCAGCGCCAAGTCATCCTTGATTATAGTAATCCATTTCGCATAAAATGTCAAGTGCATTTTGACTTTTTACGATAGGGAAGAAAGCGGATAAAACCTATTGAGCAACAAAGGGAAAGCTTCTATTTCGGCTCCTCTGGGTACAATAAAACACCATCCCCTGATTCAACCGACCATGGGAGCGATTGAAAAAACAAGCCACCCCAGCAGGACGCCCGGAACAATATCCATAATCTGGTGTTGCTTGACAAAAAGACAACTGATGCATATGATGGCAATGAAGAGATAGCTAAAAACGCCCAACACCGGGACCAGGAGCAATCCCACGTAGGTGGCGACGGAGCAATGCATCGAGGGAAAACAGTTCCTGCCGTTGTCCAGTCCCTGGACGAAACGGAGATATTTCCTCGATAGAGTATTGGCGTCATACTGTCGATAATCTGGCGGCACAGTCACCGGCATGAGGAGGAAAAACAGGGACTGGAAAAACAATAGTAACAGTCCACCGAAGATCAGGTAAACCCCTTCCTCGAGAGAAGAGATGCGCGCGACGACCAGACCGATCATCACGTAATAGAAAAAACTGTAAGGCCAAATCCATATGGGGTAAAACGGGATTTTGTCATCCAGTCCGATCTTGAAGCATCGCGTTTTGAAAAAATAGTTGTTGCGCTGCACCCAGAAAAAAATCTGATAAGCGCCAGTGATTATGACTGCAAGTATGATGGTGAATACGACATAGGAGATGAGCTCCATCGGCTGTGGACTCACCCATCGGGCGATCAAATAGTAAAGCAACGAGACCAGGAGTGTGCTCAAAAAGAGCACGAGCATATATTTGGGCGATATTCGCTTATAGGCGTTGTCCATTGTCAATCCTCATCCAGATAATACTTGATTGAATTCAGCATAATAAAAAATTGCATTGACAAATATGACTTGAGCACTACTTTATCTGCAAGCATTTTGAACATTGTTCATATTGTGCAAAATTTACTTTAATGAAATAGACGCCAGAAGAACGCTCGGTCGCTTCCCATACGACGGTATGCCGACCCGCCTCCAGCACATCATCGACCAATGTGTCGACTAACTGCCCGCGAATATTGAAAATGCAGCATTTTATACAGCCTGTCGTCGGCAAATCGAATGAAATGGTCGTCCGTGAATTAAAGGGATTTGGTTCGGGCGGATAAAGCTCGAATCGCTGTGGCTGCTTATGAAGTGCGGTGACCATTGTATACGAACCATGCCCAGGTGTGCCGCCAATGTTCGAGCTGTTTTGCCAGGCGGAAGCACTATTATTATCCGCTGACAGATCTATTAATTCCAGAGATGGCCCACCCCCATCAGCAGAGGTCGGCCAGGGATATTTGTCATCATATCGAACTGAATCGATGCTCACCCCGCGATCATCTTCCAGACAAATGGCCTCACCAGCATTCTCGAGATTACCTTTCGCTATTTGAAATACCTGAAAACCATTGTTCGCATACGTCGACCGAGTCTTGGCAATAATGATATGTTCGTTGGATTCTAGGTAACTTTTCTGCGGAAAGGTGAATTCGATGCCCTGCGTGAATCGATATCCCGACAACTCTATAGTCTCGTCACTACGATTTGCCAGCTCGACAAATTCAAATAGCTCATCTTCTCCCTGCAGCTCTGCCGACGGATTATAATGGATTTCGCTGATGACTATCGATGGCGAAATATCACGCTCGAATACTGCGCGTAAGAGAGTATGATCATCCAATTTCAAAGAGAGTTTCGCCTCATTGGAGAGATTGTCTCCCTCCCATCGGACAAACCGCCACCCATAGTTGGCATGTGCGCGGATGACGATGGGGATGTTTTTAAACCACATGCCAACAAACATGGGAACAGGCCCGGGCGCATCGTACACAGTGATGTAGCCAGCAGACGAGTCGGAGACTTGTGCAATGAGCTCAACTTTTGGATTCCCATGCAGTATTTGCTCAAGATGCTGGAAAACATAGCGAGGCCTGAGTTCAGCAAATTCGTGCAAGACATTCAGCTGCTCCTGCCAATAGGCCATACTGCGGATGGCGCCCCAGCGGTCAATCTGACGCGGCATCTCCCGGGCGATCCCATGTACCGTAGTATTGATGATATGATGCACGCGCTGCGGATGAAACGTCAAGTTCAGATGCGTGGCAAATCGCTGCACAAATTCCTGCTTAAAAGTCTGATTACTCATGAGGCTCTGAAAGAGAATGGATGCTTCACCCTGCATCAATGCCCACTCGACACTGTTATGTTTGTATTGCTCAACGCCTTGCATGATCTCGCCGCTGAATCCCCAGTCCAGGTCATAAAGCAGCCAGCGCCACATACCATTGCTGCTGTGTTCACGCCAGCATTTGATGTTTTGGTGCAGCCAATCATAGTTGCGTATGTAGAGCTGGGTGATGAAATAGTTCATGAACTCAGTCACATCCATTTGAGTTTGAACGTACGCATAATTTAGCGGCAGAGAGAGGTCATTAGCCTTAACATAATTGATCAGGCTTTGATAGTGAGCGCTGTCACCATGGGCAACTTTGTCAGGCCCTTCGATCAGCTCAACATTATCGACATTAATATCGTAATTACTTTCTGCATAGTATTCATTCGTCTTTTCTCGAATGTTATATAATCCCCAAAAAATGCCGTTGATATAAACGAGAGCCGGCTGGTACGCCTGCCAGTCCACATCCATTTGGCCAACGACCAGGGTGTTCATCATGGCATCGCGAATATAGGTGCGATTAAAGTCATTGCTGGAGCAACGCAACAGAAAGCGTTTGCATGAGCTGATCGGTTTTGTCGGAAAGAGCGGATAATCAAAATCAGAATCTCCGTACTTGTCGCGTGCAAAAAGAGTGAACGCCTTCTGGCGGATTTGCCGGCCGAACAGTCCGCCAAAAATCTTGATGCCGGCGTCCTGCGCCAAGCCACAGTCGCCACCGGTTTCGTAATACTCAATATGAACTGGCCGCTCCCAGTCGTTCCAGAAATTGGCATCCGGATCAAAAGGCGGCGGCGCCCCCAATTCATCACTGACCGGGATTCCCATAGTGATGCCAATCTCCTCATCAAACAGAAATTCAGGGGGAGTCGTGATACAAATGACAGGCAGAGTTGATGGTTCATGGATGACAAAAGTGTGAGTCACGGTTGTGCTTGGCAGTTTGTCATCATGGAAAGCTCGTGCGCGAATCACCGTCGTCGTTTCGAGGAGGAGAGGATCGGTGAATAAGCTGGATTGAGGGGATGGCAATGAACCATCCTGGGTGAAGCGAATGGTTGCGCCGGCTTCCGCTGAAAGTACCAGGCTCTGACTGCTCGAATAGAGTCCTCCTCTTAACGAAAATTCTGGCGACGATGTTCTGGCGTTGGTCGTTTGACCAGCGGCAAAATTGGCGGAGCGAAAGGTGGGTTCAGCAAAAAAACACCAGAGCGCACCGCCATCAGGGAAACGGCCAAAAGATATGTCGCCCAGCTGGCTGGAATATGTAAGGCTGTCGATAACAGTGCCAATTTCATAGAGGGCGATCTGCTCGCCATTTTCGGCAAGTTTGAAAGAGGCGTGGTTTTCATGTCCCAGTCCGTCAGCCCAGATGATATAATAGCCTTTGGCCGGAATCACAGCGTCAGAAGGCAATGGCCATTTGGTGGGCATGTATAAATCATCAGTGATGAATAAATCACCAAGCAGTACAGGATCATCACCGCTGTTATAAAGCTCAATCCAATCGACAAAATCAGAATAGTCAGGATTGAGCTGCGTGTGAATATTGGATGCCATGAATTCGTTGATCTTGATATCTTTGAAAGATCCAGCAGACGACGAGCCAAATGTCCCGCAAATGATTAAAATGAGCACAAGACGAACCATGGCGTACTCCCCTCATTTAACCTGAATAATTCACAAAAATAGCTGCTGTCTCTCTTAACTTTATTTTTTATAATCATTTACCAAAAAGATCATAAAAAAACAAAGTGAGAGCAACAGCTATGAACGAAAATACGAAGCAACTGCATTTATTCAAAGCAATTTCCGGCAAAGAGGTTCATGT
>JAFGJB010000092.1 GCA_016929295.1 Candidatus Zhuqueibacterota bacterium | reverse complement strand
ATGGTCGATTGCTCAAAATGGGCATTGACATGGCTGTACATATTCACCAGCAGTTGATAGACATGCACGTCCGGTGTGCCGATGATGGTGAAGGGCGGATGGTAATAGTCCTTTATGCTGGAGCCCTCGCGAAGAAATTCAGGATTGTAGCAGACCGAGAAATCTCTGTTGCATGTCTTCCCCGACTCCGCCTCGAGGATTGGCGTCAGAACATCCTCGGTTGTACCGGGGACCATGGTGCTGCGAAAGACGATGACGTGTTGCGTATCTTTCTCTTTCAGAGCTCTGCCGATTTCCTGGCTCACAGCTCGCAGATACTGAATGGACAAGCCGCCTCGATTGTCGCTGGGCGTCCCGACGGTCACCAGGCTGATATCCGTATTGAGAATCGCCTCCGTCGCGCTCGCCACCGCCCGCAGCGCTCCGGTCCTGGAAACAAGCTGAATCATGTCGAGAATATCCTCTTCTACAACCGGAGAAATCCCCTGGTTGATGAGCTTCACCTTGTCGGGATTGACATCGACGCCGATCACATGATGGCCGTTCGAGGCCAGACAGGCCGCTGAAACACAGCCGACATAACCCATACCAAATACACTGATGTTCATTGTACCACCTCCCATCATCTTAAACAGTTCGCCGTTATGTTCACAGCGCAATTTATTTCATCTCGACCATTAATAAAAGTATTATTTCACTACGGACTCGAACAAACTGACCACCTGCGCAGCAGTTCGTTCCCACGTCATCGTCTGCGCGTATTCGACGAGCACCTCGCGATGCCATTCTTTGTGCAACGCTTTTTCAAGGACATCGCTAAAATCTCTCGGCGTCCTGGCAGCAAAAAGGCCGAGTTCCGGCGAGGTGATGATCTCGGGGATGCCGCCCACTTTTGTGGCGACGACGGGTGTGCCGCAGGCCAGCGCTTCCATGAGGACGTTCGGCCACCCTTCGCGACTGCTGGCCAGACAAAAAAGATCTGCCGCGTTGTAATAGAGATTCAACTCGTTGTGCGGCATGGCGCCGATGAGTCGGACGTGCTCTTCAAGAGACAGCTCGCGAATGAGAGCCAGCAGCTCTTGCCGGGACTCGCCCTCGCCGGCGATGAGCAGATGCAGAGCGTCGCCGTTCCATCTGTCCATCAGCTGTCGCCACGCTTTGATGATGATATCAAAGCCCTTCAATGGCCGCAGTGCGCCCACGGACAAAACTATCTTTCCGCTCGGCAGTTGCAGCTGTGCGCGGGCCGCGCTTCTGTCAAGGGGATGAAACGTGCTCGCATCGACGCCATTTGGAATGACGGCTATTTCATCGTCGTCGACGCCCATGTCGATCATCGCCTGCCGCAAGGCGCCGCTGACGGCGATGATCCGGTCGGCGCGATGCAGGGTGTGCCGCATGAGTCGCCTGATGAGGGGGAACTGTGAGAACAGGTTGATGTCGCTCCCGCGCGCAGAGACGACGACCGGTTTGCCAAAATAGCGGCCAAGCATGACGGCGGCCGCACAGTCAGGATACATATAGTGCGCATCGATGAGATCGAAATTAAACTGGTCGGCTATTTTTTTGATGGCCGGCACCAGCGATCGATACATGGTCCAGGCATAGGTTGCCATGCCGACTTTGGGCGTCATGAAAAAGCGCGGATGAAAGACTTCGAGATCATCTTGACGCTCGTGGTGGGAGATGCGGGCGAACGAATATCGCGAACCCAATCTGATCGGCGGGTAGTAGGGCGCCGGCGCCACAACTTTGACCTCGCACGCGCCGTGCTGCGCCACCCGCGTGACGCGTTCTCGGATGAAGATGCCATGATTCGGCGACACATTGTTGGGAAACAGAGAGGTGAAGACAAGGATTTTCATCGTGCGCCTGATCTCACATCACAATCAGCTGTCATCTTTAGTGCAGGAATTTTTTTGCCCAGCTCTCGAGCATCAGCAGCGCCCACATGTGAGAAGCGTAATCTCTGACACCGTGTTGATGTTGATTCCACATGAGTTTGACGTGCGGCAGGTTGAACAGATTTGCCACAAAGGAGTCCCGCGCCAGCACCTGTTCCTCGAAGAGAGGTTGCAGATTTGTCCGCAACCATTTTGCCAACGGAATGGAAAAGCCCTGCTTGGGGCGGTACAAAATATCATCCGGGACGATGCCGCTGAGGGACTTTTTCAAGATATATTTGCTTTCCCCTGAGCGCAACTTGACATCCGATGGCAGTGAGGCGGCGTATGCCATGAAATGGTGATCCAGCAGCGGCACGCGGACTTCCAGGGCGTGCGCCATACTGGCGCGATCCACTTTGGTTAAAATATCGTCGACCAGATAGGTTTTTATGTCCACATATTGAATTCGCGCCAGAGCATCCCAATCCTTTGCCCGGTCAAAGTGCGTTTGAAATACCGAAAAGGAATCATAGTCAGCGAGCTCCCTTTTCAGCCCCTCACTATAGAGGGATGATTTCATCGCTGCTTTAAACCAGCTCATACTATTATAATAAGCCCGCTCGCCCGCTAACGACAGATTGACGAACAGGGTTTTGGCTCGGAATATCCTGGGCAACCAGTCCGCTTTGGGATAAAGATGACCCAGGCTGCCAAAGACCGGCCGTCGAATGGCCTGCGGCAGGATGGCGCGAATTTGATTCTCAAAATAATCGAAACGATAGCGTCGATAGCCGGCAAAATT
>JAFGJB010000091.1 GCA_016929295.1 Candidatus Zhuqueibacterota bacterium | reverse complement strand
TTATCCTATGAAAAGCCGCAATATGATGAGCGCGATGCGGATGCGCAAAAACTGATCAAGGATGGCGCTTTGATCATCAGCGAAGGGTATATCGCCATACAGGCGGAGAGTCATCCGACCGAATTCCGCAAGATTGAACTTTTACCGCTCGACTAGATGAAACGAATCGCCTTTAAAATGTCGGTGCTCCGAGGCGCTGAAAAAGAGTATGAGGCCCGCCACAATCCCATCTGGCCGGAATTGCAGCGGACATTACTGGCGCACGGCGTGCGCTCCTATTCCATTTTCCTCGATGAAGAGACGAACGCGCTGTTCGCCTACGCTGAAATCGACTCCGAGGAGCAGTGGGATCGGATTGCCGAAACCGAGGTGTGTCGAAAATGGTGGACGCACATGGCGCCGCTCATGCCGACGAATGAGGATGCGAGCCCGCAGTCGACATCACTGCGCGAACTGTTCCACATTGAACAGACCTAAAGCTGCCAGGCGCCTTTCGAGGTGCCTGGCAAGTGGTTTACAGGCAGCATGTTATTGTAGATTTCGTCCTCTTCATTGTCGCATTCTGAAAATGAAAATTCGGACATTTTTATTATCTCTATTAGATTTTCGCTTTCTGAGAGATGAATCAACAGCTCTTTTCTTTCATCGATATAATTTTCGATCAGCTCCGCAGTAATCCCGCCCATTGATTTCCCTTCGACAGAGGCAATGATTTTTAATGCCCTCCTTCGGTGGAGAGGAAGATGATGTGCATTGAACTTGCCAAGCACCGAGGGAGGTGACCGGCAACTGGCTCACATCACCTTGCAGATCAAGCCCTTCAAGTACCATCCCTCCGGAAATGATGTCAAAATCGGATGATCCTCGGCCTGCGCCAGGTGCTTGATGATGTACACGTCTCGTCCCGCATCCAGCGCCGCATCGGCGACGATCTTTTGGAACAGCGGCTGCGACACGTGTCCCGAACAGGAGAAGGTGAACAGCCGGCCGCCGGGCCGCAATAGCTGCATGGCGAGGATGTTGATGTCTTTATAGCCGCGCGCCGCGGCCTTGACCTGCGCCGCCGCCTCGGCGAATTTGGGCGGATCGAGGATGATGACGTCAAACTGGCGCTTTTGCTCGCGCATCTGCCGCAACACCTTAAAGACATCACCGGCGATATTGTCCATGCTGGCTCCTGCAAAGCCATTCAGCTCGGCGTTGCGCGCCGCAAGATCGAGGGCGGCTTGGGAGGTGTCGACATTGATGATGCTCTTGGCCCCGGCGCGCAGGGCAGCGATGGCAAAGCCGCCCGTATAGGAGAAACAGTTAAGCACCTCGGCGCCCTCGCAATATGGCATCAACGCTGTACGATTGTCGCGCTGGTCCAGATAAAAGCCGGTCTTGTGGCCGTTTTTAATGTCCACATAGAAATGAGAGTCGTCTTCTCGCACTGCGACGAGATCCGGCGGTGCGGCGCCCGCGAGGGCGCCGCTGCGGAGCGGCAATCCTTCTTTTTCGCGCGATTTGCCATCCGAGCGCTCGTAGACGCCTGTAAAAGGCGCCAGCGAGGTGAGCTGTCGGATGATCGCTTCTCGCCACAGCTCGACGCCGCAGGAGGTGAACTGACAGACGGCGAAATCGTCGTAGCGGTCGATGATCAAGCCGGGCAGGCCATCGGATTCAGAGTTCACCAGCCGACAGGCCGAGGTTCGCTCGAGCAGCTGCTCGCGCAGCGCCAGAGCTGCGCGCAGTCGTCTCTGCAGGAACGCCTCGTCTATCGCCTCGTCCGGCGCAAACGTCCAGACGCGGGCGCGGATCTGCGAATGAGGCGACCAGGCGCCGCGCGCCAGCCAGTCGCCGTTCGCCGCATGGATGTCGACGGTCTCGCCGGCTTGCGGTTGTCCCTCGATCTTGTGGATGGCGCCGGAGAACAGCCAAGGATGGTGACGACGCAGAGAGTCGTCGCGTTTGTTTTTGAGAATGATTTTCATGCCGGCAATCTACGCAAGAAAGCCGAGATATCCAAGGGGTAGATGAATTCAGTCCTTGAATCCCAGTCGCCTGTACTGGTTGGGATCGCCCAGCAGACAATACCCATGCGCGCCGGGAGCCCGTAGCCCGGTCTAGATTCGACAACTCGATCTTGACAGCGATCTAAAAGAGGGACGAACTGCTATGCAGCGGGGCCGACCACTCTATTGAGCGACAGTCCGCCCTCCGATCGATACGCTAGAGACCTTTCACCATATTTCCGATGGCCAGGACGACAAAACCGGCCACCAGCAGTCCGACAGCCCAACCCGACCGTGCGATGATGATCCCTTGTGAAGCCAGGATTCCAAGTACTGCGAGAACCAGAGCAATTATGAATGTGACACTTTTAGGTGCACTGAGTTTCATGCTTCTTTCCTCCTTTCCTCATCGATAGATTGATGACCCTCTCTTGGCCCCGTGGTCAGATGACCAGTCGAAGAGATTAATGAAAACTAATGATGCTTGTCAGCTTTGTCAAGGCTATTCGTCCAGGCCAGATCGTTGTATGAAAGCCATATCGAGGCCAAAAAAATGTCTGCTGTCATCCGATCCACAAAATTCGATGCTTTGGTTTTCTGGCCAGCTGAAAACGAAAAGATGCGAGTTTGACCTAGCGCATCAAAACCATTTTTTTGCTCAATACAGATTGAGCTGATTTCAGAGTATAGATGTAGATGCCTGACGGCAAATCTTGAGAATCAAATGTCGCTTGATAGCTGCCGGCATTTTTCACCTCGTCCACCAGCGTCGCTACTTTGTGCCCTAACAAGTCATAAATATTTAATTCAACCTCGCCAATTTTGTTAACAGTATATGAGATCGTTGTTGTCGGATTGAATGGATTCGGGTAATTTTGCTGCAAAGTGAATTCAACCGGCATGGCTGGTTGTTTATCTGCAACCGCTGATGGTTCTGATGAGCTGTACAGGATGCTGGCGTATCTCTCCGGTAATTTGCCATGAAAGATACCACGAGACCATTGCAAGGCATCAACGGTATGATCTTCATCAAGATCATTCGCCTCAATTGACATCATTTGTGCTTCGTCAGCGACAATTTCACCCCATTTTACAAAAGCGACTTCCATGACTTCCGTATAACTGCCATCCTCGCCTTCAGTTTGCGTCGCAAAAAAAGCTTTTCCATCACAAGCTTCAATGGCTGATACACCATTCCCATCTGCTAACGCTAGTGGATCGCCGTTTGTGTTACGCCACGAGGTATAGGCCGTCTCAGTGTAATCTAACAACGCCAGGCCTATTTCTGCCGATGGCATTGGTCCGTTCAAATCATCCGGCGCATTGGCATCGAGGATAATCTGGTAAGCATCATCATTCCAGATATTGCCAAGACTTGTCATGTGAGTTGCATCGTACTTGTACTCATTATCTATCTTTTTCAAGGCAAAATAGACATGGTCGTCATCCCACAAAATCTTGAACCAGGCGGTGATGTCATCAAATCCCCAATAATTTTGATTACCGTCACA
>JAFGJB010000003.1 GCA_016929295.1 Candidatus Zhuqueibacterota bacterium | reverse complement strand
GTACCGGACGGGAAATGGATTCGGACATACGTCCGATTGGGACAGATGTCCCAACTAAATTACCCGCCCAGAATGGATATTCTGGGCAATCTTCAGAGAGGTGCGTGCTTTTTTATTAGGTTCTTCAAGTTTTTACCGCCTGTAACTGACGTTTTTCCGTTTTTTCTTCTCAACAACTTTGTCCATCAGGCTCGCCAACGTTCATAAAAAGAAAAATAATGGCGGACAAAATCATTCTACCTCAATGTGAAGGATCTCCTGCACCTGCGGACTCCCGTAGCGCGCCTTGCCGGTCTTGACGAAAATATTATCGGTGATCCAAACCTCTCCTTCACTATGAGTATGGCCGCAGAGGATTGTGAGCAGGGTGGCAGGATGGTCGGACATGACGCGCCGTATCATCTCGCCGACAGCATGACAGGAAAAATGCGGCAGAAACTGCGAATCGCTGATCTGGTGTTTGTGCCAGGACGCTTCTGTGAAGGGAGCGATATGGGTGAGGGCGTAGATGTGCTCATATTTTTTCGCCGCGGCGCGCAAGATCGGCTCAAATTCAAGTGCAGCGCGATCGCCAAGCTCGTTCAGGGTTTGATAAAGCTCTTTTTGAGCCTTGTCTTTCAGCTCTTCGATCAGGACATAATCACTGAGACGGATGGCCGATTTCTCCGCCAATCCGAGTCGTCCATCCGCCCACAGACCATGACCGATGAGTGCGGTTGCAGGCGACAACGCCACGACGCCTTCGCTTGGCAACCATTTCAAATTCGGGTGCTGCTGCAGGAAGGCCGGCAGCTCACGGCGAATGGCGTCGACCGAGCCTCGATAGTAATCGTGGTTTCCCAGAACAAAATAGAGCGGACGCTGCCAGTAGTGGTCGAGCAGCAGCAGATGCGTTCGCAAGAGCGGCGCAATGCTGATGTCGCCGCCGACCAAAAAGGCGTCCGGCTCCGACTCGAGGGCCTCTTCGGCAAACGCCTGAATCTCGGCCAGATTGAGAAAATCAAGATGGATGTCGGTCAACCAGGCAAGTTTGCTCATATCTATTTCGGCACATCGATAACCTGCTTGTCGCGCAGCAAAACGCCGCGCAGCCGATCATATGGTACGTCCTGCACCGCTGCGCCCAGATCGATGGCGATCGCCGCCGCCGCGGCTGCCGATTGCCCGAGGATCATGAACACCGGCTCCATGCGTATGGAACCGTAGGCGATGTGCGACGCGGAGAGACAGACCGGCACAAACAGATTATCGATTTCCCCCTTTTTCGGCACAATGGATCGATAGCTGATCAGATAGGCGCCGCCGGGCGACACCTGCACGTCGCCTTCGTTGCGGACGTAGCCGTCCGCATCGACGTAACGCTGACAATTGTGCGAATCCATGTTGTAGGAACCGAGGCCGATCGGATCATCACACCGTCGCGACCGCCTGCAGTCGTGTTCGGTCATGACATAGTCGCTGACCATGCGCCGTGCTTCGCGGATGTAGATCTGATGCGGCCAGCCGCCATTATCGATGAATTCATCTTTGGCCAAACCCCAGCGCGACACCTCCTGTCGAATGTGGACGGGTACGCGCGGATGATTGGCCAGCGTCCACATGAGACCTTTTTGATAGAGTTCATGTTCATCGACGATGCGTTGTCGCGTTGCATAATCCGCATCGGCATAGTCGTAATTCATGTTGATGTTGTCGGTGGAGAAGCCGTGATTGTTGTTGGTGTCGGTTTTCCGGTTCGGCAACATGCCATGATGCAGCGGCACCCTGGTCTCGCCGGCCTCAAACTGGCGTAGCAGCAGCTCGTAGCGCAGCGAATCATATTCGGCCGGTTTTTCAAAGGGAATCTTCTCCTCGACGGTCGTCAGACACATGCGAAAACAGTAGGCCTGCACCCGATCATCACTCTCGCCGTTCTCTCCCGGCTGGTCGCCGTGCACGCCCGGCAGCAGTCCGCTCGCCGGATCGCCCGCGATGATGTATGGATCGACGTTCACATCGAATTGATGATAGACGGCATTGCCGATTTGCACGCCGTTCAGCGTCTCAGCATAGGCAGCATTCGATTCACGCCCGACCATATAGCTGACGCCGGCTTTTGCCATCAAATCGCCCTCGTAGGTCGCATCGATGAACATGGCGCCATGAAACGTCCGGCCGCTCTCCATGGTGATCGAGTGGATGCGGCCATGCTGAACATGGACGCCCTTCACCAAATCGAGCTGTTCCGCATAGACGACCGATATATTTTTCAGCATCTCTTTGAGGATCGCCTCGCCGACATGCGGTTCAAATCGCCAGATGGCATCCTCCTGCGCATCGTACCAGTCGCAATCCTCCGGCACGTCATGAATCCATACGGCCGCATCCGCATAATAGTTTTTCAATCGCTGGTAAAATTCGCGCGCCAATCCACCGATGACCGCCTTGTCACCCGAATCGGTCTGACCCAGTCCGCCCGAGGTCATGCCGCCAATATGGTCGCCCGGTTCGATGAGCACGACCTTTTTCCCCATTTGCTGCGCCTGAATGGCTGCCGTCACACCGGCGGAGGTGCCGCCATAGATGACTAGGTCATAATGGTTGACAAGAGAGCACGCCAATCCAAGACACGAAAACAATAAAAAATAAATGCATCTCATATGCTGCCCGTTAAAAAAGTGAAATGATCGTCGCAGATGAGTGGAGATATCCGCTACTGTTTCATATCATGACAGGGAATGACGCCATTCTTTTTCGCCGCCTGCGCTTTTTCGATCAACTCGACCAGGCTCTGTAATTTCGGTCTGGGCGGCGTCGTCAATTTTTCTATGGTGCCGGCGGGAAAATGATCCTGAACAAATCGTTCAACCGGCAGCCGCTGAAACCAGCAATTCAATATATTGCGGCACGGTGTATTGTTGTGCGTTGAGCGACAGTATGAAAAATTGAGGGGGTGCCCCAACTGCGGGCAGCGTATGTCGAGATCGTCGTACTTGGTAATCATGATAGACTCCGAAAAAAGGAGGGGGCGCCCGCCGGCGCCCCACTGATAGGTCAATTAAGCAATCGTCGGCACCGGATAGTCCGCGAAAACCTGCGTGGATTTGGTGATCTCTTCCTCCGGCAACGGATAGTCGGTCAATTGACCGGCAAAGTACATCTCATAGCCCTTGAGGTCCATGAGGCCATGACCGCTCCAGTTGAAGAGGATGACCTTTTCCTTGCCTTCCTCTTTCGCTTTCAGCGCTTCCTGAATCGTTGTGGCGATCGCGTGACTGGTTTCGGGAGCGGAGATAAAGCCCTCAGTGCGCGCAAATTTAACCGCCGCATCATAACACGCGAGCTGGTTAACGGCGCGCGGCTGCAGGAGTCCCAGTTTGATGGCGTGACTGACGAGCGGCGCCATGCCGTGATAGCGCAGACCGCCGGCATGGATCGGCGGCGGCACAAAGGCGTGGCCGAGCGAATACATCGGCAGCAGCGGCGTCATTTTGGCCACATCGCCGTGGTCGTAGGCGAATGGCGCCCGCGTCATGGTCGGGCAGGACGTTGGCTCGACCGGAATGATGGTGATGTCAGCGCCGTTGATCTTGTCCAGCACAAACGGGAACGCCAGGCCGGCAAAGTTGGACCCACCGCCGGCGCAACCAATAACGACATCGACCTTTTTCTCACCGGCCAATTCGAGCTGCTTTTTCGCTTCCTGGCCGATGATCGTTTGGTGCAGCATGACGTGGTTGAGCACGCTGCCGAGAGAATAGCGGGTTTCGCCCTTCTCATCGGTGACCGCCGCCTCAATGGCCTCGGAGATGGCGATGCCCAGACTGCCGGGCGTATCGGGAGTGGCGGCGAGAATGGCGCGTCCGGCGTTGGTTTCGCTGCTCGGACTG
>JAFGJB010000090.1 GCA_016929295.1 Candidatus Zhuqueibacterota bacterium | reverse complement strand
TCCTCGAACAGATCGGCGAGGGCGGCATGGGCCAGGTCTACAAAGCCCTCGACCTGCGGCTGCAGCGCGCGGTGGCGCTCAAATTCCTCTCCCCGGCACTCATTGAAAATGAAAAAGCGTTGGCACGCTTCCAGCTCGAAGCTGTCGCCGCGTCCGCGATCAACCATCCCAATATCTGCACCATTTACGATGTCAAAATCGTGCCGCCGCATCATTTCATCGTCATGGAATACATTGACGGACTCACCCTGCGGGATATTCTGCATCAACAAGGCCGCCTGTCAGAGTGGGACGTCGCCTGGATCATTGAACAAATCTGCCCCCCATTCGGCCTGGCGCATGAAGCCGGCATCGTACATCGCGACATCAAACCGGACAACATTCTGGTGGTAACCGAGCCGCCACACGTTAAGATTACCGATTTTGGCCTGGCAAAGCTAGCTGCCGAGGCGGCAGAGATAAAAACCGCCTTTGCGCCATCCGGTACCTTTCCGGATAAATCGTTCGAGCCAGTTTTTTCACCCGGTTTGATGGTGACCACACTGTCCGGCATGATGGGTACCATCTCCTACATGTCGCCGGAACAGGTCAAAAAAACGCCGGTCGATTTTCGTGCCGATATTTTTTCCATCGGCGCCATGCTTTATGAGCTCTTATCTGGCGTCAGGTTATTCGACGGCGCAAATCAGCGGGAGGTGCTCGAACGAATCGCCAGTTTCGATGACGTCAAGCCGGCGGCGACGAAGGCGGGCATTTCACATGGCTGGTTGCCGATTTTGAATTTGTGCCTGCGAAACGACCCCGATTTACGATATCAGTCGGTTAATGCGCTGCTGGAGGATGTGAGCCGGTTGAAAGGACGATTGCAGCCAACCAATGCGCTCTACGGCGACAAAACGGCTGTCACCTCCCGCCGCAGAGATCGGATCGTCAAATGGCTCATTTTGCCCATCATGCTGGCGATTATATTCGTCTTATCCGTTTTCGGCGCGCGACAATGGCAGGCCAGTTTCACATCCACGCCAGACGCTATCGCCGCACTGCCCGATTCTATTGACGTGACGACCCATTCCGCCGAGGCCTATCACTATTTCATCAAAGGAAGAAAAGCCTGGTGGCGATACCATAGCAGCAGCGCCATCGAGAATTTGCAGATCGCCGTGGAAATGGATACATCGTTTTCCTATGCTTACTGCCTTCTCGGCCTTCTGTGCAACTGGGTTGATCGGCAGCAGGAATCGGCTGCCTGTTTTCAAAAAAGCCTTTATAATTTTGAACAGCTCACCGCCTGGGAGAAGATGCTCGTCCGCGGTTTCCAGTATTATAGCCGGGACGAATCGGAAGCAATGCTGGCGCAATTTGAAAGACTGGTGTCTCAGTACCCGCATGTGATCGATGGCTATCTTGGCGCCATGTTGGCGTGCGAAAAACTGGATGAATACGATCGCGCTATTGATTTTGGGCTGCGACTTTTAAAAATCAATTCGACCCATATTGCCGCTCATAATAACCTGGCCGATCTCTATCACTGGAAAGGCGACTTTGACAAAACCCTCCATCACGCCGAAAAGCAGCTCCAGCTCATCCTCGATAGTGGCGATTTAAACGGCATCACATCCGCCTATGAATGGGTGGGACGATCACATCACATGCTGGGACATGCACAAGAAGCGGAGGAGAATTTAAAAAAAGCGCTGGTTTATGATCCGCAGAATCAGGATGCGTCCGAGATTTTGGCCGAGGTGCTGGTGTTGCAGGCAAAATTGGCGGAAGCCGAAAAGACGATCAAAACGGCCATGTCCATGCCGATGAAACAACTCGCCCGTGTGCGGTGGTATTATCGCCTGGCAAGATTATACGTATTTATGGGGCGATTTACAGAGAGTATCGAGTCATATGGAAAAGCAAAAAGTATTTTTGAAGAACTTGAGGAAACAGTCGTTGTTATCAGAATAAGCCATGAACTCAGCGAACTCTATTTTGAACTGGGGCGACTAAATCTCATCGATATTGAAATGGACTATTTGGCAAAAATGGCGCCGCAGAGTTATCTCGACGAATCCCATATCTATATTTATTGGCAGGCGAGTCTCGCAATCAGTCGGGAAAATTTTTTAACAGCCGAAGCATGGATGGCAAGGGCTCACACACTTTCAAACGAACTATGGTCAGATCTGGAAATTGACTATTTGATCGCCCAACAAAATTTTCAGCAAGCCTCGCAACGATTGATCACACAGGTTGAAAACCATCCAATTAATATTGATGATGGTGGAATCAATTATTATCATAAAAGTGCTCGTCTGCTGCTCGAGGAGAATAAATTGGTTGAGGCACTGCACATCTGTCTATTGGCTCTCGAAACCAGACGTCTTTTAGCACGTGTCAATATTGGCATTTACTACATGAAATCGCTCGCCCTTTTGGCAGAAATTTATGAAAAAATGGGCGACAAGGATAAAGCCCTCGCGCAATGTGAACGTTTTCTGCTCTATTGGCAAAATGCTGATCCGGGGAGTCCACTGCTGCTCGAAGTGCAGGAACGTGTAGAACGGCTTCAAAAACAGGTCGCTGACAGCTAGGTCGCAGCTGTCGCTAAAAAGGAGTCTTATTCATGGCTTTTATTTAGACATAGACAGAGCAATCAGCCGTCAGCTTTCAGCGATCAGCTTTATAGCTTACAGCCTACAGCTTATAGCTTGCAGCTAATAGCTGACAGCTCTGCTCAGAATTAGATTAAATAGAATAAGCAGCAAAGGAGCCCAGCATGTACGACAAAAAAACGACCTCCCAACAGGAGAAACCTACCATCCGCGTCGGACTCATCGGCCATCAGTTCATGGGTTTGGCGCACTCGAACGCCTTTCGCAACGCCGGCATCTGGTATGATATGCCGTGCACCATCGACATGACCGCCGTCTGCGCCAAAGACACGGAAGAAAATCTGCGCGAATTTGCCGCCAAGTTCGGCTGGCAAAGTATCGAGACCGATTACGAAAAGCTCTGTGCGCGAGATGACATCGATCTCATCAGCGTGGCGTCGCCGGGATTCCTGCATAAACCCATGGTGCTCAGCGCGGTGAAGAACGGCAAACACGTCCTGTGCGAAAAACCGCTCGCCAACACGCTGGCGGATGCTGTTGAAATGGCCGACGCCGCCGACAAAGCCGGCGTGCGGCACTGCTGCGGCTATTCCTATCGCTCAACGCCGTCGCAGGCGCTCGCCAGGCAGCTCGTCGATGAAGGCAGAATCGGCCGCATCTATCACGTGCACGCGCGCTATGCGCAGGACTGGATCGTCGATCCCGATTTCGCCATGGTGTGGCGATTCGATAAAAAACTGGCCGGCTCCGGCTCGCTCGGCGATATCTGCGCCCATTCGATCGACGCGACGCGCTTCATCACCGGCCTCGAGTTCGTAGAGATCGTCGGCCATCTGCAGACCATGGTGCCGGAACGACCACTCAAATCGAACGAGCCAAAGGGCGAAAAAGGCCAGGTGACGGTCGATGATGTGGCGCAGTTTCTCTGCACTTTTGATAATGGCGCAGCCGGCTGTTTTGAAGCCACCCGCCTGGCAACAGGACGCAAGAACAACAATTGCATTGAAATCAACGGTGAAAAAGGATCCCTCTACTGGGACTTTGAAGATCAGAATTACCTCTATTTCTACGATCGCACCGCGCCGGCGCACCAGCAGGGCTTTACCCGCATCAACGCGACGGAAAACGTCCACCCCTACAGCGGCGGACCGTGGCCGGTCGGCCACGGCATCGGTTACGCCGACTGCTTTGTCATCGAGGTGGTCAATTTCCT
>JAFGJB010000089.1 GCA_016929295.1 Candidatus Zhuqueibacterota bacterium | reverse complement strand
GAAAAAGGCATCCGCGCTCTGGTCATCGAGATTGATCGAGCGATCGAATGCTGCAATCGCTTTTTCATACTGCCGCAACTTGTAGAACGTTGTGCCGAGGTTGAGAAACAGCTTGTCGTCATCATTGATGTACTTGACGGCATTCTCATACGCCGCCAACGCTTTTTCGAACTCGTCGTTGGCGAAATAGATGTGACCCTTGTAGACATAGGATTTTGCATAGGTCGGATCCAGGGCGATGGCGCGATCGAAATTCTCGATGGCCTCCGCCAGCTTGCCATTGCCCGCCGCGCTGCGCGCGACGGTGAAATAGTAATGCGCCTGCTGCGAGAACTCGTCGACAATTTTCGTCCATGATCCGCGCAAATTGACAAATTCAGGAATATTCACCGCATAATTGTCGTGTGACAAATTCTCCAGCAGGATGGGCGCCGAGGCATTGCCGGACGCATCGATGTGGGCGAGGAGCAGATCGGTGTAGGCGCCACGTATTTTCGACGAAAAGACGAGCCAGCGGCTGTTCGGTGACCAGGCATGCCAGGAATTCATCGAGTCGGTGTTGCAGTCGAGGAGTCGCGGCTCGCCGCCCTCGGGCGGCAGGATGTAGAGCTTGCTGTCCGGCTGCAGCAGCATGAAATTGTCAGCCTGACAAAAGACCAGGTGTCTGCCGTCGGGCGAGATGCGCGGAAAGAAATTGCTCTTACCGTTGCCCGATGCGCCGCGCAGCGGTTCGGCCACCCCGCCTCTGCCGTCATTGAAAGGAATCCGATAGATATCGTATTTGAACTCCCGTTCGCCGTCGATGAACTCCTGCGCCAGCTCGGTCGGCAGCAGCACCTCTTTGGACTGCGCGACCGACTCGGGCACATAGGCCGTCGTCCTGGCAAAATAGAGCCATTGGCCGTCCGGACTCCAGCTCGGATTGCTCTGCACATAGCGCGGATCATCGGCGCCGGGGAGGGAGAAGAACTGTCCGGTCTCCCGATCATAGATGACGATGATGCCCTTGATGGGGAAAAAGAGCTGCGAGTATCGCAAACCCGGCGTGGCGACAAAAATGGAGCGATCCTTGACCGTGCTGGCGATATAGCGGCCGTTCGGCGAGATCTGCGACAGCAGCCCGTAGGTCTGTTGGCGGTCCTGCGGTCTGTAGCTGCTCCAGGTGATGATATCGTCCGGTGTCAGCACCGTCTGCGGCGCAATCTCCTTGATGACGTAGGATCCCTTGTCATTGGCGTAATCGATGTCCATGGCCAGGGTTTCGCCATCGTGGCTGAAGGAGTGGCAGTTGCCGCACAGCGGCAGTTTTTCCATCAGAACGGGCGATTTGCGCGGCGACGAGATGTCGCCCAGGTGCCAGCGGATCCGATCGAAATGGTGCACCGCATCGATGAAGGGCAAAATCACGGCGCGATAAAAGATCGCTGCACCGACGCTGTCGGGCGATGTGCGAATCGAGCACTCAGCGCCGGAGATGATGCCCGTGCGGTCAAGGCCCAGAACCGAGATGGTCACCGGTTGGGCCAGGCCGGCGGTTTTCATCTCCTGCCACAGGACGGAATCCGGCTGCCAGAATCGATCTTTCGTCAGCGTCGAATGGATGACATCTTTTTTTGACGTAGAAATGACGATGAACCACTGTGCCGCCGCCGCATCGCGCCAGCGCACGGTCGTCGGTGCAATCTCGGGCGGGAAGAGGCTGTCATCGAGGGGGAAATCGATCCTTAGCCGGCCGGGCAGTTCCATGCTGCGCCACTGCTCGAGCCAGGCGGTGGGGCGGCTGCAAGAGAGGAGGCTGCAGAATAGAATTAAAGCTGAATATTTCCTAAGAAATTGTGCCATACTTGTAATAATTCGCTTATCATCTGACCAGATTTACAACACAGACAACTCGACCATCATTCTCTCTACTTATTTTCTCAATAATATAAGCGATAGAAAAGCACAATATCCAGTCCTTTTTTAAATACCACACGAGACAAGAAATGCAAGTTTTGATTATGGTGTCAGGAACAGAAAAGGATAAATGAGATAACCCAGTACGCCCTGTTGGGCTGCGCTCATAATCTCGGATCTACCGGCTCACTTTCCAGCGCCAGTACGCCGAACACGCACTCATGCACGCGATAGAGCGGCTCACGGCGTGAAAACCGTTCGAGCGCTTCCATCCCTAAAGCGAATTCGCGCAGGGCCAGCGAGCGTTTTCCGGCCAGGCGACGCACCCGCAACCTCGCGAGGTGTTCTGGCGCAGTGTATTCCGGGCCGTAGATGATGCGGAGGTATTCGCGTCCCCGGCACTTCATCGCTGGTTGAATCAACCCGCGCCGCCCTTTGGCCACAAACGTAAGCGGTTTGACCACCATTCCCTCGCCGCCGTGATCCGTCAATGTCTCCCACCACGCCACGGCCTCGGCCTGACTGCCCGGATCGGTCACGTCAATCACTTTGTAAGGCGTCGCAAGTAATAGCGGGTCATGGCACAGACGGGCCAGCATGGTCATGTGCCAAATATGATCTTTGTCATTATGCACTGCATCCTGACTCGCCAGCCAATGGAACGGCGCAAGCTTAAAGTCAGCCAGAGAATTCACCGGCCAACAATAGTGGCGATAAGCTTTCACATATTGGCTTGCCATTATAGCACGCGTTTGATAGCGGTCAAGCAATGGTTGGATAGCGGAATTGTCCTTGGCAGTTTGTTTTAATACTTTTACCGTCTCGGCCAGCGCGGCCTGTGATGAAGCACCCACCGCTGCATATTGCTGGCGCACCAATTCCATGGCTTTGGCCGACCAGGGCATCAATTCGCAGTCGAGGCACAGCCAATCGGTCTGCAGTTCATCCCACAATCCGCTCCCGTCAACCACCAAACGCAGGCGGGTGAGAAATTCTTTTTCCAGTGCCATGTCGTTAAAGAAGTGGCGGCCCGTGCGAGTATAACAGATGCCGATACCCTCACCCACGACGCCAAAGCGTTCACGCGCTGCCTCCTCAGTTCGGCAAACAATCACCACCGCGCGCGATCCCATGTGCTTTTCCTCGCACACCACTTTGCTCACGCCCTCGTGTCGATAATAGGCAAAAGCTTCGGCGGGATGTTCCAACAAGCCTGGCTGTTGCGTGGTCTCTGAAGGCGACATTGTTGGCGGCAGATAGATAAGCCATTTCGGATTGGCGGCAAAACGACTCATGATTTCGAGCGCAGCAACGGCGTTCTCCTCACGGATGGTGACGTTATGGTGCAGGCGTGTGGCGATGATACGTTTGCCCAGCACTTCGTCAATATCCAACAGGTCGTCATGTTGCTGCTGGGCCGCAAGCGGTGCTTGGGCTTCGGGCGCAAGGAAGGGTCGCACGGGTTCAGCAAAAGTGTGCGTTGCAGGAACGGATGCCAATTCCCTTTCGGGATAGCGAAGGGCGGTGAGCCGCCCGCCGAATACACAGCCTGTGTCGATGTTGATGGTGCGGTTGAGCCACTCCGGCTGCGGAACAGGAGTATGACCATAGACGACCAGCGCACGCCCGCGATACTCCGCCGCCCAGTTATAGCGAACGGGCAAGCCAAAGTGATCGGTTTCACCGGTGGTTTCCCCATACAACGCAAAATCGCGAACTTTTCCGGATCCTCGCCCCTGCATCTCTTCTTTCATACCAGCATGAGCCACCACCAGCTTGCCATCATCCAAAACGTAGTGACTCACCAAGCTATCCAGAAAATTCATCACCTGCGTATGAAATTCCTGTGGCTCATTTTGCATTTGCGCCAGCGAATCGGCCAAGCCGTGAGTGATTTGCACTGGCTTGCCCCTGAGTTTCCGCATCAGTTTCATGTCGTGGTTGCCTGGCACGCAGAGCGCCGCACCGTCTGCCACCATGCGCATGACCAATTTCAATACTGCCGGGATTTTCGGGCCGCGGTCTACCAAATCACCGAGGAAAATAGCCTGCCGACCTTCCGGCGGTTGGACGCGATAGGTTCCATCTGTTTCTGTAATGACATAGCCCAACTGCAGCAGCAGTTCGGCTAATTCGTCAAAACATCCATGTACATCGCCGATGATGTCGAACGGGCCATGTCGATGCTTAAGATTGTTCCACATGGCTTGGCGTTCAACAACGGCGGAATCAACCTCTTCTACTGAATTCAAAATGTGGATATGTCGGAAGCCTTCATATTTCAATTCGCGCAGGTGACGGCGCAGTTGCTGTATTTGCTGGCGGATGACGTGTGGACCAAAGTCACGGTTGGCGCGGCTCCGGTTACGTTCCTCACACAGTTCCGCTGGCAGTTTAAAGACTATTGCCACGGGGAGCATATGATATTGACGCGCCAATTCAACAAGCGTTTTTCGCGATTCGGATTGAACATTGGTGGCATCCACAACAGTGAGCCGACCGGCAGCCAGCCGTTTGGCCGCGATAAAGTGTAAAATCTCAAAAGCATCTTTCGTCGCGTTTTGATCGTTCTCGTCATCAGAAACCAGTCCCCGGCAAAAATCCGATGACAGGACTTCAGTGGGCTTGAAGTGTTTGCGGGCAAATGTGGATTTACCAGAGCCGGATGCGCCGATGAGCACGACGAAGGAGAGCTCCGGGATGGTCAATGTGGTCATCGGTCAAATACTCCCATTTGCGTCGGCGCTCCTATTGCCGGATCTTCCGGCCCAACCGGAAGAAAGCGCACAGTGTATCCAAACCGTTCAGCCACACGTTTGGCCCACGTTTGAAATTCGGCTCTCGTCCACTCAAAACGGTGGTCTCGGTGGCGTAACTTTCCGGCCGGGAGAGTGGTGAATTTGACATTGTACTCAGCGTTTGGTGTGGTGCATACGACCAAGCCGGGCCGGGAGAATTCAAACAGCACTCGTTCAAAGGCAGCGAGGCGCGATGGATCCAAATGTTCGATCACTTCAACCACGGCCGCAGCATCATACCCCGCCAGCCGTCGGTCGCGATATGTCAATGCGCCGTGAATGAATTGAATGCGCTGCCTCTTCATGGGTGGCAACTGATCAAGTCGCAGACGTTTCGCTGCCACTTCCAATGCCCGATGTGAGACATCCAGCCCGACAATATAGCTAAAAGATTTTTCGGCCAATAGCAGTTGTAAAAGGCGCCCCTCTCCGCAATCCAAGTCCAGGACGCGGTGAGCGCTGGAATTTTTTAGCACGGCTAATACTGCGCCCAGACGTTGTTCTTGCAGGCTGAGATGTTGCTCGATCTCCGCTTCTTCGCGAGCGTGTGCTTCTTCAACGGCATCTGGGTCCAGAGCATCCTCCTCGGCTAATTGCGCCAGGGCAGAACGCACCAGCCGTTTAAGCTTGAGATAGCGGCGAGTGATCAGTTCGCGTTCCGGGTGTCGTGACAGCCAGCCTTCACCGAAACGTAAAAGTTTTTCCACCTCATCCTCGCCAATCCAGTAATGTTTTTCGTCGTCCAACACTGGAATCAATACGTACAAATGGCTTAGAGCATCGCTTAAGCGGAGGGTGGCTGTGAGCGTCACAGTAAAATAATCACTTTGGCCCCACTCTGGGTGTTGTTGCTCTAGTGGGTGGGATTCAGCCGTGATGATGTAGCCCAGCGGTTCGAATAATCGACGTAAAATAGATTCGCCGCCTCGGCATTGTACAACCGCAAGTCGCATCGTCAGTGGCATGGCCATTTGGGCCAATGCTGGTCGTTCTTTGCTCTGCCCATTCAAGGCACTTCCATACACTTGCGCCAGCGCAACGCTCATAAAAGACGAGGCGACATAAGGCTAGTCATTGACATAGTGCTCCAATGGCGCACGTTGATCGTGCACCAAATGCACGGATTCAATATCTAGCAAGAGAGCGGCGGTACAACGTTCTGGCGTGGTTTCAGGATAAAAGACATGCACCTTGCCAAAATGAAGTTCAAATGATTGAACGCGCGCAGGATTCTTATGAAGTAACCCAGGTCGGTGGCGGGTGCGGTGGTTGAGGTAATAGTAAGCAGTATGATGTGGAGTCGCAATAGATAGTTCTTTAAAAAATGTTACCTGCCAGTAATGAGGCGCTGCGGAATGACTTCTTAGAGCCGAGAATAGCACCCAACACCGACATAACCTGTTTGAGAGCATCGATTGCGGTGACGCTCAACACATCTCTACGCACATGCAATCCCGCCCCTGGCGAGAAATCCCGGCAGACCCTCGGGAATCTCGCTCATTCTTTTTCGATTCCCTGTGTCCGCCTCGTGTGCGTACAGTGCAGACAAACGGCAATTAAGCAGTAATGCGTGTATTGATTTTTTTAATTGCGGCAAATGAATATTATTTGACTACCTTGTCTTCACTGATGCTAGTCGCTCATTTAAAGCTGTTCCTTGAATAACGTCTGGACTTCTTCATGGCTTAAAGTGTAGTTATAAATCCTAATGTCGTCTATTGAACCACCAAAAAAGTAGGTATCGATATTACGGCTCGTACCAATAAATGCATTAGGGAATCCATTAATGGAATGATGATTTACAAATTGCACGGAATTAACATATTGCCCATTTACATATGCTTTGGTAAATCGGGAATCAACAATTATTACTGCATGGTACCAGGTATTTTCATCTATGG
>JAFGJB010000088.1 GCA_016929295.1 Candidatus Zhuqueibacterota bacterium | reverse complement strand
CTGCAAGTCAAAAGTGAAACGTGAAAAGTGAGATGTTTTATCGCCTGGAACGAGCCTAATTGTAACGTTTCACGTTTGACGTTTCACTCTTTTGACTGTTCAAAAGATTGCCAAAATAACAAAACTTTTCAGAATAAAAGTCGGATCCACCAAAAATGTGCGCTTTCCTTGCTTAACCTGTGTCACTTTCTATTACTCCATAAAATCTACTTCAAGGCATCACGCGCACCACGCCGGCGGACAACGGCGGCATGGTGAATGTGACGGTCTGACCTTCCACCGTGGCGACGGCGGTCAAGACCTTGATGTTGTCCGGTTCTTCTAGAGTGTTTTTCACCCTTTCACCGCCAGGAGCAATCAGTTGCATGGTCGCGCTCCCGGGCGTCAGATCGCCGTCGAGGCGGACAGCGACTGCAATCGCCTCACCAGTGGGATTGACCGCCTTGATGAACACGGTCTGGTCCTCCGAACGCGTCGCCACGACATTGAGCGGACGATTCGGCCCGTCCACCACCAGCATGTTGGGGGCAAAAGAATCCCGCCACAGCTTCATCACTACATAGTTTCCTCCCGGGAACCACGATTTCTGGTCAAAGTT
This sequence comes from Candidatus Zhuqueibacterota bacterium, assembly GCA_016929295.1. Taxonomy (GTDB): domain Bacteria; phylum Zhuqueibacterota; class Zhuqueibacteria; order Residuimicrobiales; family Krinioviventaceae; genus Kriniovivens. The sequence continues at coordinate 11,730 of JAFGJB010000088.1, read as the reverse complement.
GATCAGGGCGTTGTCCCACGAGGTCGTCACGCCTTGCCGGCGCATGAAGAGCGCAGGACAGGACATGGTGACGATATCGCCCTGCCGCTCAAAGGCGTTGAGAATGCCGCCGGCATAGAGACCGACGCGCCAGTCGTTGCCCCACGCTTTTTCGGTGAGATTCCATTCCGAGACATAGATCTTCATATCGGGATTTTCAGAGTTGCGGATGATGTCGCCGCGGCCTTTGAGGAACTGCTCATAGTTGTAAGGATCATCGACGTAATCAGCGGCAAAGTAAATCCCGTTGTAATAGTGCGGTGAAAGAATGTCAAAGAGCGTGCCGGCCTCTGCGATAATGCGCGGATCCCAGTTGCGGTTGGCCTCCTGGTTGCCTTCGCCGGGACCGGTGTCGTAGCCATAGCTGCCGGCCACCGAGAGTTTGAGGGAAGGATACATGGCCCGAATGGCCGGACAAAACTGCTGGACGATCTCCAGGTATTTGGGATAATCCATCATCAGCCAGGGCTCATTATCGATTTCGAGAGTCTTGAGCTGGTAAGGTTCCGGGCGCCCATTATCAGCCCGCATCTTGCCATACTCGGTCGTCTCATCACCCATGCAGTATTCCAGCCAGTCGAGGGCGTCCTCAACGCCGCGGGATGTATTGAGAACGAGAATGGGCTCCGCCCCGACTTTTTCGCAGAGTTGAATGAATTCGTCGGTGCCGAACTGATAGGTGTCACGGTCGCCCCACTGGTCAATGGGATGTGGCAGACGTTTGTCGCGCGGACCGATGCCGTTCTGCCAGATGTAGTGGTTGGCAAAACTTCCGCCGGGCCAGCGGATGGACGCCGGCTGGAGATCGGCGACGGCCTTGAAAAGGTCAGGGAGATAGCCGCCGGTGGCCAGGGCCGAGGCCGAGAACAAAGAGATCTGATCGACATTGACCGATCCCGAGATCGATGAACTGATCATCAACGTAGAGGCGTCCACGGTGCTTGATACGGTGAACTCGACCGTGAATTTTTGCCACTGGGCTGTCAGCCCGGTGAAGGTTTGGGAAAAGACCGGCGTATCTTTGTCGGTAAATGTCACGACCACGCTGCCGCTGCCGCGCGCATAGAGCGACAGAGTGTATTTCTCGCCTTGTTCGAGGGCGATATTCTGCTGGCGAATGCCCGGCCCGGTGGTCGAATCGCCGCCACCTTTAGGCGCAATACGCACCGAGACCTCCGCGTTGAAGGGATTGTCCCTGTCGATGGCCACCTCGCTGGAGTCACCGATGAACTCCCAGTGTTGCGGCGTCGGCAATACGCCGCGATCTGGCATGCCGCCGCGTCTCCTTCTGGGCGGACGCAGCTCCAGGGTGCCGTTGAGAATCTGATCGCCCCAAAGTCCACCGTGAACAGAATTGAAGATATGTTCGAGGAATTGACCGTAGATGCCGGCACTGATCGTCTTGGCGGTTTGATCGGTATGTACAGTCAATTCCAGGGGATCAGCCATCTCATATCCGAGCAATGAGAGCATTTTCTCCGCATAGCGCTTTCCCAGTTGTCGATAGCCCGCCGGCGTGAAATGCAGGTGATCCGGGCGGCTGATACAACCAGTCGAAGAAATGACATGGGCATTCGGAATGGTCTGCGGCAGCTCCGCAATGATTGCATTCATGCTTGCACACGCCCCTCCCTGATCGGCATTGACAAGCTCCCCAGCTAGCAGTGGCACGTCTTCAGCCTTAAGACTCAAATCCTTGATCAGATTGTCATAAATGCCTTTGACTTTCGCAGGCCATTCATTGTCATTTGTGTTGGACTCTCCCTGATGCAATAAAATTCCCTTGATCACGCCATCTTTCTGAGCCAGTTTTGCCATATCAACAAGATATTGATAGGGATTGCCGTTGTATTGCTTGATAATGTTAGCCATCCACCCTGGAGCTGTCGATGCATACATCTGAAAGGTGTCCTTTTCAAACAACTCAATTTTGCAGCCGGCCACCGACACATTGACCACGCCGACTCTGATCTCTTCCGGCAGGTTGGCAACCATGGTTCGTCCAAAATAGTCGGCAGGACAAATGCCGCAATTGCCCCGGCACAACGGCGGCACAGCCTCGTACCAATTGCCCTTTGTTCGACCGAGGTTGGGAAAATCAACCGAAGCCAGGACCTGAAAGCGTTGATCAACGGCTATTTTGTCTTGTTCCTCAATGCCGGGGAAGCCCTCCATATTTGACTGTCCAAAGCAGAGAAAGATATAAAAATTCGGATCTGGTTCAGCTAAAGTATTTGTTGTTAGCGAGAATAAAACGGCCAATAAAAATAATGATACTTTAATTTTCATAAATACGCTCTCCAATAGTTAGATGATCATTGATGAAACACGGATTAACAAAGAGCGATTTGACATTTTTTATCAGTGTTTTATCCGTGAAAATCCGTGGCCTTTATAATTTAGTTGCGGCCGAAGGCCGCGACAAGAGGTCACCTGTAATACTGGTTAGGCGCACCGGGCGTGGGAACACCATTGGCGATCGGAGCCCCGCTGTCATGCGCCCGGGTCAAAGAAGTGACGAGGGTGACACCAGTGCCGGAGACCTGTGCACCCGCCGCATGCGCAAACGTGAGCGGTGCGGTGAAGGTGATGGTGGCGTCACGGCCAGGAAAATCGCCAAAAGCTCTGCGGCCGCGGGTGACGGAGGCGACAACCGCCGTTTCACGGTTTGCGCCACTGTCAATGGTGATGGTCTGGCCAGCGCTAAAGCCTGTAACGCTGGTGACAGTGATAACGGTTGCGCCCTCGTCGGCGGCAGCGAGGACTGTTGTGCCCCCTGCCGTGCCAACAATCGCGACGATAGCTGTTTCGAGGTTCGCGCCCGCATCGATCACGATCTTCTGGCCGGCGGCAAAACCTTCCACGCTGGTGACTTTGATATTGTTTGCGACGATGTCCGAAGCAGTAGAAAGGGAGGCGGAGGACTGCACCAGGAAATCGGTGCAGTTGCTGTCGGTGTCGAGGCCATCCGGGAATCGGCCAGAGCTCAAATTGGGATCACCGGCGGCCGAACTGCCCATCCCGAAGAAGCCGAAGCGTCCCCTGCCCGCAGTGGGCGTAGGCACTGTGCAGCCACTCTCACCTGCTCCGGACGTGGCCTGGTAACCCTCGGCGGCCCATGGATCGACGAGGCCGCCGTAGTTCTGGCTGTCGACGACCCGGCCAGCGGCATCGCGTAACACTATATTGCCGGCCCTGGAGCCGAGAGCGGGACCACCGAACCATTGGTCGGCCGGCGTTCCCTGATAGCCCGCGGTCGTGACCTTTGCTTCACGCACCACCGCGTGGATATTGTGGTCCGTGGCCAAGGGTTGGTCGAGTGTGATGCTGTTACCGAGCGCCAAGACGGGCTCGTTGCTCGAGTGGTCAAATGCTGTCGCCGGCTCGAAACTGATCCCTGTTCCCCTGACGCTGAAGGGCATATTGGACGCATGGTCGAACTTTAACGGTTCAGCGAGGTCGACGCCTGTGCCTGGGTCCTCTCCTTCCCGCAAGGGACCGTTAAAGGTGCTGCGAACCGACTGTGTGCCGACGCGCCTCACCGTGACGGTCTCGATCCCGTGACCCTCACTGTCGATGTCCAATCGGATCTGGTCACCGGCCGAAATGTTATCCACGGACGAGACCTTGATGTTGTTGTCCCCGGCCTTGGCATCCATCGACAGCCAGGCTTGCGTACCCGGCTTACCGACTTTAATACTCGTGACCACCTCGTACTTTTCAATGGCTTGTGCAACCGTGGGGTAGGTGGCGCCATAGCCGATGGCCATCTTTTGGCCGACCTCGAAGCCGGCCACACTCGTGACAGGCACATTGGTCGAGCCGGCGGGGATGGTGATCACCGGGCCGTCAGGGAGGGGTTGCCACACGGTTGTCTGACCGCTGGTTTCGCCACGCCTGCCAAAGCCACCGCCGGCGTCGGCAGCAACCGGCGGCGTTTGGATGCGTGCGATCCTGCGGATTTCCATGGCGGTGCCGGCGTCGATTTCGACAAGATCGCCAACCGACATGCCAGTCGTGTTTCTTACGTAGATAGTGGACTCACCCTTTTTCGCGGGAACCGCCAGCCCGGAGTTGGCAAGGCCGAGCAAGTAAAAACCGCGAGGCGCGAGTTTTGCCCCGAACGGGATCTTTACTGACGAAAAGATAGCCTCCTGGATTGGGTGGTGGGTCAGGCTCCAGTCGGAAATGTCAATGGCATCGTCGCCGGCGTTGTAGAGCTCGATGAACGAGTCCGTCAAGTTGTCCGGAGAACCGGCGCTGATGCGGAACTCGTTGATCTTGATTGGGCTGACGTTGCGCACCTTTTCGGTCGTTGTCGCGGATTGCGTCTGGCCGTTCATCGCGTTCGTCCACGAGGCGTTGCCAATCAGGTCGCCATTGAAAGCCGCCGGTCCAGAGGTAACCGTAAAGGTTGCGCTCAAGCTTGCGCCAGGCGCGACTGGATCAGTGAATATCTTTGACGTCTTGGTGGAGCCTAGAACCACGCAAGTCCAATCCTTGGGCACGGAAATGCTCAACTTGACGTCCGTCGCAGGAGCCCCTGTGGTATTCGTGAACGTCACGGTGGTGTTTTGCGAAGACCGTGGTGAGAATGTCTGCAGTCCTGGAGGCGTGGCAACCGAATTCGCCGGCGCCAGGCTCAGCCGTTGCACGTCATACCTGGCAGCCACAACATTGGCCTGAATCTTTTGGTTGGTCTCCTGCGTCGGGAAGGTGCCTGGGGCGGTCATCGCGCCTTCATAGATGGTGCCCTGCGAACCGTTGCTGTTGTCGCCGCCGTTGCCCAGGAGGATGGCTCCCTGCTTGCGCATCGGGTCATAACTGTTTCTGTCATTTATGACGCGCGGTCCGTCGAACATGACATACAGGTCGCCCTGCTGTGCGTCGCCGCCCATGGACCTCCAGTGGTGCGGTTCACCGTCGGCCATGGCGGTCACGAAGCGCCAGGTGATGCTCGGCAGGTCCGGGCAATATTTATCATCTGGAGATGGGTTGACGCAGCCCACCAGGTTGTTCTCCTGGTCGGTCATGATCCACGGGCCGGGATCTTGCCCGTGATACCAGGCGGTGGCGTTGCCAAAGTAGGTGGTTTCCATGGTACCGTCGCCATCGTCACGGCTGTCGGTCTCGGCGTTGCCATAGTCGAAGCAACAGCCAGAGTTGTAGTGATGGCCGTTGACGACCCAATACTGCCCCTCCGCCTGGTCGTCAACTGCAGTGCCCTTGGCGTCGTTCCAGCGAAGGCCCATGCCTGGCTCGATGAAAATGCCATAGGCCTTGTGGCCCATGATGGTGATCGGTGCCATATCGGCGATCGGGATGTTGTTAAAACCGCCCATGGCCGGGCCGCTGAATCCGCCGCGGGGCGCCTGGACGAGGTGGTTGCCCTTGCCGGACTGGTCGTAGAGGATGGTGATCCAGCAGTAGGTGTTGGCGCAGAACGCATCCTGCGCGGCCGCGTCAGCGTATCCGCCCGCATCCCCCTCAGAGGGCTGGACGACGCCGATGTCCAGGGTCTTGCCGTCCGACTGGCGCATGACCTGATAGAGCGGGCCATTGTAGGAAGCGTACAGCGCGCGCGTGGAGCTGTGGGCGGCCACACAGGGGCAACCGGCAGCGGCATAGATGTCGCACGGGCCTTCCGGCCTGGGCGGCACGACATTGCGTCCCGCCCATGACTTTGTCATGGTGGCGACAGCCAGCGAGAGCGCCAGTGCCAGTAATATCACCAGACTGCTTCTCTTTTTCATGTTTATTCTCCTCTAGTCATATGATACTATTTGAACAACAAAAGTTTTTTTGTATCGTGATACGTTCCAGCTTCAATTCTATAGAAATAGACTCCACTTGGTAGAGTGGAGGCATTGAATTGCACAGAATAATGGCCCGCATTCTGTTGTTCATTCACCAGCGTTTCGACTTCCTTTCCGAGAACATCTAATACTTTTAAGGTCACAAATTCATTGGCGGGTAATTGATAGTCGATGCATGTGGATGGATTAAAGGGATTAGGGTAGTTTTGATATAATTTGTATGACTGAATCATCGAGCTCGTTTCATCAGTCACCAACACATATTTATCCCCGTCTTCTATCATGATCATTTGTACAGATTTCGCAGGTGAAGCAAATTTAATTTCATTTTCGATTGGGTAGGAATCCGCCGGAATATCGAACAATTCCTCATAAGGTCCCCACTGGTTTGTATTTGGTCCGTACCCATTTATATAAACATTCGGCGAAAAGTCGCCGCTATCTGTTCCACCTGCAAATGAGTAAATATAGTAATTTTGACCAACGCCGATTGATTGTATATCAATGCCCACAATCTGATTTTCAGTCCCCTTATTCACAACAACCACCCCGGTTTCACCGGATGAAAATGTCGATGCATAACAAAGTATATCCCTGTCAGACGACTCTGTTGAAATGACATGATCGCCGAAAATATTTTGCAGATAAGTGAGATAATAAAAATCTGCGTGGGGATGATTTAAAAATTTGCTATCAGAACCGCCATAAAACATGGTTGCTTCTCCGGAAATCAGCAGCCATCTTGCCGCCAATCCGAAATTGTTTTTAATCATTTCACTTATAAGAATAACAGCCTGCACGCCATTGATAAAAGATGTAGCCTGAACGGCACTTGCGCCCAGGCCCATATTGTACTCTGTCAAAGCAATTGGTTTTGGATACGCATTATATTTGATGAAATCCTGCTTTAAATAGTTTATGTCCCTTTTAGGTTCTGTTACAGCAATATTAAAAAGAGATTTTACTGTAAATGTAGAACCGAAATAATTATGAATAACATAAAAGTCTGCAGCGTTGCCCACCTCTCTAAAGAATCCCTCGTTCCACGTTCTATCAACAAAATTCCAGCTTGTTGGACCATCAATGACCACCTGCCCGCCGATATAAATTGTCGCGCCAATTTCATCAGCCGCTTTTCTCATTGAATCGGCAAAAACTTTAAAATGTGTTCCGTACAGTTCCCCTGTAATGATTTGCGGTTGACCGTCTTTGTTCAACGTTGTATCAATCATCCACCCATATTCCCATGGGCCGCCGTTCTCATTGCCGATTTCCCAGAACTTTGTCCTTCCGTTATCATAACGCACCCAATCGGCAGCATAATGGGCAGCCTGAGCGACGGGGTCATCGCTCAAGCCATAACGCGCATACCCGTAATTAACGGTTATTAATCCTTCAGCGACATCCGTCTTTTTACGGAGCGCATAATACTGGTCGGGTGTCGTTTGCCAGCCACCTTTTCCCGTTTGCCCCCAGAATTTGTTCTTTTTAGCAGTTTTCGTTGTTTGGTTATACGTTGTCCCATCATAAATGGAATCCGGAAGGTCGGATGTCAATCCATTCCAAAAATAGCCATTTGACCAGCTTCCGCCGGGAAAACGAATAAGAGTCGGTGCAAGAAATTTAATACCTTCTACTAATTTAGGATTATCATGCGCCCCGGCCCAGGCTGCAATGGCGTTGCCAAAGACATATTTGGAAATTTTTCCGAGCGTGTCGTCTTGTATGGTAACGATAACGGATGCAGGATCAGTTGGTTTTACTGCATCTACTGACTGTGGCATCTCTGCCGTCTTTGGTTCAAAATCATCAAGGAAACAATTCTCATCATTTTGTCCAAAAAGATAAACGTTAGTCAGAATTATCATAACTAAAAATATCAAATAGCCTGTTCTGTTCATTTGTTATTCCTCTCATGACCAAATTTGCCGCTGGTAAACTTTAAAGCAGGTGGTCATCATTTACTGCTTCGTCAAGGTAAATAGGAAAACATCGTTTTCGCGAATTTCCAGGTCTCTTTGAAAAGGCGCTCCATTTTTTACATTTATTTTTTCACTGGATAGTGCAGAACCATCATTGAGTTCTTTAATTTTTCGAACCTGCTCTTTTGTGAGTTGATTGGGTCTGCCCATGTCAAGATATGTTGTGTATGGATCATTTACGCGATAGCCTGCTTTGAAGATTTCGAGATTATAAATGCCAGCAGGAATTTCCGATATAGTTATTCTTACTTTTCCTTTTGATTTGGCCGGTAAATCGCGGATGTAATAATCCTGATTATTGATGGAATCTTCAAGTGTGTAGGTAAAATCCCAAAGCAAAACCTGTATGCTGCCATTTTCATCCTTGCATGCCCAGGAAGAAGAATCGGCGTTAATCAACTCTGTAGCGCCAAGTTGATTCATGAACTTGTAGGCATAGAATGCAGGTTTGTTTATGCCCTGATAATTTAACAAACCAAAACCGCCATGAAACGGGGTGAAGCGTGGTCCGGGTTCTTCAAAAATATCGGTAAAGACCCAATAGGACATTGAATTCGCTGCATCTCCGACCTGCTTGATTTTTTCCAATATATAAGCTGCTGCATGATAACTGTCATGTATCGGATCGGCGGGCGTGTAGGAAGAGCTCCATTCGGTGTAATGCAATTCCAAATGTGACATGGAAGAGCCGGCAATTTCTTCGCGTGAATTAAGAACATCCCCGCTGACACTCATCGGATTTTCGTCAAGGACTGTTCCGGTATTTCCGAACTCATCGAGATACCCTTGTCTAACGCCATACGAATGCGTGCTGATAAAATCCAGCGGAAGATTGTTGTTGCGGCAAAAGTCGATCAATTCAACTTCCCATGCGGCGCCGGCAGTAGCAGGTCCGCCAATTCGATATTCTTTATTGACGCTTTTTACAGCAAGAGCAGCATGCTGATATAATTTGTAATAGTCTTCCATCGTTCCTGTCCAGAACCATGGCGTAAGGTTGGGTTCGTTCCAGACTTCAAAATACCAGGTCTTGACCTCATCTGCCCCATAGCAGTCGGTAAAATGTTGCGTCAGATTGCGGATCAGGTCTTCCCACTTTTGGTAATCTTTCGGCGGCGTGACATTGCCTTTCCACCAAAAAATGGTTTCGCTACCGCTTGCCAACGCATTGGGCATAAAGCCCAGTTCGACAAAAGGTTTCATGTCTACGTCGAGAATATAGTCGTATAACACGTCGATGTACTGAAAATTGTAATGCGGATTTCCGTCTCTGTCTTCCTGATAAACGCCCATATCATCGGTGAGCAGTCCGTGCATGCGAATATATTTGAAATCGCACTCTTTCTTCACATACGCCAACTGCTGCTGCCAATCCGCCCGCAAACCCTCATTGGCTCTGCCTGCGCCGACGCATTCCTTAAACATCGTGTTCAAAGGACCTTTGATCTGATTGAAATCAAGATGGATAATCCGTTCCGTTAAGTCTGATTGTGCGAATGTGTTAGTAGTAGATAAACTGACAAGAATGATTAAAAGTATTATTCTTGTTCTCAAATATTTTTCCATCATTTGATTATCCTCTTTTATTCTTCATCAAAAAATCTCCGCAAATAAATCATCAAAGTTACCTGCCTTGTTTTTTGATTCTTTTTTTTGGCTATTTTTACATATGTTGATGATATGTGATCACTGAAAACAGCACTTATTTTGGGGGATCATTTCTCAACAACCTGACAACATAAACAGCGCCGGCCGTACTTTCGGGAAGCGCCTGAAATTTAATCCTGATATGGCTTTTGCCTGTTATCATTGAATCAGGGATTGGATAAGCCACATCCTTGAACATGGAAACGTTCCATCTGCCTGTATTGTCCTCAGTCGCCAATTTTTTATCGTCAATGTATATCTCGAATTTTCGGCTGCCCCATTCCGCGCCCCAATAGCGCACAAGCAGGCTCAAGTTGGTTTCAGAGTCCGTCGACATGTCGTAGCTGAAATAACCGCCTCCCCGTGCATCACGCCAAAATTCGTTCAAATTGTTGCCCGTGTTCGAGCGCTCCGCTTGCATGGCGTGGTCGGTTTCCGGCTGCTGCTCGCCAACGGCGACATGATCGATGGTGCGTTTTTGTAGAGCCAACTTTTCCTTTTCAATGTTTTCGAGTGAATCCACATAGGCTTTGTATCCTTCATTGGTTAACGCCAGCCAGTACATCATGTACCTGGCGTCGTGGATTTGAAAAAAAGGCTCTAATGTAAGATCAATTGGATTGATCTTTTTTGTGTTGAGCTTGAAGTTTAGCGGCTTGCCCTTTATTGGCTCCAATCTATTGGCAATATTTTGGATGTCATCTTCAATCAGGATAGGAGCTTGATCAACCGGCAGATATTCGCCCGTCGCATATTGTCCCCAGCGGCTGTCATCGGCGATCAGACCCTGCAAGTCTTCGGTTCCGGTTTTGGCGCCAAGCAAGATGGGCCCGTGCATAAAAGCGATATACTCGGGAACATTGGGCATTCGTTCGATGGTATTGCGCATAGGCAGCGTGATTTCAACCACATCACCTTTTTGCCATGTTCTGGCAATTCTGATATAGGAGGAAGGAAGAGAAGCATACGATATATTCTTTCCATTCACCGTAATTTTCAAAGCGCCGTTGCTCACCCAACCCGGATACCGTACCAATAAGTTAAAATTGGCAGAACCTTCTGTTACCGTCAGTTTTGTCTGTTCCTCATTGGGGAAATTTGTTTCCTGTTTGATTTTGACGCCTTTAGCTTTCCAGTCGAGTCCGGAGGCGATAAACAGGTTCAGGAAAAGGGAATCATTGGAATGAGTGTAGATAAACTGGTTGTATTTGCCGTAGTTTTCCATACCGGTACCGACACAGCACCACATCGCTTCGTTTGGCGCCGAGTAAACCCGGTAATGGCGGGGACGCGCCGGGGTGAAATAGACATAGCCGCCATGCTCGGGATGCTGGCTCGACAGGATGTGATTATATAGTGTCCGTTCATAATAATCGACATATTTTGCCGAGGGGTGCACCCGGAATAAATCCTCGGTCAGCTTGAGCATATTGTATGAATTGCACGATTCCGGTCCATCATTGACATTGACAAAATCGATACACGATTCTACGCTTGGGAAATGCTCTCTTCGACTGTTTCCACCAAAAGCCAGAGAACGGTTGCTGGTCACTGTTTCCCAGAAAAAATCTGCCGATTTATCATATTTCTCGCCGCCGCCAAGTTCAGCTATTCTCTCAAAGCCGACAAATTTGGGAATCTGGGTATTGGCGTGCTTGTTATCGAGACTATCGATTCCCTCTGACAATGGATCGAGAAGCGCGCGATGCGAGTAGCGTTGCGCCGCCGTCAAATATTTCTCGTCGCCGGTGATTTGATAGGCATCGGCAAAGACTTCGTTCATGCCGCCATGCTCCACATCTAGCATCGATTGCATTTGCTCTTCGCCAAGGGCGGAAGTGATGCTGTTTCCCCAATCGCAGAATTTTAAGAACATGGTTTTGGCGTCTTCATTATCACAATATAGCCAGGCATCCCGCAATCCAGCAAACATTTTATGCAAGTTATAAAACGGCGCCCATGATGAAAAATAGATATTAAAATCTCCGCTCTTAAAAGTCGACCATAATTTTGCACTGTTTGGAAAACCGCCAATGTAACCAACTCCCCATTCGGAATTGTTTTTTGCATTTGTCTCCTGGCACTCTTGAAGTTCGGCAAGCATATAGTCCATGCGCTTCTTACACTCTTCATTTCCTGTGGCCGCATAATTCATCGCTATGGCCGACAGGTAGTGGCCGCCCACATGCCCGTCGAGACCCGACCAGTTTGGATAGCATTCGGCTTTTTGGGGCAATCCGGCTTCT
>JAFGJB010000087.1 GCA_016929295.1 Candidatus Zhuqueibacterota bacterium | reverse complement strand
CAAAAGGCGTCGCCGCTGACGCCCTACCTGGTCGCCGGCCTGGGAATTGTCGCTAAAAACATCGGCGAAATGGACGTCACCACCGCCGAAGAGATGTTCACCATCGCAAAAGAGTCGCAAACCAGTGTCGGCGCCGGCATCGGTATTGGCGTTGAAATTCTCATGGGCAAACGGACATATTTTGTTGTCGAGGGGCGCTTCAATGCCCTGCTCACCGACGAGGCAACGGTCTATTTTCCACTCAAGCTCGGTATTGTCATTCGCTGATGCGCCGCAGTGACCCAGAGATCATAGCGCTGCCTGGTACCGCAATCAAAATGTTCAAAGCAGCTCGTTTTTCTCTTCGCTCCTCGGCGGTCATATTATAAATTTTTCAAGCTCAATAACTTTGCTAAAATAAAGCAATGTCGCAGATTTGTAGTATGAGGGCATTTCACAACGTACACAAAAGGCGGGATTCATTTCAACATTATTCACTTGACAAGACGCTTTTTTTTTCCTAAAATACATAACAATCCCAAACAATCCAGGGGATCACCAAGCTTTTGCTGAGCAAAAGCATAGTTCAGATATGAATTCAGAACGGGATTGCGTCTTTTCTCAATTTTTTCTCAAAAGATAAAGCTATTCTTCCCTGCATCGAGAAAATCTTTTCTGAGTAAAAAGTTGTTAATATCTGCATTACGGCGAGTAGTATTTTCAGTTCTATTCTCATTTCTGTCGCATGAATGAACAATTTTAAGGTGGGTGAAATGTTTAAACGAATTCTCATAGCACAAAAACTGCTCAAGATGGCGGGGCTCATTCCCGGTCGACTTGCAGTCCCGATCAACGCGCTGGTCATTGCGGCGTGCTTCCCGGCGGCGGTCCTGGCAGAGTTGCCGAATTCGGCCACATTAGAATTTGGTGGTGAAGGGAGCGTCAGTCTGATTCGTGGCGATCTGACGGCTGCCGGCCTGCCAGGCGTGCGCGAGGCGTCAATAGCCTGGCAGGACTATGATGGGGACGGAGACCTGGATTTTTTACTTGTAGTGTGCAACGGCCCCGACTACATCACGCGCGTGTACCGCAACGAGGGCGATGCGGCTTTCCGCGCCGTTGGCGAGTGCGTCACCATTGACGGTGTCACGACTTGTGAGGGCGACCAGTCGGCGGGAGTGCAGATCACATCGTCTTCGCCGATTCAGCTCTGGGTGCAGAACCTTACGGCGGATATAACGCCATCCGATGCCCCGGGCATCGACGTCCAGCTTAGCGGCAGTAACGGCACCGGGTCAGGAGGTCAAGGCGGAGATGGACCGCTTGCAGAGGTGCATTTCCTCGGTTCGGGTCGCGCGATTGTGGTTGCGTCACAAGGGGGCTTGCCAGGAATATCCGTATTTAGCCAGGCCGGGCAGGGGAATAAAGGTAACAACGCGAAGTGGGCGTGGGATAGTCCTGATGCAGGCGGTACGGGAGGCCGTGGCGGTGATGTCTCCGTAGAAATCCAGGGGACCATCACGACCACGGGACCCGAGTCTCCGGGGATTCTCGCAGTCAGCCGAGGCGGGAACGGTGGCGATGGTGGAAGTGGTCTTGCTGCATCGTCTCGATATGGCAGGGCAGGAGGCAGGGGTGGTGATGGAGGTACCGTTTCCGTATCCGGGAACCAGGATATCATGACCGACGGAATCGGAGCTCACGGGATCGTTGCACTCAGTCAGGGAGGAGCAGGCGGAAACGGTGGAAGCAGCGCCGAGTATAGTGGCGGCACCGGCGGCATAGGCGGCTCCGGAGGAGCGGTCACAATCCTCGGAGACGGGATTATCTGGACCAGAGGTGACGAATCCCATGGCATTTACGCACGGAGTGAAGGGGCTAGGGGAGGCAACGGTGGCGGTGGCGGCGCATTCGGCTCGGGCAATGGTGGGGCCGGGGGAGGACATGGAGGAGACGTCATGGTGGACGGTGACTGGTCCATCCTGACCCATGGAAACTCTTCAGATGGTATCGCTGCTTACAGTCTGGGTGGCGGGGGTGGAAAGGGGGGGCACGGTGGCTGGTTTGGTAATCCGGGTGAGGGCGGCGCTTCGGGCTACGGAGGCAGCGTGACCGTGAACAGCCGGGGATTGATCAATACCTCGGGTGACAGTGCGAATGGCATTACCGCTCAAAGCGTTGGAGGATATGCCGGTACAGGCGGGTCAGCAAATGGACTGGTGAGCTTTTCCGCGAATGGAGGCAGCGGAGGAAGTGGTGGTGTCGTCACTGTCAACAATGAGGCTGTGATTTCGACCGGCGGCAATGAGTCGCACGCGATCATGGCGCAAAGCATTGGCGGCGGCGGCGGTAGCGGGGGCGGCGGCTTCGGACTCTTCTATTCCGAAGGCGGAGAAGGATCGGCGGGAGGCAACGGTGACTCGGTGATAGTCACCAACAGTAACTCACTCACGACCACTGGCGTCGATTCCAGAGGCATATTCGCTCAAAGCATAGGCGGTGGGGGAGGCAACGGCGGAAGCTCCGGCGGACTAGCCTCTTTTGGCGGCCGAGGTTCCGTCACCAGCGATGGCGGAAACGTTTCCGTGGTGAACTCGGGCGCCATCGTGACGGGCATCGAGTCCGCCGACGGTGATCGACCGCAGGCCACGACGGGCTCGCAAGCCATCTTTGCTCAGAGCATCGGCGGCGGCGGGGGCAATGGAGGCTTTAGCGGCGGCTTGGTTTCCATCGGCGGCAGCGGCAGCGGAGGCGGAGATGGGGGTGCCGTTTCAGTCATTAATTCAGGAGAGCTACAGACGCATGATGACAATTCCACTGCCATCTTTGCACAGAGTGTCGGTGGCGGAGGAGGTAACGGCGCGGGATCGGGCGGCGCGGTCTCCTTCGGCGGCAGCGGCAGTAGTACTGGTAACGGCGGCGACGTCGCCGTTGTGAACAGCGGCGCCATCACGACGAATGGAGATCGCTCAAACGCCGTCTTCGCCCAGAGCATCGGCGGCGGTGGCGGGAACGGCGGCGGGAGCGGCGGGCTCTTCTCGTTCGGTGGTGGGGGGGGCGCCGGCGGCGATGGCGACACAGTCAACGTTAAGAACACTGGAGATATTCACACCTCGGGAGCAGATGCAAGTGCGATTTTTGCCCAGAGCATCGGCGGCGGCGGCGGCAACGGCGGGGGCAGCGGCAGCGCATGCGCCTACATTAGCATGGCAATGGGCGGCGAGGGCGGGGCTGGAGGCAAGGGAGACGCAGCAATCGTTTCAGCGGAACAGGGTTCGATTTTCACAGAAGGGGATCGATCCAACGGGATTCACGCGCAAAGCGTGGGAGGGGGCGGTGGCAACGGGGGCTTTGCTGTCAGTGCGGCGGGTGGCGACAAGTTCTCTGCGAGTGTTGCAATCGGCGGGAGTGGCGGCGATGGAGGGAACGGAGGCGACGTCGAGGTAGTAGCCAAAGCCGGCATCGCTACACAAGGCGATCAGGCGCACGGGATCCTGGCGGAGAGCATTGGTGGCGGCGGAGGGTCGGGTGGATTCAGCGTGGCGCTTTCCGCAGCCGCAGGTCCCAGCGCTTCGTTCAGCATGGGTGGTAGCGGCGGCGGCGGCGGCGCTGGCGGGATCGTGGGCGTCACAAGTACGGGAGGCATAGCGACCTCAGGCTATCATTCCTACGGCATTCTGGCGCAGAGCATCGGAGGAGGCGGAGGTAACGGAGGCGGCAGCATCGCCGGAAGCGCGAGCGGAGAGTTCTCACTTGCCGCAAGCTTTGGCGGCAGCGGAGGAGACGGAGGAAATGGAAATAACGTTTCTGTCGCCAATGCCGGCAACATCTCCACGCTGGGCGGCGAATCCCACGGTATCTTCGCGCAAAGCGTGGGTGGTGGTGGCGGTTCCGGAGGATTCAGCGTGGGTCTATCGGGCTCGGCCAAGAGGGCAGTGGCATTTAGTTTAGGCGGATCTGGTGGAGGCGGCGGGATCGGAGGCGCTGTGGACTTGATGAACGCGGGCTTCATTACTACCTCCGGCAGTCGCTCCAACGCCATCTTCGCCCAGAGTATTGGCGGCGGTGGTGGCAATGGGGGCTTGAGCATCGCGGGCAGCGGGAGTGGTGGTGGTGCCGCCGGCGACTCCAGCAAGATGACTTTCTCTTTGTCCGTGAGCCTTGGCGGTGCGGGTGGCGATGGCGGTGCCGGAGACAGTGTCTCAGTGGCCAACCAAGGGAGTCTCTTCACCGAGGGTGAGGAATCGCACGGGATCTTCGCCCAGAGCCTCGGCGGGGGCGGCGGCAATGGTGGGTTCAGCGCCGCTCTTTCAGCGTCCACGAGTCCAAGCATTGCATTCAGCCTCGGAGGCTCCGGCGGCGGAGGCGGAACGGGAGGAGTCGTGGAAGTGTCGAATGCGAGCGACATCACGACTTTAGGCCAACACTCTTGCGGCATTTTTGTCCAGAGCATCGGAGGCGGCGGCGGAGATGGCGGCGGTAGCATCTCAGCTAGTTACAGCAAGAAATTTGCCCTCGCCGCGAGCTTGGGAGGTTCTGGGGGTGGAGGAGGAGATGGCAGCAACGTACTGGTTTCAAACACGGGGCAGGTGACGACATCCGGCGATACATCGCATGCGATCTTTGCTCAGAGTGTTGGCGGCGGTGGCGGCTCTGGCGGCTTTAGCATAGCCGGCACGATCAGCAGTGGCGCTTCTAGCGACACGACTTTCTCCTTGTCCATGAGCATTGGCGGCGCGGGCGGCAATGGTGGTGCCGGAGACAGCGTCACAGTGGCCAACCAAGGGAATCTCTTCACCAAGGGTGAAGGATCACACGGGATATTCGCACAGAGCGTGGGCGGCGGTGGCGGCTCAGGTGGGTTGAGCGTGAATGTGACCGGCAAGGCCGACAGCTATATTTCGCTGGGCCTCGGAGGCTCCGGCGGTGAGGGTGGTGTCGGCGGGGTTGTGGAGGTGATGAACAGCTGCGGGATCTCCACCGCGGGCAATCACGCTATGGGGATTCTCGCGCAGAGCGTGGGCGGCGGGGGTGGCAGCGGCGGTGCCAGCTATACGATCGGCGGGAAAATCGATAACCACTCTATCTCGGTTTCAGTCGGCGGATCGGGAGGTGATGGCGGCCAAGGCTCCTCGGTAGACGTCGACAATTCCGGTGCAATCTACACAATGGGCGCCGAGTCTTCCGGGATTCTTGCACAAAGCGTGGGAGGGGGAGGCGGCAACGGCGGCAGCAGCACGAACTTTCCTTCTCTTCCCAATGTCAATCCCCTCGACTTTTGGAATCCCGAAAAGAAGAATTCGTTCAACCTCGGCGTTAGCGTCGGCGGATCAGGGGGCGCGGCGGGGAATGGCGGTACGGTGGCGGTCGAGAACAGCGGGGACATCATGACGATCGGCGCACTTTCGCACGGCATCTTCGCCCAGAGCGTCGGCGGCGGCGGCGGTAATGGCGCCAACGGCATCATCGGCACAGGGTTTACCGATGTACACCTGGGACAGGTTTTCCTAGACGATATCCTGACGATCTGGGATCCTTCCGCCTTTGGTCTCGTGACTGTCGGCGGCTCCGGCGGTGCCAACGGCGATGGCTCGACGGTCAGCGTTTCAAACCACGGCAATATCGCCACCCAAGGCTACCAATCCCACGGGGTATTCGCGCAGAGCGTAGGGGGTGGCGGCGGCACGGCGCAGATCTACGCGCAGATCGTGGCGGGCGTCGATACGACGAAGAAAGCGGAGGGCGGTGACGCCTCGGTCGGCCTGCTCGGCATCTTCTCTCTTGGTGGAAAAGGCGGCGCGGCGGGCGACGGCGGGAGCGTCTCGATCACCAATGATGGATCGATCAACACGATTGGGGACGGGAGCTATGGTATTCTGGCGCAGAGCGTGGGCGGTGGCGGCGGCATCGCCGGCGACGTCGTACGTGGATTGGGTGATTTAAATGTCGGCTTGGGCGGCGGCCTCGGAGGAGACGGGACGAACGGTGGCGACGGCGGCGACGTAACCGTCTCCAACGCCAGCGACATCACAACCCTCGGCAAAGGATCGATCGGAATCTTCGCGCAAAGCGTCGGTGGCGGCGGCGGCATTGGGGGAGGTGCCGGCAACAGCAATAATGCCAAGTTTCTGTCCTTCGCCGGGAGTGCCGGCGGATCGGGTTCCGGCGGTACGATCAATGTGACCCAGATAGGAAGCATTGTGACGTACGGCGGCTCTGCCCACGGCATTTTCGCCCAGAGTGGAGGTGGTGAGACTGGAACCGCGGACCTCGGCGGTCCTGTAGACGTATCCGTTACAGGTGACATTCTCGCCTACGGTAAGGACGCCCACGGCATCATGGCGCAGAGCGTCGGAAGCGAGGGCAACGGGAACATCACCGTCGATGTCACCTCCGGCACGGTGCAGGGCGGAACCGGATCCAGCGCAGGCATCCTGATGCTGGACGGTGCGGACAATGTGATCACCAACCGCGGAACCATCACGACAATGAGCGGAGTCGATGGAATTGCAATCCGGAGCACGGGAGGCAACGAAACCGTCGACAACTTTGGAATCGTGACCGGATCGATCGATCTGGGCGGCGGTACGAACTATTTTAACAATCAAGCCGGCAGCTTGTTTGAGGCCGGCTCGACGATCAATCTCGGTCCTGACGGCGTTCTGACCAACGATGGCACCTTCTCTCCCGGCGGGACCTATAGTTACGCGACGACCACGCTCAACTGCGATTACGTACAGACGAGTGCCGGAACGTTCGAGGCGTCCGTCTGCGGCTGCCAGCTTGACAAGCTGATCGTTGCCGACGGTACAGCCACGCTGGGCGGCACACTCAAGGTTTTAGCTGAATGCGATGCCTACTGCGATGGCACTACCTACGACATTATCGAGGGTTCGGACGTCAACGGATCCTTCAGCGATGTGGTATTGCCGCACACGGCATTTCTGGATTTTGACATGGACTACATCGAGAACGGGGTGCGGCTCTCGGTCGATGTGCAGAGTTTTAGCTCGGCCGCGGGCAACCCGGTGGAGAACGCGATCGCCGGCTGCATGGACTCCTGCCTGCCCGATGCGACTGGCGATATGTCGCAAATGATCGGCGCCTTCCAGCTCTCAACGCCGGAACAGGTTGCGGAGGGCTTTGCTACCCTGAGTCCCGACACTTATGATAATCTCTCGCGCGGCGCGCTTCAGAGCACGCGTCTCTGGCAGGATGCTTTGACGCAGCGGATGGACGCTGCGCGCTCCAATCCCTTTTCTGCACGCGAGACGTCGGGCTGGATGATGTACGAGGGCGGGAACGGTGCGTGGCTGAGCGGCGTGCGACAGGGCGCCGAACAGAGTGAGAGTGGCGGGTACCTGGGCCACAATTTCATGACTTCTATAGCGATGGGCGGCTACGAGCGCTCCCTGGGCTCTTCAATTATCGGTATGTCGATCGGCACTGCGCTCACCAATGTGGACCGGAACAACGGCATGGCCAACAGCAAGGTCGACGGGATCGCTGGCTCAGTGTACGGCGGGCATCTGTGGGGCCAGAGCTTTACACACGGGGTGATCAGTTACGCGCATGAAAGCTTTGAGAACCGACGGGATTTGCATGTGGGTCCATTGGAACGCGTCGCTCGCGGTAACTACAACGGCTCGGTGCTGTCGGCGCTATTGACCGGTGGCCGGAGATTCAGCGCCGGGAGATGGGGATTCGAGCCCTTTGCGTCGGTGCAGTACGCACATCTGAGCGAAGAAGAGTTCGCGGAGAAAGGATCGGGTAGCGTTAACCTGATCGTCGAGTCGCGAACAACGAACTGGCTAGGCTCGGATCTGGGCATTCGACTGAGCAGGATCTTTCTGGGAGAGCGTTCGGCATTCGTTCCGGAGCTGCTCTTGAGCTGGAACCACGATTTCGGCCTGAATGATCAGCCGATTGTCGCTGCATTCGAAGGAAATCCATCGATGACTTTTACGATCAATGGACAAGACATCCAACGTGATGGTGTCACACTAGGCGCTGGTCTCAGCTTTCTCACGACCAGTGGCTGGAAAGCAAGTCTCCGGTACGACCGAGTTCAGCGGAGCGACTACAAAGCGAACAGCCTCACGATCCGCTTGGGCTTGGCATTCTGATATGATGGAGCTGGAAACAACGCGGAAACGACAAGTGTATGTCCCTGAGCCTTGTCGCGGGAGTGGATATTTTCGATCATGACCCGAAGCATGTGCGTTCCCGCATCAGATGGTGCATTCCAACTCTGTCAGCTGGACATCGACGTCGGGATAGATGGCTCGGAGGCGGTTCACAGCGGAGTATCCATATCTACCTGCGATACCCTGATCGATCGATGGCTGGTGCTATAATATTATTAGTGCTGAATCGCGACGTTGGGATGCCATTAGCAGGTATGTTATTAAGGTCCTGCAACATTGAAGTATTTTCAAATGAAGTCACTTTTTAATTGACAATCTCCTTACGATTTACAATTTTTAAATGAGGCGAAAATAACTTTAGGTGTCGAATGTGCGCAAGCCTGCTTCGCCCGTCATTGCAGCTCCCATGATTTCAGATACCTTGTGTAGTAAACGGTCTCGTGCTTGACGATGCCGACATCCGGAGCGAGGATAATCGTCTCTTCCTGGTTCTCGATGGTGGGCACCTCGAAATCAAATTGGATGCAATTTTCAAACTTTTGGTCGTCATAATCGATCGTCAACCGGCGCGTCACTGTCACCATATAATCGAGTTTCTCTGACAATTTGTAGTGATAAGTGCCGCCGTCGTCAACTGAAAAATCGAGCCAAAGTAAATTTTTATCATTGAATCTTTTATAAACGCGACCCCATTTATCCTGATACAGGATGTCGGCCTCGGATGATTTGTTGCCATACAGAACGTACGTGGTGTCATCCAGAGTAATAGCGTCCCATACGCGAACACTCCGCGTGGCATCCGCATGGCCCTCTTCGTAATAGTACCAAATGGCGCCGACCTGCAGCGGGAAAAAGAAAGACGAGTCCTCTGTCGGCTCCTTTGTCTCAGGTTCAGTGGAATTGTCTTCGCCGCACCCCAGGACAAGGGCACAGACAAACGCACATAACATTATTTTTTTCATCGTGGGCTCCTCGATAGAGATGATTAATCCAGCTCCTTGATATAAATATTGGCGAACTGCACCTGATCGCCGTGATGCTGCAGCGCGATAGGTCCGGTGTCCGGCAGTCCCGGCAGCCTGGCTTTATGGATGACCATCTTGTCATTCAGCAGAACAGTGACCTCATCTCCGATGACAGTGATCTCGAACCGATTCCATTCGCCCACCGGATTGTCGGCATTTTGGATCGGAGTGGCGGCGCGGCGCACCTCCGGTGGCATCTGGGCATCCGTTCGGTAGCCCCAGATTTCGCCGGAGCCGACCGGCCAGTTCCAGATATTGATCTGCGCCTTTGATGAACCGCGCAGATAGATGCCGCTGTCGCCGGCGTCCAGAACGGGTATTGTGACCTCATCGCCGTCAGCGTCTTTCAAGGTTGAGCCATCGGGCAGTACGACCGGCACATTGTCAACGCGCGGCTCGCCCGGCAATCGCCAATCGACGATCAGAATGAAATTGCGAAAATGCTGCTGCGTCCACAGGTGCACATCCTCCCCATCGGCCTCACTTTGACCATCATAGTCGAGAATCCAGTCTTTGGCCTGCCAGTGCCCTTCATTACCTTTCGCGTTCTTCCAGCCGCGCAAATCCACTCCATTGTAGAGCAGGTGGAATCCGCGCGCCTCCGAGGCTGTCACCTCGGCTGGCGGATTGCTGCCGGCCAATTCCTGAATGCGGATGTTGCGGAAATCGATGACGCCGCCCTCTGATTCCAGGCAGATATAGCCCTTACGCGGATTGGTATGAAAGGCTCGAGTGACGATGTCGCCATTGACAGCGAGCGTCAGGATGCCGTCGCGGCTCTCGACGCGATAATGGTTCCATTCACCGGTCGGCCTGGCGCGGCGCGCCTGCGGCAGCGAGCGCATCCAGCCCGCCGGATGGAGCGGCCAAGGCGCCATGGTCGCGCCCTGTATGCCGAACATATCACCATGACTGGTATAGTTGTCCGTGTCGCGGTCGGTTAAAATCTGGATTTCAATACTTTTTGTGAATGGCTTGCCGGTGACCGGCAACGGCTCGGAATGGATGAAGAGTCCGGAATTGCCCTCTGTCACCAGATGACGATACTCCAGCTCGAGGATGAAATTCTCGTACATGCTATCCGTTCGCAGCACGCCGGTGGGCACGCCTGTACAATGAATGAGGCCGTCGCGCACTGTCCATGTTTCGGGCGCACAATTGACGTTCACCCAGCCGACGAGATCGACGCCATTGAAAAGGGGGATGAATCCTTCCTGCGCATGCACTGAAAGCGATAAAAAGATGGCTGCCAAAATCATAAAGTACTTTTTCATATGAACTCCTGTAAATTTATATCTGAACCGGCGGGATGAAATGCAAACTCTGTTTGTCCGACACACCTCATTTGGCGCGTTTATCTTGCTTCATCCAATGCCGCTGAATCTCCTCCAACGTTTTACCTTTTGTCTCCGGCACAGCAAATCGCACGACCAGAAACAACGCGATACAAAAACTGGCATATAGCCAAAACGAAAAACCATGTTGGAATTTACCTACCAACCATTCATTCTCATCCAGCATGGGGAACGTTTGTGAGACGAGCCAATTGGCGGCCCATAACAGAATGGTACAGATCGACATAGCACGGCCGCGAATACTGGTCGGGAAAATCTCGGAGAGAAGAACCCAGGTGACCGGCCCGACCGACAGGGCGAAGCTGGCAATATAGCTGAGGACAAGAATGAGCAGCCAGGTGGCTGTGATCCGGAAATACATAGCCAATCCAAAGACGAGTAGGGACAATCCCATGCCCGTTGCGCCGATGAGCATGAGCGGCTTTCGACCGACCTTGTCGACATAGGTCATGGCGACGATCGTGAATCCAAGATTAAAAACGCCGACGACGACCGTCTGCAGCAAGGCGCTGTCCGAGCTGGCGCCTAAATTTTTGAAAATTTCCGGCGCATAATAGATGATGACATTGATGCCGGTCACCTGCTGCAGAATGGCCAGGCCGATGCCAACGAATAAAATGAGCCGCCGTCCGGGACGAAACAGCTCAAGGAACGACTCCTCCTCTGCCATCGTCGTGCGAATATCTTCCACCTGTTGTCGCGCATGCTCCGCACCGCCAATTGCGGCCAGGATCTTCTGTCCCTCCTCGATATGCCCCTGTTTAATGAGCCAGCGAGGGCTTTCGGGGACAAGGAACATCAGCGCGAGAAAGAGCAGCGCCGGTAGCGTCTCCGAGCCCAACATCCATCGCCAGCCTTCGGAGATGTTCCACTGCTCGGTGCCGATGCCGGCGATGATGCAGTTGACAAAGTAGACGATCAACATACCGAGCACGATGGCGAATTGGTTCCAGGAGACAAGCCGACCGCGCACATCCGGCGGCGATATTTCGGCGATGTACAGCGGCGACACCATAGACGCCGCTCCAACGCCAAAACCGCCGATCATACGAAAAATCACGAATTGAGCGAGTGTCTTTGGCAGGGCTGAACCGATGGCCGAAATCATGAACAGGATGGCTGCGAAAATGAGCACTTTTTTGCGTCCAATGAAATCGCTCAAAATTCCCGCGCACGCCACACCGATGATGCAGCCAATGAGCGCATTCGATACCGCCCAGCCGGTCTGCGCAGCATTCAACGTAAAATGGTGGCGCAGGTAGCCGATGGCCCCGGCAATGACCGCCGTATCATAGCCAAACAGCATCCCGCCGAGGGCGGCGACGATCGCGGCAAAATAAACGTAGCGGTTGTTCAATGGTGCTTCTCCAAAAACGCGCTTCATCGCAGCAAGTCATTCGGTGATCACAGCCAATTCTCGACTTTCAGATCCGGGACTCTGGCGAATTCACTGATGTTATTTGATACAAGGATCAAGTTCTCGGCGCGCGCATGGGCGGCGATCAGAGTATCATAGGGACCGATCGGGCGATCCTGCAATTCTAATCCGCAGCGCACCTCGCCGAAAACCAGCGCCGCTTTTGAATATCTTTGCTGTTTGCATGCAGAATCTCCTCAAATGTATATACAAAGATATATACTTTCACCGCATTTTGCTAACAAATTATAGAGAGCCGTTAAATTCCCGCAGCGCACCCAGCATGGCCACGATATTTTCCAGCGGCACATTGCCCTGGATGTTATGCACCGTGTTGAAGACAAAACCGCCGTCCGCGCCCAAAATCTCGCACTGTTTCAGCACTTGCGAGCGCACCTCGGCCGGAGAGCTGAACATCAGCGTCGTCTGCGTATCGACGCCACCGCCCCAGAAGGTGATGCGGCCGCCATACGTTTTTTTGAGATGGTGCGCATCCATGCCGCGCGCGGCGATCTGCACCGGATTGAGAATATCAAAACCGCTGTCGATGAAAGATTCGATCAGCGATTCCACCGCACCGCAGGAGTGCTTGAATGTTTTCCAGGTTGTATGCTGATGGATCCAGTCGTTGACCCGCTGATAATAGGGCATCCAGACATCTCTATAGGTCTCAACCGAGCAGAAGGTTGAGTGTTGGGTGCCGAAATCTGTGCCGCAGATAAAGACAACATCGACGAGATCGCCAAGTCGCGCCCACAGCTTTTGCAGATTTTTGACGGCGATCTGCGTCTGGCGATCAAAAATCTCCTTAACGTAATCCTGGCGAGTGAGCGTCGAGATGTACCATTCGCTGATATCGCGGATGCCGCGAGGATTTGTCAGAAAGGGCGCCGGCACCAGGGCGATATCGCCGAGGGCGGTACCGCCGAATGCGGCGATGACAGCGCGCCCGGATTTCTGCGTCCGTTTGGCGCAGGACTCAAAATAGGCCAGGTCTATTTCTTTGATCTCGCCAAATTCTTCCAGATTATCTTCAATGCGCAGAGCGGCGTCGTCGATCGGATTTTGTCGTATGATCGAATCGAAAAAATAGCCGCCCTTCGGCATGTGGCCGCTGGGTCGTGCTGAGCGATCCCCTTTCGGATAGATAACGTGACTGCCGTCCTCACGTTCATCAACCTGAAAATGCTGAGAGACCAGAACGGTGAAGCCATCGAGAAAGGTCCATTCTTTCCAATTCTCGTTGGCAAAGCCAAAGAGGGTTTCGCGCCCCGGTATGCCATCCACATCAACGCCGAGGGCGTCCTGCAAATCATCTTCAACGAGTCCGAGCATTTGATATGGCTCGTGCACCTTGACGAGGCGTTTTTCGAGTCCAAAATAGTCGCGCAGCTCGGCGACCATCCTGCAATGAATGCCGGTGACCGATGTCGAACCAAAATCCACCGGGATTTTATCGGATTGCTCATGATTCAAGGATGTGCGCAATCGTTCTCTTGATGTCATCAATTTTTCCTTGCTAGAGTTGACCAAATGACACTATAATTTTGAAAAATAGGCAGATCTGGCTGCAGAAGCAAGCAGATATTTCAGAGTCTATTCGACCAGCTGCCGAAATCGTTGTGAAAACTCTTTGGCATCGATCTCCGGACCGATGGCGATGATCTCGGTTGGACCCATAAAAACCTCCAGAGGTGACAGAGAGACATCTCCCATCGTCGACTGCACCATTATGGCTGTCCCATCATTTAACTGTACATGTCCCTTGATGCGATATGAGCGCGTAGCTTGTTCTCGCAGAAAGCGCTCCAATGCGGCGCGTGATATTTTCCGAGTTGACTTAACCACAGCTGTGCCAATTGTCGGCCGAGAGAGCGCTTCATGGCTTGTGAGAGCACTGGCCTGCTGTTCTGCAACAGGTGCATGAGCAGAATCCAAGATGGCCATGTCGAAATCACAATAGGCTGTTATCAGAACATCGGCCAGCGGATTTATCTGCCTGACTCGTTCCACCACCTCAGCCTTTGACTCATCCTTCGCCATATCGCTCTTATTCACCAGCACCACATCGGCCACTCTCACCTGGTGCTGGAGACGCAGGTTCATCCTCTCCATCGGCAAAAATGTCATGGCATCAACAATACAGCAGATTTTGCCAAGATGGACGACATCCTTGAGTTCGGCCGCGCCCAAAATTTCAGTTACAGCAATGGGATCGGACAATCCCGAAGCTTCAAGAAAAAGTCTTTGCGGTTGATGCGCGCGTATGAAATCGGCTAATGCGGTTTTGAATTCCGCGACGAGACAGACGCAAAAAGCAGAACCTCGATTGATTTCCATCAACTCGAATGTTTTGCCACTGTGTTTCAGCTCTCGGCCATCGACATTCAGAGGAGCGAACTCGTTTTGGATAACGCCTATTTTTTCTTCACCGGCATATCGAGCCACTAGGCGTTTGAGAAAAGTGGTTTTGCCGCTGCCGAGGAATCCGGTGATGATCGTGAGAGAGATGGACATAGTTATGCGTGAGATCTGTTCTCGCCGCTCGGCGGATTTAGACGATTTCCTTCAGCCACTCTTTCACCGCAGCGACGGCCGGCGCGCTGCCCTCCGACTTTATCTTATAATTGGCGACGATGACGGCCGGCGTCGTGATCACTCCGTAGGTGAGCATCTCTTTTTCATCATAGATCTCGACGATCTCCACCATCGCGCCGAGCTCGCGCATGGCCTGTTTGATGACCGGCTTGACCTGGTCGCACTCTTGTCTGCTCTTGGCAAAAATGAGCAGTCGACCTTTCTGCGTGCGAATTTTATATCGTAGTTTTTCGTAAATGCGCTTCTGAATGGCCGCAATTAATTCTTCTTTCGGCGGAATGCGGGAGACAAAAGTGATCTGGCCGTCAATGCAGATCGTCGGAATGTTTTTCACCATCAGCGACGTCATGAACTGCAGCGAGTCGGAATGCTTTATTTTGTGCTCGCGCCATTCGACGATATTTTCAAATTGCGGGGCGATGGCTTTGACTGACTCGACCATATATTGACACGGCGCGCACGCTTCGGAATCGAGGGTGATGATATCGACCACAACCTTGTCCGTTTTGCCGTACTCGCTCATGTCAAGGATGTTTTGCTTCTGCGCCGTTCCCTCCGGCATTCTCGGCATCTCACGTTGCTCGCGATCGTGCACAACCGTCGCGACAGCGACGAGATTGTCGACGGGTGTGGCATAAGGCAAATCGCATCCGGGCGCCAGAATATAGCCTGTATGGCCGCCGATATCCATACAGTCGATGGCGTGACGCCGGGCGTCCTCAGGCGAGCCGAACAGCAATACGACCGTCAGCTGCATATTGCCGCCAAAACTGACGCCTCTCTCCAGCGCTACATCGCGGATGAACTCGAGCGGTATATTCTCATCCACCGACACGTTATCCGGCTTGCACTCACACATGGCTTCGACATTTTGCTGGGCGTGGCCGCAGACAAAAAAAGAGCTCAACGCGCCGCGTTGACGAATATGGGCAAAAATATCCGTGACCGGCGCCGTGACAAACTGACGAAATTGTTCCGGGCCGATCTGGCTCGTCATCGGATCGACGAGTGCGATGACATCGCAGCCGGCATCGATATAATAATCCGCCATGGTTTTGGCGACCATTTTCGTGAAAGAAAATATTTCGACGACCGCATCCGATTCCAGGATCATTTTCATGAAAATATCGGTTCCCAACAGGTGCAGCGCCAGCGTGAACGGGCCGGTGATCAAGCCATAGAGCGCCACATCCGCATGGTTCTTGCGGGCGCGCCGGGCGGCATCGAGGATCGTCGGCAATCGCCCGGCATCCGGATGCGGGAGGGGCAAGTCATCCAGACGCGCACCCGACGCCAGAGGATGCGATACGACGGCCGGAGGATTCTCGTTCGCCCATTCCAGATGACAGCCGAGAATTTCCGCTTCAATTTGCAGATCAAAAACGATGGGCAGACCATCCGGTTGGTATAATTCGACGGCCTTGTCCATGCCGGCAAGCATATAGTCAGCTGATCTCAAATAGTCGATCGCATTGACATGAATGAGCTGTCCGCCGTGCACGCCGACGAACGGCACCCAGGGTATGCGCTCCACTTTTTCACGGCGCATCGCAGCCTTGACCAGCTCTCGGCCTGTCATAGCTCTCCTCTCTGAAATCAGCGTCCCGAGGCTAAGGCTTCTACCTCGTCGATTGTCTTGGCAATTGGCCTGCCGAGCACTCGCTGACCATTCGCAGTGACCACTACATCGTCCTCGATGCGAATGCCGCCAAAATCGAGAAAGGCGCGCAATTTCTCATAGTTGATAAAATCACGCGATTTTCCGGCTGCCTCCCATTTCGCGATCAAGGCGGGGATGAAATAAAGTCCCGGCTCAACGGTGAGCACATAGCCCGGTTGCAGTGCCCTGGCGAGTCGCAGGGATTTGAGGCCAAATTGGGCGCTGCGCTGGATCGACTCATCGTAGCCGACGTGATTCTCGCCAAGGTTTTCCATATCATGAACGTCGAGCCCCATCATATGGCCGAGACCATGGGGGAAAAAGAGCGCATGTGCACCCTGGGCGACCGCATCATCCATATCGCCGCGCATGAGGCCGAGCTGCTTGAGGCCTTCCGCCATCACTCTCGCCGCGTGCAAATGAACATCGCGATAAGGGATGCCGGGACGAATAGCCGCAATAGCCTGCATCTGGGCGGACAGGACAATGCTGTAAATATCGCGCTGGCGACTGGTGAATTGGCCGCCGATGGGAATGGTTCGCGTGATGTCACCCGCATAATGGAGAAAGGATTCAGCGCCGGAATCGTTCACAGCGATGTCGCCGCGCCGCATGATATTGCCATGATAGTGATTATGCAATGTCTCGCCGTGCACGGAGAAAATGATGGGAAAAGAGACGCCGGCGCCCCGAGTAGCGGCAATGCCCTCCATTTGGCCGGAAATTTCCCGTTCGACCATGCCGGGCCGGGCATGCTGCATGGCAAAGGTGTGCATCTGGTGGGTGATATCGAGGGCCGTTTCAATTTCGACAATCTCATCGGTCGATTTGATGCTGCGCTGCGCGACAACCGCTTTGATGAAGGGTTCGGACGCGTAGTGCTCTACGGCCTCGACACTGATATGCAAAAGCGACGCGGCCTTGATTCGATGGTCGCCGCGATAGGGCGGGAGGATGTGGACATCTCTTCCTGCGGCCAGCGCTTTGGCGATGACCGGCGCCAGTTGGCTTTGTGCAGCGCACTTTACTACACCGACGCGTTCCGCTCGTTCCTGCAAGGAAGGCTGCGGTCCCATCCAGACGACATCGTCCACGGTGAAATCATAGCCGAAAAGGGTCTCGCTCTCATCGTCAACCTCGATGACGGCGGCAAGCCCGGGATCTTGCAGACCGAAATAATAGAGAAAAGTGCTGTCCTGACGAAAGCGGTAGGTGTTGTCGCTATAGTTCATCGGACTATCATCATTGCCCAAAAACAGCAGCACGCCCGCATCAAACTGCTGTTTTAGTTGCTGTCGCCGTTGTCTATAGACATTTTCTGCAAACATGATAAATCCTCAATAGAAAAGGCTGCCATCGTGAGCCTTGCGCTTTGGCGCGTTCATAACGCTACGATCTGTCCGGTCTCGCGGATGACGACGGGGTAACCTTTCAGCTGCTTCGGCACTTTTTTATCGATGATGGCCGTTCGTTCTCTGACAAACACCATGATCGCATCATCTTCATCCTCTTTGCCAATGCCAATGCCAACGACGCCGTCGATCTTCATGATCCTGGTGGTGTATTTTCTCTTCACATCTCTTGCGGTTAAATCTGCCATATGACTCTTTCCAAATAAATGTTGTATCTATCTATAATTTACACATGGATTATTGAAAGTCAATGGCAAATTCATTACTTTTCCTGTGTGCGCTTGCCATTTTTTCAGGCAAGGCACATTAAATAATTTACGCCTGGACTTAAATACGGGGAGACTATGAAAAAATATCGGCAAAAATCACCTGAACAGGTCATGCGCATAGTGACGACGGAGATCATTGAACGCGCCATCAAACTTGGCAGAAAAAAAAGGCGTACGATCTATATCAGTAAAACCTCGGGCGGCAAGGGCGTCGACGTCACGACGCTCAATCCCAAAACCGCAATCGGACAGGAAAATCTGCTAAAGTTTTTGACGCCGGTGAAGCGGCATTACACCATTCACGGCCTGGGCAAGCCGGAAGAGAAAGATGCGATCAACTGGCGGGTCGTCAATGTGCCGGGCTGGAGACGGGCGCTGCTGTTTTTTCAGCTCATGGTGTCGTTCATGCTCAAGGGCACGCCGGGGAAAATCAGATTTTTCCGACGCATGGGGGTGCACATTGGTGCGAATACGGAAATTATGCAGGGAGTGTGGCTGGACCATTTCAGGCCAGAGCTCATTTTCATAGGCAATGATACGCTCATTGGCGCTTTTTCACGTCTGACTGTGCACGCTTATGAAGGAAACGGTCGTTTTCGCTATGGTCTGGTCGAAATCGGCGACAACTGCACCATTGGCGCCGGCACGGGCATGGGCATGATAAAGATTGAAGACAATGTTCGGACGCTTCCCGGCACAACGCTGTCCCCCTATCTGCCAAAAGTGCCTGCGGGTGCAGTGGTGGGTTGGAATCCGCCGCATGTGCATCATGCCGCGGATGAGCCGCAGACGGCGGAATGAGTATAGCTCCTTCATCATTCTACATTCGATATTCGATATTCCCGACAATATCGAATATCGAATGTAGAATGATGAATGAAAAGGCAAGACCGGCGATCAGAAGGGATTTTCTTTGATGTATCCCGTCGGCATGCTGAAGGCGCTGGCAGGCGCTTTGCCTTCCTTGAATTCCAAAAGTTCTGTTGATGAGCCAAAGGAATTTCCCATCATCTCTGTCTCTTGTGTAGTGAGCACGTGAACGCCCTTGATCTTTTTCATCTCTTTCATGATCTCGGCGATGCTCTGATTCACCCTTGGCATTTGCGCCATCATGGCGGAATTAAATTTGGCGTAAAGATCTTGATCAATGTCAATTACTCATCGCGCAATGAATCTACAAGCATCTGCTCGATAGTGCGTTCACTCATTTTCTCCAGATCAAGCCACTGAATTCTCTCGTCGCGCCGAAACCAGGTCAACTGACGTTTGGCATAGCGTCTGGTGTTGCGCTTGATCGTTTCGATCATATCTTCATAGGAGAGCAGGGTGCCAAAATAATCCAAAACCTCCTGATAGCCCACTGTCCTGAGCGCATTCAGCTCCCGACCATATCCCATCCTGACAAGATGGTCAACCTCGTCTAAAAGTCCCTCTCGCACCATTTTATCAACGCGCTCGTCAATGCGGCGGTACAGTTTGTCGCGATCGCGAGTGAGTGCGTAAAACTGCGCTTTGAAAGGCGCCGATTCTTCCTGACCGTGCCGGAAATCCGAGATCGGTCTGCCCGTGTGCTCCCATACCTCCAGCGCGCGCAGGATGCGTTGCACATCATTGGGATGCAGGCGTTTGGCCGAGACCGGATCGACTTTTGTCAAAATTTTGAACACGGCTTCGATGCCCTGTTCACGGATTTGTTGTCGCCATTTTTCCTTGATAATCGGATCAGATATTTTTGGCGAGAACAAACCATCGACCAGCGCGCGGATGTACAATCCCGATCCACCGACGACGATGGCCGATTTCCCCTCTGCTCCCAGCAGATTGATTTGATCGCGCGCTTCGCGCCCGTATTCGCCGGCGCTGTAATACTGATCTGGCAACCGAATATCGATGAAATGATGCGGGATGCGTCGCCGCTCTTCCGGCGACGGTTTTGCCGTGCCGATATCGAGAAAGCGGTAGACCTGACGGGAATCCGCCGAGACGATTTCACTCTGCAGTCTGGCGGCGATGCGGAGGGAGAGTTCCGTCTTCCCGACCGCGGTCGGGCCGATGATGAACAGAACTTTATGTGCGCTCGAATCGGCCATCAATTTCTTCCATGGACATGGTGATCATGGTTGGACGGCCATGGGGACAAAAGTAAGGAGTTTCGCAGGCAAATAGTTGATCGATGAGTGAGTTCATCTCCTCGGTCGTCAATCTATCCCCGCTCATGATGGATGCGCGGCAGGCGACGCTTTTTGCTACGCGTTCCTGCATATCAATTTTTGCATCGCTTTCCAGTTTATACTCGTCCAGAATGTCGAGCAATATTTTTTCTTCCTGGCGAATCCGCATTCCCGCCGGTATTCCCTCGACGATGATGGTTCGCCCGCCAAATCCTTTCAAGATGAAACCGATTTTTTCCAGCAGCGTCAATATCTCCAAAAGCAGGGCATGATCTTCGCTCGACAACTCGAGGGTGACGGGAAATAGCAGTTGCTGCGACGGTGCTTTTTTTTCACGGAATCGCACTTTGACGGTTTCGTACGTGATACGTTCATGCGCGGCGTGCTGATCGATGATGACAAATCCACTTTTAATTTGTGAAACGATATATTTGTTGTGCAGCTGCCACAACATCATCCCATCCGCTGTCGATCTGGGCGTTGTCTTTTCTGCGGAGGATGTCATCGCCGACGCTGATGTTTGCGTTATGCTCCTTTCTTCCGGAGATGAATAGAGCGCCGATGCCGCGGCATCAAAATCAAGTGCAATCTGCCGCTTGTCATAGCCTTTTATATCGTCCAGCAGCGGAGCGCGGAATCGCGCTGCTTTTGATGATCTGGGCAGATTCTCCTGTTGCAGTTCCGGGACAATCTGATCTGACAGCAAGGCGCGTTTCACCGAACCCCGCACGAGGGAGAACAACATGTGCTGATCGGCAAACTTGATTTCGCTCTTTGTCGGATGAACATTGACATCGATGCGTTCCGGATCGATGTCAAAAAACAGGATATAGATCGGGAAGCGACCTTTGGGAAGCAGCTCGCCATAGCCGGAGATGACGGCTGCCGAGAGGGTTCGATCAACGATAAAGCGGGAATTGACGAAAAAATATTGCTCACCGCGTGATTTGCGAACGACATCATAATTGCCGAGATAGCCGGCCACTTTGAAGATAGCATTTTCTTCCGCGATCGGCATCAGGCTGTCACCCACATGTTTGCCGAGGACCTCGCCGATTCGATGGCGCAACTCTGCTTTCTTCAGGTGATAGACCTGGTTGTCTTCATGAATCAAGGTGAACTCGATCTCCGGATGCGCCATGGTGAATCGACTGAGCACGCTCAGGATATGGCGATATTCGGTCGTCGTCGCGCGCAGAAACTTGCGGCGCGCCGGCGTATTGAAGAAAATATTTTTCACCGCGACGGAGGTGCCGCAGACGCCGCCGGTGCTGCCGATATTCGACACGATGCCGGCCTCAAGGTTGATCTGCGTCCCCTCTATCTGCTGCCGTGGCACTGTTTTCATCTCGACCCGCGAGACGGCGGCGATGCTGGCGAGCGCCTCGCCGCGAAAGCCAAGGCTCATGACCCTTTCAACATCGCGGAAATCCCTGATTTTGGAGGTGGCGTGCCGTTGAAAGGACATGATTGCGTCCTGCTCGGTCATGCCAACACCGTTATCGATGACCTGAATGAGTGCTTTGCCGCCATCCTTCAGGATGATAGTGATCTCGTCCGCCTGCGCATCGAGCGAATTTTCAACCAGCTCTTTGACAACGGATGACGGGCGATCAATCACCTCGCCGGCAGCGATTTTATTGATGACCTGCTCGGATAGGATTTGAATTTTAGAGTCGTCCACTCGCACTCGCAAAATTTGGCAATAAAAATTATAGCCAAAAAGATTTTAATATCCAAGGTATTAATTCATTCGAGGCTCTTTTTATACTCTGATGATCCTTCGCCGCCCTCTTTTTGGTTGCCTGCAGTGTCCTCGTTATCGGCATTGTGTTTATTTCTCTAAAAAGGCCGTCGTGAAATATTCTTCCTTGACGTTCGGATTGAATTGCACTTTATCGATCACAATCCTGGACGAACGGCCATTCTGTTTGTTGACCATCGTGATATCCACGGGCTGATATTTTTTGTTCTCATCATCAAGCAGCTCAACCTTGTCGGCTGTCATCACTTTGATCAGCTCGCCATGCAGGTCGTAAAATTCTGTTTTTCTGGCAACATAGTCGGCCTTGCCAATCCAGCCGATCTTTTTGGAATATCCGTAGGAGTCACCGATTTTTTTTGATGCCGGCGTCATCTCTATTTTCCAGCATTCAACATCACCAAGGCTCTCACTGCCGAGCATTTTGTACGTATAATCACTCAGTAACGGCTTGGTAATATCGGCGTTCGAAAATTCCGAGCCCATGAAACTTTTTTGTTTTTCGCTGCTCACGATACGTCGCACCTTCCTGAGCGCCGGCATGTAAAGCCACATATCATCGTCCTTGTCCTCATAGTCAAAGGTGAGTATACCGGTGCCTTTGACATCTGCGGGCTCTAAAAAACGCATGATCATTTTCGTCACCTGCTCGGCCTCATCGGTTTTCTGCGCCGAGGAAAACGTGCGCACCCGCTGATTGCCTTTGCCATCGCTGATGGTGAGGGTGCTGATGGACTCTGATCCCGCCAGAGTCATGGCGTCATAGGACTTTTGCATGATCTGTTGCGGATCATCCTGCGGAAAGAGAGACAGAGCAAACATCAGCACAATAAGCAGGGACGCTTTAATTGCAAAGCTACGCATATTCTACCTCCTTGTAGGATTTTGATTTCTATTTTCCAAATTGACCGGCTCCAGGTATCTTGGCTTGCAGACTAGACAGAGCGCCGGAACAACAATCAATGTCCCGAACATACACGCCAGGGTCAAAACGCCGAAGAGTATGGCAAAATATCTGAGCGGCGGTATCGACGATAAAATCAGAACACCCAGTCCCAAAGTCAGACAGACGGCGTTGAAAACGATGGCGCGTCCAACAGTCGAGAACGTTTTTTTCACCGCATCCTCACAGGAAACACCTTCTTGCCGTATGCTGCGGTATCTCCAGACGAACTGCAGCGAAAAATCCACGCCGGTGCCAATGACAATCGACGTGATGAGGGCGGTGGCCATATCCAGATGGATGCCCAACGCCCCTATGGCGCCGAAACCAATGATGATAGCAAAGACCAGGGGTGCTGAGGACAGCAATCCTGCTGCTGCCGAGCGGAACATGAGCATGACCAAAATGGCGATGGCGCACAATGCGATCAAAATCGAAGTGATCTGGCCTTTGAGGATGGCTGCTGCGAGCTCCGCGTACATGGCGGCCCAGCCGCCAAAGGTCACGAGTTCTTTGTCCGTCTCGGCGATGTCCTGGATTTTCCCGATGATGGCATTGACGACCGGCGTAGCGGCATCATTAATGCGCACAACAAGTTGAGCTTTTTCATAGTTAAAGTCGACCAGCCGTTCGAAATCTTCCGGATTGGCACTCATCGAATACAATTCAAGATATTGCGCAACCGCATCGCGCGTCTCGGGTAATTTATTATATCCCGGGTCGTCTGCATCGTTGAGAGCTTTGCTCATGATGCGGATGACATCAGCGATGGATGTGACCTGCCCGACTCCCGGCATGCGTTGAAACTGATCCTTATAGCTTTCGAGTTTTGTCAAAAATCGCGGCTCTTTGACATCGCTCTCGAAAAGAATTGAAAGATTCTGTGATCCGCCAAAATGGCTGTTTATAAGCCGCGTGCATCTGTTGATTGGATGATTTTTGCCAAAGAGGTTTTCCTGATTGGCGTCAACATTTATGCGCATGGCCAATCCAACACCAACCACTGCAGTGAATGCCGAAACGAGTAATACGATCTTTGGATATCGCAGGATGATTTCTGCTGTCTTGCGCAAACCCTTGTCTAGAAACAGCAAAGAATTCCTACTGGCTTTGGGATTTTCTTTTGGCGGCTTGAGCAGCGATAACACAGCCGGGATTCCACCCAGACTTGTCATGATTGAAAAGCCTATGGCAATGGCCGCCGCAATGCCAATCTGTTTTGCCGGTACAATTACATGGAAAATCATGCCGAGCAATCCCACCATGGTGGTGAGGCCAGAAAAGAGAATCGGTTGCGAAAGTCCCTTGAAAACATCTGCGGCAATCTGTTTTCTTGGCAGGTGGGGTGAAGCAGCGGACAAATCCTGGTATCGGGCAATCAGATAGATACAATAGTTATTGGAAAAAGCGACGACCATGATGGGCAGGATGGCGGTTATAAGGGTCATCTTCCAGCCCATGAGCGGCAGGATGCCCATGCCGAAAGCCGTTGACAGCACGACAACACATAACGGCAGGACGATGCCGCGTATTTGCCGAAAAAACGCATAGAGTACGGCGAGGATGATGAGCAGCGCCCCCGGAATCAGGATGAGGATATCGTGTGTAATACTACCGACAATCACCGTCTGAAATGCCGGGATGCCGCCGATGAGCACCTTTTCCTCTCCCGGGGATGCATCGACGGTCTTTCTCACCGCCTGGTATACATCTTGTTTCGAAGCATCGAGGTTGAGGGTCAGGAGTATGGCCGTCACTTTGAAATCTTTAGATACAACGACCTGGCTGGCAAGCTCATTGTCGGTCAGGGACTTTCTCAACGCTTCACGTTCAGCAGCCGTTTGCGGAATGGCATTGACCGCGGGCTCGACAATCATGGCGCCATCTTCACCCCTGATATTCTTTGTGTCAAAGAGCGACAGCACGTTATCGACGCCGGCCGTTCTCGCCAGCTCCTGGCTGATCGTTTGCACACGCAGCAGCGTCCCCTTGTCCAACACATCCTCGGCTTCGAAAAGAATAAAGAGCACATTATTGGAACCGAATATGTGCTCTATTTTATCCGTATTGACGCGAGATGGCATTTTCGCCGGAAACATGAAAAGAGGATCAGCAATGATTTCCATTTTTCGCAATTGAAATCCCATCACCCCGGCAAGAAGCAGACATACGATGATGACAGGCCATCGATATTTTGTGACAAAGAGTTCCTTTTCCATAGCGACGTAACCTTTTCTCAGTGATCTCAGAAAGAAATTTCTAGTTCCGCATAGACAAAGCTCATCAGGTTATTGATCATGCGGTAGAGGCTTCCCGGAGGCCCGTCGAGATGACGGCCGCCTACGGCTA
The DNA here is from genome assembly GCA_016929295.1 of Candidatus Zhuqueibacterota bacterium. Taxonomy (GTDB): domain Bacteria; phylum Zhuqueibacterota; class Zhuqueibacteria; order Residuimicrobiales; family Krinioviventaceae; genus Kriniovivens. Next base: position 1,477 of record JAFGJB010000087.1, on the reverse strand, counting down.
GGTTCACCGCATCGGCAATATCATAGGAGAGACTTGGATTGATCATATAGTCTTCCGTCGTGAAATTGTACATCCCGGCCAGCTTTAAATGCAATGTTTCGTACAGCGTATTCCACTGTACATTTCCTGCAAGTGAATGGCTGATCCTGTCAGAGGTGCCGGTGAACAGCCTGTTGAGCTCTTCTATCTCAGCTGCTGCCAATGCATAGGCATAGGCCGCCTGCGCCAGAGGATCAAAAGGATCGGACAACACAGGTTCCTCTATCTTTTTATAATCGATGACGTAAAGGCCGGCATACTGAACAAGCACGTTCCAGTTGCCGAACGATCTATCGAGTCCCAGAATATACTCGAGATAAGGATTGGGCACACAGACGAGCCTTTCAAAATCATCAAACGGGTATTTGAGTGCCGCCTCACCGCGTACGCCAGTGGAACCGAGCACCGTTGCCAGGTCAGCGCCTGCAGCCTGAACGCGATAGGCGTGCGGGACGATCGACAGACCGCTTTGGCCGGCGGAGAAATCAAAACCTGGCAGTGTTGTGTAGCCGTTGAAGTACGAAACCGAACCGTCGACTGAGGGAAACATCCATTCGGCGCGAAGCGCGTAGCCGCCATTGCAAAACCGCATATCCGGATAATCTGGTCGCGCGATTGTTATACCTGCCGGGATTTTTGCACCATCGAGCGGCAGAACATCAGCCCGGTAACGTGGAATCCATATTCCCTGGATGCTTGATGGACCAATTGTCACTCTTGCTTGCAAGAGCTCGTTTCCCAATCGTGTGTCGTCAAACTCTGATGAAAGGAGCGTCACGTCCTTTGGAGTGATGTTATTTGTCGGATTGATGCCATCTGCCCGGCCCCACGACATGATCTGCCTGCCGAGTCTGATATCGAATGGCCCAAGGGAAACAGCAGCCCATACCTCGCGGACATCGCAAAGAATGGATGACGAATCGCGGTTTGTCCCGGCATTGAAGCGAACCTCGGCGAATGCCTTGCCAATGCCGGATTGTTCCATGCCAAGTTTCACTGAGAGCTGAGAGTTTGCTGAAGAAATAACCGCTTCGTCGTCGTTGTTCTGGCCTGCGTAAAAACCTCCCCTGGCATAGCCATTCAGGGAGTATGACTGTAGTGGCTCTTTTCCCGCACCGCTAAAAACAGTATCTTTTCCTGCACTTTCGAATAATCCCTGTGATTGAATAGCTGATTGCCACATGAAACAGGATGCGATGCCAATGAGTGCTGTGATTTGTCTCATGAAACCTTCTCGTCTGATTTTATAAGTTGATTTTTATATACCTATTAGTCAGTATGTAAAATGAATAAAAAAAATATTTCTCTATTTTACAGGCTCATTTTGAAAGGACAAAAGGCCGTTGAAAATAATATCGATAACTGACTCATCGTTGATTTTTGTGCCTATCGGATCAATGAGGTTCTTGAATTCTTTGATTTTCGCAAAGCCACTCAT
>JAFGJB010000086.1 GCA_016929295.1 Candidatus Zhuqueibacterota bacterium | reverse complement strand
TTGATCTTTTGTGTCTTTTCCAGAAACTGACCTCTTACAAATTGCCTACATTTACATCTTTTCATCAGTTACAATGACGAGGCCCGATGGCGCGGCCGGCGGTGTATTATCGCCCTGATCATATGGCCCGACATTGACATTGTCGAACCAGGCCGAGTCATTGTAGGAACCAATGCCCAGTTTTCCGGAGATGGGCGCCAGATCGCTCAGATCATGCGTAAAGACCTGTTTTCCATCGACCGAGACTCGCAAGATGTCTTGCGTCAGCTCGACAGAGAGTGACAGAAACCGCTCAAAGTCGCTTTTATGGTAATGCTCGACGAACAGCGTCCGTTCCCCGTCGACGATGCGATGCAGCTTTACATTTTCCGGCTGCCACTGCACGTAATAGTAATTCAGATCATCTGCAAAGCCAAAAAACACGGCATAGTCAGCGGCCGTGTTGGCGAGCAGATCCTCGTTGCTCTTTGCCTCGCAGAGGATGCGAAACTCTCCTCCCCACAGGTGACTGTCGCGCAGAATGGCGTATTCACCGGCCATTTTTGTCGAATAGTCGCCATAGTCGGTCGTATGCAAAAAGAGCCGACTGTTGCCAGCCTGCTCGTCGAGCGACCAGCGCGACGGCGTGCGCAACTCCCAGGACGGCGACAGTCCATTCTCAAAATCGTCGTAAAAGCCGGCCACCAGCGAAAAGAGCTGCGCGCTGTTGGGTGAGATGCGGTTTCGCTGCGACGAGCCGTCTGTGACGCCATTGACCGTCACCGTATAGACATTGCCCAGCTGCAATGCAGATGTCTGCAGGACGACGGTCCGCAGATTGTCATAGGTTGCCGACCGCACCGCGATCCCCTGATCGATGACATAGTTCGCCGCGCTCTCGGCGGATGACCGTTCGAGCGCTTCGGAAAAGTATAGCTCGACATGCTCCTTGTCCTGGACTCTGGCTGCGAGCAATCTCGGCGGCTCGACATCCGCCAGAGTCGAGAATACGGCCGACAAAAAGCCGGCGCTCTCGTTGCCGGCGTCATCGACGGCGACAATCTTGTACTCATAGGCGCGCGCTTCCCTCAATCCCTGATCCGTAAATACCAATCCGTAGACAGTCGAGACAAAAAGTCCGTCGCGATAGACTCTATAATGACTCGGGACATCACCATCAGCGGCGGCAGGCGGTTCGTCCCAGGACAATTCGATCGCATCGTGAGTTGTCACCCCTTGCCGCAAATTCAACGGCGAATTCGGCGCGGTGCTGTCCGATGGATCCACGCCGCGATCGCCGATATCGAACATGTATAGATCACCGATGCCGGTGTTGTAAGTGCTGCGATAGATCAATTTGTCGCCCTGGCGATTGACGACCGCATCCGGTTGATAGTATTTGGTGCTTTGACCAGTGACATAGTGCGAATGGTGATGCAGAAAGCGCCGAACCTGCTGCGAACCGTCCGTCGGCACTTCGATGATTTCATCCCAGAACGGCGACCACAATGCATTCGGGTCATTCGAACGATTGTGATAGGAGACGTGGATATAATCACCATCGGTGACCGAGTTGCAGGCGCTGATCGCCATGTGCGCCCACAGTGGAATATCTTTCAACAACCTGGGCGATCCATCGGACAGCTGCACGGAGATGATGTCTCCCGGCGTGGCGCCACACGCGGCGAACACCTCTGGGAAATCATGCGTCACAACCGTATAGATGACCTGCTCGCCAAAAGCATCGATGCCGCTCGCCCAGTGCACGATGCTGGGATGCAGCTGGCGGAGGAAGGTCCAGTTTCTATCATACAGCTCGATGCCGGCATGGCGCCTCCCGGCACCCGGATCGGTTCCCCAGGAGAGGATGATAAAATCACCGCGAGGCGAAATAGCAGCATAATCAACACCAACATCGCTGCCTTTAGAGCCCAGGCTGCCGATATCGAATGTGGAAACGGCGAATTTAACATCATCGATGAGATCATAGACAAACAACTCTTTCGCGTCGCCATCCAGCACCCAGAAGCGGCCGTCGTGCGAAATATCGCCCTCTCCACCCGCCGGGCCGATGAAATCGTATTCAGTAAATTCTCGGATGATCTCGTAAGCGCCGGGATCGTTCACGTCCCAGAGCTGCAATTCGTTGCCGTCATATTTATAAAAATGTGTCAGCGGATCAAATGTGAAGACCTGACCATTCTTTTTATATCGATCCGCCAGCGGCCAGCGCAGCACATACGGCTCAAATCGTCCGAGCGCCCGGATGCGCTGACCGGACCGTCCATCATAGAGAAAGGTGGTGATTTTTCCAGATGCCGCATCGTTTTCAGCGGCCAAAAAGCAGGAGCCATCACGATTAAAATAGCAGATTTCACTATTGCCCATGTAACCGCCAAGGACAAACCTGTTGAACGCCGTATTGTCAGTGAGGCGGGTAATTCGCGTGCCAAATGCCGGATCCGTGTAGGTGCTGCCTGCCCCTTTTGGCGGATTGAAAGAGTTCAGCCTCTGCGGTTTTATGATGTCATCGCTGATGATGCCGATCATATCAGCGGCATATGTGATTGCCGTTAGTGCAAAAAGTGCACCGATGCTGAATTTTAATGATCCACTACCCATGCTCTCCTCCCAAAGATGCCCTGCTATGCTGACAGAAAATTCGCCGCCGCCAGGCATTGAACACCAGCCAGATGAAAACCGAGTTTGTCACTAAATAACGCTTCCACATGCGCCGGGGTTCCTGCAAGAATCGGTAGAACCACTCAAGCCCTGATCGCTGCATCCATGCAGGGGCGCGTCTTGTCAAGCCGGCGACAATATCGAAACTGCCGCCGACGCCATGAATGACCGGGACGGTCAGTCTCTCTCTGTATCGCTGTACCCATTTTTCTTTCATCGGTGTGCCAAAGCCAAGCAGCAGAATATCAGGCCTGGCAGCGTTGATGATTTCAACAACCGCCAGCTCTTCATCAATTGAAGAAAAATAGCCATTGCGAAAGCCGACAAGGCGAATGCCGGGAAACTTTATCTTGAGCTGTTCGACGACATTTTCAATGACCTTTTGTCGTGCTCCGAGCAAATAGAGTTTCCACCCCCGACGAACGGATTCGTGAAAAATCCTCTCCATCAGATCCGTGCCATTGACACGAGCGGGCAGCGGCTCGCCCAGAAGGCGAGAAGCCCAGACAATTGGCACCCCATCGGCGCCGATCAGGTCGGCGGCATGAATGACCTGCCGCAGCTCCACGTCCGTCCGCGCTTTCACAACTTTGGCGGCATTAATGACAACGATATGACAACGTCCACCTCTGCGAATGACCTTGGAAAAATGACCAATGCAATCGTCGACAGTGATGCGATCAACAGGCAGATCGAGCAGATGCATGCGACGAAAGGGACGATCTGTGTCTTGTCGCAGCGCATTGCCGTCAGCGCGCCGCTCTGCCGATGAAGATCCGCGCGTCAATTCAAGATAGAGATTTTCATGCTGTGAGACCATGACTCTTTGTGCGAAGCGGCTATCCACCCATTGGCGAGCGTTGTCTGCCAGATCGGCTCTGAGTTTGGCATCGCAACAGAGCCGCTCGATGGCCGCAGCGACATCGACCGGACTGGATGGCGAAACCAGCAATCCCGTTTTTTCATGCTCAATCAATTCGACGTTGCCGCCCACGCGAGTGGCGATGACCGGCACGCCAAGCGCCATCGCTTCCAGCAAGAAATTGGAGCACCCTTCCACGCGTTGCGACGTCAGGATCGCAACATTCATGCACTTGATCAAGTCGGCAACATCGGCACGATGGCCGGTGAAGATCATGCTGTCACCCAGTTCCGAGGTGGCGGCGAACTCCTTTACCTGTTCGAGCAGTGGGCCGTCGCCGACGAGGATAAACCTCATGCGATCATATTTTTTGTAAATAGAACGAGCAGCCCGCACAAAGGTGAACGGATCTTTGAGCGCCTCGAGGCGTGCGACCATGCCGACGACAAAGGCGTCCTTTGCGATGAGCATATCTGCGCGCACAGAATCGATGCCTCGAGTGATGGAGAGGCGTTGTGGATCGATGCCATTATAAATCACCCGCGTTCGCTCGCGCCGAACGCCGCGCGAAATGGCGAAAGCGCGTCCCGCTTCACTGTTGGCAATGACGAGATCAGCAGACCGCAGAGCGAATTTTTCGAAAAAAAGATAAATCCTGCTGCCAAACGATGAATATAATAACCGCGCTGTTCGTTCGGTCATAATAACAGCCGGGACACGATATCTCCTGGCGGCGATCATGCCAAAAAGTCGCGCGGATTGATTGTAACACTGCACAATATCAAATCGTCCTTGGCGGAAAATCGCTCCTAATCGACGCAAAAAGATAAAGTCGAGGGCGCCTTTTTTCTCCAGGTAGACGACGTTGACATCGGCCGTGTTTTCATAGAGCCGGTCAAGTTCATTGCCGCGATAAAAGGCAGCAATCGTCACATAAAACAAAGACTTGTCCAGACCGCGCACGAGCGACAGTAATTGAATTTCGGCGCCGCCGGTTTTGAATGAGGGAATGAGAAAAAGGATACGAATTCGTCCGCCTGGTTGCCCGGCCACGACAGATCGCGAAGAGTTATCAGGCATAACCCAGCGCCTTCATTTTTTCCCATGTCGCTTTGTCAAAGCCTGGTTGCGTCGCATTCGACACAGAATGCGGCGTAAACGAAGCAATCCACTTTTTCAGCTCGCTGTCGCACTTTACAATGCGCGGGTCGTGCGAACCGTAGAGGTTGAGCGATTCCGCCGGATCTTTTGCCAAATCGTAGAATTCCCGCGCACCGTCAGAGGCCGATATCAGCTTTTCGCTTGCGGTGCGATATGATCTGATATCGCGGAGATAGTGTGCAAAATCGTCTTTTTCAATATCCTCATATCGCTGCAGCCACCGATCTACCATCAGTTCAGGATTAAAAGTCTCGGTGAGCGCCGCCTGGCGCTTTGATCCGTTGAGAAATGACTGCCCTTGTCCGTTATTTATATAGTGCCACTCAATTCCCAGTCCTTCCAGCAGGGTCGGCACGATATCCGTTGTCTGGACAATGTCCATTGACCGATGATCGCGTTCGAACCAGGTCGGATAGTGCAGCAGCAAGGGCACACGGATCAACGGCTCGTACAAGCAGAATGCATGCCAAAAGAATCCATGCTCGCCAAACATTTCGCCATGATCAGCCGTGATGATGATGATTGTATTTTCAAAATATTCTTTTTCTTTCAGGATTTTCATCAGGCGCCCCAGCCGCCAGTCCAGGTAAGTGATTTCTCCATCGTACAATTCCATATAGTGCCAGACCTGAGTCTCGCTGAAATGCATCTTGCCGGCATAATAGTGCAAGTGATCAAATTGCAGATAGGCGCTCTCTTCCAGCCAGGAACCCGAAAAGAATCGACGGCGATACGGGTAGGGTGGGAAATAAATGGAGTGAGGTTCTTGATAGTGAATATAGGTGAAGAAGGGTTTCTCCTGACTATAGTCATTCAGCCACTTGCGAAAAGCCAGCTCGGTCTCACAAGCGCCCTTGTCACGTGTCAGCGCTTTTCCTTGATCAAGGGAATCCGCGACATTTTTCAAAAATGCTTTCGCTCGATGACCCGGAATATCTTTGAGATGCCGGAGTAACGATTTTTGGCTGGCGAGGTTGCTGGCAGCATCTGCCGCGCTCACTCCGCGATAGCGAAAATCATCAAAGCCGGCATGCAGACCACTTTTTTCACTCAGATACATGTTATTGGAAAAACAGATCGTGCAATAACCGTGCTGCCGCAGAATAGAAGCGAGCGAATCCTGGCCATCATCCAGATAGTAGCGTCTATTCGTAAAACCGTGCACGGTCGGGTAGAGGCCGGTGAGAATTGATGCGATGGACGCCCCGGTCCAGTTCGCCGCTGAAAAAGCCTTTTCAAAGACCGTTCCGTCAAATGACAGTTCAGTCAGATGAGGAGTGGTTTCTTTTTCATAGCCGTAGAGAGACAGATGATCTGCCCGAAGACTATCAACGGAGATCAATAGAACATTGGGCTTTTTTACTCTTTTCGCCTTCATCGCACCGTTCCACCTTGAATGAATTCCAGAATACGGCGGGCGCGTTCTTCCCAGGTATATGACTGAACGCGTTCCCACGCTCCATGCACCAACCTGCCCTGCAGCTCGTCATCGTCGAGCAAAAGTTTGACTTTCGCCGCCAAATCGACAGCATCCCTTTCCTGAAAGAGGAGCGCACTCACGCCATCCTGCAGCACTTCCTGCAGCACCGCCAGATTGCTCGCCAAGATTGGGCGCCGGATCGCCATATATTCAAACAATTTCAGAGGGGACGTATAAGCGCTGATCGCATGATCTGCCGTTGCCGGCAAGACCAGCACATCCGCTGCCGATTGATACAGTGGCACTTGTGTCGGCGGCACAAATCCGGTCAATGTGACATTTGACAAATTGCGCTCGCGCACGCTGTCTTGGAGCTGCTTCGCATACTCACCGTGGCCACCGACAATCATGAACTGTGTGTTTTCATCAACATATCTCGCGGCCTCGACAAACACCTCAGCGCCTTTGCCGGGCAAAAGCTGTCCCGTGTACAGGACAAGCCGTTGCGCCGTAATGTTGAGGCGCCGACGCGCCTCTTCTTTTGCCAAAACAGGCCGATGCAAGAGGCTCGCTCTCACACCATCCGGCGCGACAAGTGTTTTTTCCACTGATACACCGTATTTCCTGACGAGTGCATCGCGCAGTGCCTTTGTAATACAGATCAATCCATCGGATTCGCGTAAAAGTTTATGAAAAAATCGTTTTGGCTGCTGATCCAGAGAATGCGCTTCAAAAACTATTGTGAGAGGCTTGTGCCGCGCCAGCCGTTGCTTCAATTTGAGAAAGACTGCAGCGCCTATGACATTGCGAGAATAGACGACAAGCGGTCGGTCCAGCCTGCCGCGCACCAGCATGGCCAGGGCGAAAATCCATGTGGAGATGAAGAGCGAAACGCCGCCGACCAATGGAATCTTGACATGTCTCTTGCCATCGACCGGCGGCTTGCTCAAACTCAGCAGAGAGAACAGCGCGCCTATCTCGAAACATGGCGTCACGTCATAGAATGTGTAGATCTCCGCCGGAGAATGGCGCTTCACCCCAAAAAAAGGGTGCACGAATTGGACGCGAGCGCCGCCTCTGACAAAGGCTTCGCACATGACCATCTGCTGGATGGTGCACGCGAGCGTTGCCGGAAGCCGCTCATTCGACAAATAGAGCATGTTCAATATCTGCTTCATCCGCCCTTCAGTTGATCTTTGAACTTGAATAAAACGATATAGCTGCCTGCAGTGCGCAGGGCGGTGACGACGAGCATCGTCACGGCAGCGCCGATGACGCCGAACGTTTTTAACAACAGGAAGAGAAGAGTGATTTCAACAATCACCATAAAAACAGTTATGCCGAGATGCCAACTCAGTGCATCTACCTCCATTTTACCGGTGATGATGCTGGAGGTGAGGTTGTAAAGCAGCCGCATGGCGCCTGCTGCGATCAAAATCCGCAACACGGCAACGCCGTGGTCATATTTTCCGGCGAAGAGGAGGTGCAAAATCGGTTTTGCAAAAATCACCATCACCAGCAGCAAAACAAAAGCGATGCAGGATACAGCAATCGACATTTTTTTCATCTGCAGCGTCTTCGAACGTCCGAACTCCGGCACCCAAACATATTTGCCCGCGCGTCCCAGAATGTTGAAAATCTGCGCCGGAACAACAGCCGCTTGATAGAGCGCCAGAGAGGGCAAGTCGAGCAATGCCGGAATGAGGAGACTATCGAGTGAGCCGATCAAGGTTGTGGAAGCCTGGCTGCCCATGAAGAGCAAGCCGGTTGTATGCATCTGCCGAGGAACGGGTGCCTGTCCCTGGCTGATTTTGTGAAATGTATAGAAGGCATTGAACAGAGCCCAGATGACGATCAGCCCATAATAGCAAAGAACAGCGCTGAGCACGCTCAGACTTTTTGTCAGGAAGAGCAGGCACGCAAGGAGAAAAAAAGCGCCGCGAAAGCCGTTGAGCATGAGCATTGCCTGTTTATAATATTGCTGGCTGCGCAGCAAATTTGAAAAAAAGATCGTACTCAGATAAGCGACCGAAGCGACAAACAGCGCCAGTAATCTTGGCCAGGTCATGTCATAAACGAGGGCAGCGACGATCGTCCCGACGGCTATTAATGGTACGCCGACGAGCATGATCGTTCGCAGTGCCTGGCTCCATCGATAGGATGAGGCGTCATTTTTTGCAAAGAACCGGGCCGTAGCGACGTCTTGTCCCCAGACGGCCAAAGGCGCAATGAAAAGCACCAGTGTGCGCATCAGAGAAAATTCACCAAATTCCGCCCTGGTCAAGGTTCGGCCGAGGAGGATCGAGGTCAATGATGCGAACAGCATGATGGAGATGAGGATGAACGAAACACCTCCAATATTTAGGATCATTTTTTTCAGCATTGAGAATTGGAATTATGAATAAAAAGAAGCATGCCGACGACGATTTACAATGAAAGCAGAAGACGCCAAAGCCATCATCGCATAAAACGGCGCATAGCCGCCGGGCGGGTGCTTGTCGACCAGGCCATGCACGCAGAATGCGCAAACGCCGCCAAGGATGCAGATCGAGATGATCGCCAAAAATGACGATGATGAAGAGGCCGTCTTGACAAGCAGATTGATCAAGGAAATGAGCATGACAATCATGGCAGTGAAACCAATGAACCCGGTTTCGCCGGCGACGAGCAAGTACATATTATGAACCGGTCGTGGAATGGTCGTATAGCGCATCGCGCGCACGGAATCGTTATATTCGCGCATATTGACTTGATAATTATTTATGCCGACGCCGCCAATGGGATTGGCGGCAATGACGTTGATGGCGATTTGATACATCGGAATTCTGCTTTCAGCGGAACCATAGTCATCACCGAAAACTCGCTCTGTGAGCATGTCGGAGAAAGCCACGGCGACCATCGTCATGAGCAGCAAAGCCAGCACAACCGGTTTGAGCAGGCGTTTTGCTTTGATATGTCTATTGCGCAGTGAAAAAACGACAAATATCAAAAACGCGACCACGAAACCGATCCAGGCGCCACGACAGCCGGTCATGATCAGCGTGATCAGTCCAAGGCCCAGAATCCCAACGGTCGTCATTTTTAGCCAGAGTTTCTTCTCAATCAAGAATGCTCCCATCGTCAGGGGCAAAAGCAATTCAAGAAATGTCGCCAACTTGTTCGGATGACCCAATGTCCCCATCACTCGCCAGAGTGAGGCATTGCCATCCGGATCCGGCGGAGCTTCTCCTAAAAAGGCCAGGCCCAGTCGTCCGCCTTTGAGAATCTGCAGACCGGCGACTATACTCTCCAAAGCAACCGTAGAAATGAGCACCCACATGGCGAGGCGGATATCCCGTTGATCACGTATATTATTCAAAAGAATGAAAAAGAGCATAAAGACCTTGATCATGCGAAAGACTTCCATAAATGCGAGGTCGATGCGCGGCGCCCACAACATCGAGAGGGCAGCCGCTTCAATGTACAGGATAGCCGGGATCGTGATTCGGCTGAAAAAGACGGCATAGGGCTCATCATTTGTGCTCATCTCGATCAGCCATATGAACAACAGCCCGAGAATAAAGATATCTGTGATGGAGACGCCGGCAGTGGAAGCCCCTGCCTGGAATTCGAACGAATGCATAAAGTTGACATCGAGAGAGATCGGAATCGTAAAAAGTGCAGCGGCAAGGGTAAATCGCCGCAAATCCTTGACCCAAAAAGTCACAAAAGGAAAAGCCAGACCCACTGTGACGACAAAAAAAGCCTCGTTCGGCAAATCAGCGACAACGGCAACAGCGATGCCGATAAAAGCGCCGATGAGTAAAAATAGCAGGAATTGAACGGATTTTGTATGTCGATTGAGAGAGATCATGCAAGGCTTCAGTTGACCTTTTCTGTCGTTGTGATGTGCGACGCCCAGTTTGCCTGCATTGCGCCGGTCGGCGAAGGGATGCTCTTTGTCTCTCGCCGTACCTGCAAAAGTGCATACATTCTCACGAGACCGGCGGCCATGAACATCAGCACGTAGGGTTCAATCGGAATTCGGTAGCGAACTTCGGCATAAATGAGTGAGTATCCAATCATCATACCTATGATGCAAATCAGCAACAACATTTTTTTTCGATTCACGGGACGTGAGGTGAACAGACCAACGAGAGAAAAGGCGAATACCGGCGACATGATGATGATGCTCGCAATGACGGCGGCATTCCACAACATCTTTTTGACGCGAACCATTCGATGATCTTGCGCCAAAATCTTTTGTTGGTACTCTGGCGAGGGGGTGTCCAGCCTGTCCGGATAGAGCGCCCAAAAATGGCCGATTTCGCCGAGCATGTAGGTTATTGACTGAACCGGATGTTTGAGATAATTGCCAAAGATGCGGCCGAGCTTGTCATCATCCGTGCCATTGGGATGCTTTTTCAGATATTCGGTTGTATCCTCAAAGCCATTTGCGATCTTGGCACGTTGACTATTCAAATCATCCAGAGTGGGAAAAGCTGTGTGCGGTACAGGACGCACGAGCGTCAAGCGATCGTATTTTTGAAAGTTGCGAATGGTCCACGGCGTCAACACCGCAAGAATGATGGCGGAGAAAATGAGGGTCTTGACAAAATTGAATCCGGCCGAACGCTGCGTTCGCATCATGAGCCACAATAACCAAAACGGCAGAATGAAAAACATCGCTGGAATGGTCAGAGTCGCCAGGCCGGCGCAGACGCCACTGAGGACGATATAGTGGACCGCCTCTTTCTCTTCCGACTTGACGAGAAAATAGATGCTACACGCCAAAAAGAGGGTGAACAGATTCGTCGAATACAAGAGCCCTGTCAGGATGATAAAATGCGGAAAGAGTGCGGCCAGCACGGCGCTCACCAGGGCCACCCGGTCGTCAAATGCTTTTCGCGCAATATGATAGATGAGCCAGACGAGCAAGACGCCGAGCAGCGTTTCAACGAATCGAACGGCGACAAAGCTGTGACCAAAGACAGCATAGATCAAAGCCATAAAAACAGGATAAACGGGTGAGCGATTGTATTTCTCGCCGTAGCCCTCTCCTGATAACAAACTCAAAGCGGCGCTGTCATAATGACGCGTGTCACTAAAATAGAAACCGTTTGGCTTTAACATCGATATGAACGTCAGACGAACGCCAAATGACAGCAGCAATATCATTAAAAGCGTCTTCTTACGATCTTTGCCAAGTTTTTTAATGGCATTAATCAAGTCGTATCCTTTAACAGCCCGTTTCACCTGCCAGAGACTGCAGCATGCAAATCGCGCTAATGTTCATTCGGGCGTCCCTCATCGGCATTCACAATGAGCGCTTTCGAATTCAGCCGATAGAAATCTCGTTCCTTGAGGACACCAACGATCTGACCTAAACCATATGCAAAATGAGTGCCAACATACAGCAAAAACAGCGGCGCCGCCAGAGCGAGTCTGCGCCTTCTGAAACAGGCCCACAGGCTGACGATGAAAACGAACGGAAAATATAAAAGCGGCAGAGCAAAATATGGCCAGATGAATGAAAAAAAAGGCAAGGCCATACTGCCGATAAGTAAAAGCGGCGCGAGGAGTATCATCTCAATCTTGAGATGTTTACGCATGAGCCACATCCGGCCTTTGCCATACACAAACATGTTCTTGAGCCATGCTCTCCATGTGGGACGCAGCTTGTGCACGACGGCTGTGTCGGTCAGATAGACGAGGCGATGGCCGCGATGCTGCAACCGATAGCTCAGATCACGGTCCTCGCCGATATTACCAAAAGTGACATCGAATCCGCCAGTCTGCACAACTGTTGGCTTATGATATAAAACATTGACAGTGGGTATATGCGGGACATAGCGGTCCCGGTTAAAACGCCGTCCCTGCACAGAGCCATGACTGCCGAGAAAGGTGTCCAACATGATGTCGAGCAGTCGGTAAAAAGTATTCGAGCTCATCGGCGGGACATTCGAGCCACCGACAGCTGCCAGGGTCGGCTCCTCTTTGGAATATTTTTCGAATCCACTCGTCAGTTTCCTCAGCCAGTTCGGCGGCACCACGCAATCCGAATCGGTGAAGGCGACATAGTCAAAACGGGCACGTTTTAAAGCGAGGTTGCGACTGCCGGCAATGCCGATGACCGGATTGATGATTGTCCGCACATGCGCATAATGCTCAGCATAGTATTGCAAGAGCTCCTTTGTGCCGTCGGTTGAGTTATTATCTATGAATAACAGTTCACAATGTTCAGACGGATAGTCCAGCGCCATCAACGAATCAAGACACTCCTGGATGTGTTCGATGGCGTTGTAAACGACAACGCATACACTGACATTCAACATGGCGAGTCCATTATAGTGTCGTTAACAGCGGCATTTTTATCTTGAGCGATTCACAGGCTTTCAGCGTGACCAGCGTCGTATTCACCAGCGAATCAAACGGAATGATGCTGTTGGCTTTTCCCTCGAGGGTGTCGATAAAAGCTCTCACTTCTTCACCATGCCCCTTGTCGCCGCTGTACCTGATCTTTTTCACCTTGCCGTCCGCAAAAAAATGAACGCGATTAAAATTATCCATCACAGCACATTTTCCGCCGCCATATATTTCACAATATTCTTTGGCGAGAGCCTTATCGCCATTCGCCACATACAACAGCGTGCCAATGGAGCCATTGGCGAATTTGACGACGAGGCACACATTATCGTCCGGCGTCACTTGCGTATTGTCCGAAGTGATGCTCTCCGCATAGACGGACATCGGATTTGAGTCGGTGAGAAATGCCATACAATCAATGAAATGGCATCCTTCCCCAATCAGTCGCCCGCCCTGTCCGGGTTGTTGGGTCCAATGTTCTTTCGGCAAAAATCCGGCATTCACCCGATAGCTGATGACCAGCGGTTCTTTCACATCGCGCATAAATGATTTTATATCTCGAAAGGGCTGAGAATAGCGACGATTGAAACCGACCATGAGTCGCTGGCTGGCCGCTTGCGAATAGAGTTGGTGAATCTCTTTCAATTCATCCATCGTCACAGCCAATGGCTTTTCAACAAAGACATGGCATCCGGCCTGCAGGGCGCGTTTCACAAAAGAGGCGTGCGAATCGTGGCGCGTGACGATGAATACCGCATCGACGTCAGCAAGCAGCTCGTCGACGTCGCCGGCACAAAATTCAAAGCCGAACTTTTTTGCTACGGATTTGGCTCTCACCGGACTGGCGGTCAGAACGCTCTTGAGCAGCACATGCGACTCTTTTAGTGGCGGCAGCAGGAAGGATTGGGCGAAATTGCCGGCGCCGATGAAACCGATTTGAATATTGCCAATTTTGTCTTTTCGTGTAGTAACTCTGACCTTGACAAGATTTTCGCCTGATTCGGGGTATTGAATCAACAGGCCAAGAGAGGGTTCGGAGCTTTTGCCGGTGATCAAATCGTATGCCTGCAGAGCGTTTTGTATCGGGAATCGATGGGTGATCAGTGCTTTCGCATCCAGTTTACCCGTGGCCATGAGATCAAGAATGGCCTGCATATTTCTATTTTCCGTCCAACGGACATAACCAATCGGATAATCAATGCCGCGCTCTTCATAATTGCTGTCATAACGTCCCGGGCCGTACGAACAGGAGATGCGAAATTCAATTTCCTTTTGATAAAATGGCTGCCGTTCGATCTTCATCCCCACCGCGCCAACAACGACGACGGTCGACCGTTTCCGCGCCATGCTGATCGCCAGCTCGACTGGCTCACTGGAGGTCGTTGCTGCGGTGATGATCACCGCATCCGTACCATAGCCACGCGTCATGGATTCGATCTGCGGCAGCGAGGTAGCAGAACTTGCCAGGCACTCATCACAGCCCAGTTTTTTTGCCAGCTCAAAATGATCATTCGAGATATCGAGGCCAATGACCCGACAGCCGTTTGCCTTTAAAAGCTGCACTGTCATCAGTCCCAATAGTCCCAAGCCAATGACAGCGACCTGCTCCCCCAATTGCACGTCAGCCTGGCGGACGCCGTGCAGCGCGATGGCGCCCACCGTTGTGAAAGCTGCTTCATCAAAGCTGACGTTTTCGGGAATGCGAGCCAGCAGACTTTTCGGCACAAATATCAGTTCCGCATGAGAAGCATAGCCGAGTCCGGCGCAGGCGACGCGATCGCCGGGAGTGAATTCTGCCACCGACGACTCGACGACGACGCCGGCGGAACTGTAGCCAAGCTGGGCATAATTATCCATCCGCGTCTTCACCTTTTCCCAGGTTGCACGCACCCCTTCCCGCTTCACATTGTCTTTGACTTGCTTGACAAGATCGGGTCGTCTCTTGGCTTTGCCGATGAGCGACGCCTGCGCTGTCTCCACAGAGCTGCGCTCGGTGCCGGCGCTGAGCAGAGAAAAATAGTTCCGCACCAGCGCGCCGCCGGCGCGCAGGGCCGGCGGCGGCAATTCGTCTATGAACAGCTCACCGGTTTTTTGGTACTGAATCACTTGTCGCATGATCTCATCCCTGAACAAGTCTCTCGATATTATCGATATATTTTTCAACCGTAAAACGCCGCTCAAACGTTCGCCGCGCGCTCGTCGATACGGCATCATAATCCAGTCGCCCGGCTAACAATTCCGTGATGATGTGAGTGGCCTGGTCGACTCGATCAATCAGAAAACCGTCCACATTATGTTCGATCATTTCGCTGATCGCGCCGACGGGCGTCGCAATCGTGGGAACACCGGCGGCCATCGCTTCGATGATGGTCAGCGGCTGTCCGTCCCAGTCGGTAAAGTGCAGCAGCAGATGGCTCTTCCAGAGAATTTTCCACTTTTCGTCAGCCAGCCGCATGCCTGAAAATAAAACAGAAAAGCCCAGGCCGTTGTCTTTGATAAATTTTCTTGCATTTTGACGAAATTGTCCGTCCCGCCATTCACCGACGACAGTCAGAGAGAAACGCACATGCAGTCGATGCAGATATTTTGCCAGTTCGAGGACGCGCAGAAATCCTTTTGATTCGGATATAGTGCCGAGATAGAGCAACCTGAGCGGCTGCTCAAATGAAGATGTTTTGATTTTCAGATAATTCGGCGCTGCCACACCGTTGTCGATCGGCACGAGCTCGTTACGAAATCCGCAGTCCCGCAGTCGTTCTGCAATCTTGGGACTGAGAACACGGATGGTTGAAAAGACGTTGATGCTGTGTCGCAAATACCACTTTTGCGCTCGTCGCTGTAAAAAATCAAATCCCATGCCGTGCAAATCGCCGATGACTTTTGTCCCAAAGAGGCGCAAGAGTGCGGCCAGGAAAATGGTTCGCAGATAAGCCGGCAGATCTTTGGGCAGCCAGATGAACACCACCGTGGGCCGGCGTACAATACACACGAACACCACTCTAACGATCATCAACGCGCCAAAAAGCACATTTGCCAGCGACAGGCGGCCCTGCTTCGCCTTGTTGTGCGACTTGCGAGCAAAAAGCAGGAATTTGTAATCGTATTTGAGCGCATTATATAGATACTGGTGCTCAATTTCACCGCCTCCGTAGGGCGGCGGCACTTTGAGAATAAAAAGCACTCTCTTTTTGCGTTCACCGACTGCCATATCAATTTTCGGCTCGTTTGCGAACGATATAACTGCCGATAGCCAGCTCGTGCACACAGCCCCACAGCAGATGTTCGATCGCCTCTTTCGGGCGATGAACGATCGGCAGTCCATGCCTGTTGAAACTCGTGTTCAAAATGACCGGCACGCCGGTTAGTTCATCAAAGTGCGAAATCACCGCATAGTATTTTTCATTATCCGGGCGGACGCTGTGAACGCGGGCGGTGCTATCGACATGAATGGCGGAAGCGATATCGTGCTCCTTTCCTTCAATGACATCAAATGCCAACGTCATGAACGGCGATGGACAAAAATTCTTGAAATGCAAATGGCCTTTATCCTCGAGACAGCTCGGAGCGAATGGCATGAACCAATCGCGATTTTTCATCTGGCTGTTGATCTTGTCGCGCGTATGTGGATCGCGGGGATCGGCCAGCACACTGCGTCGCCCCAGAGCGCGTGGCCCCCACTCTTCACGACCCTGGAACCAGCCGATCACCTTGCCGTCGGCGAGCGCAGCTGCGACATATTCCGGCAATCGTCCATCCAGCTCTTGCCACTCGACTTGATCCTCGAACAGTTTGAGATCAGCTTCAATTTCCGCATCCGTGTACTCGACACCCAAATTGGCGTCCATCAGTTTATGGATAGTCGGCTCGCCGGTTTTTTCATGATAGAGCTGCAATGCCGCGCCGATGGCCGTGCCGCCATCGCTGGCGTGCGGATGGACAAAGATATCGTCCACGTAGGGCAGTTCGCGAATGAGCTTGTTCACCTTGACATTCAAGAACGTGCCGCCGGCCAGAGCGACCCGGCGAAAGCGATATTTCTGCTGAATCTGCTCGATGAAATCGAGAATCCGTTCCTCTAAAAGTCGCTGTGCGGCCGCCGCGACATTTTCCTGGCCGTGTTCATCGATTAATGCCATGATCCGTCGGCCGGACACCGTCTTCATCAAAACCGTATCGCGCGGCACCATGATATAATCAACCCAGAACGGATAGCCCTTCCAGGCGCCGTCATGATATTGAAAAACCATCTCCTTGATGTCGTCATAGCACACACCCGGATCACCATAAGCGGCGAGCCCCATTGTTTTGCCTTCGCCATCCATATATTTCAGGCCGAGACAGACGGTGAAAGCCGAATACCACAGGGCGGTGGCGTAGAGAGGGATTTCTTCTAAAAGCGTCATTTTTCCATCGCCACACAGATAAACCTGGCCGGCGATATTTTTGCCCGCCCCGTTGGGGCCAAAGCCATCCATGCTGATCGTCAGGCAGTCATCGAAGCCGCTGCAGCGGTAAGCGCTTGCGGCGTGGGATTGATGGTGGTCCATATAGACGATCTTTGCATCGGGCACATGCATTTTTTTCAAACCATTCTGATAGATGGCCGGCTTGTACATTTTCCTAAAGTTGGGAGCAAGGTATTTCATCATTCCGCTCAAATTGTGACCGACGAGCCCGAACAGAGAGCGCGGCACATCGCAGAATTTCCGGCAAAAAAGATCAAGATAAAAAGGCGACGGCGGATAGCCGACGGCAAAATAATCCACCTGCTCGAGAGAGATATTGGCAAATTTCAGCGCTGCTTGCAGTGCCTGACAGGGGAAATTCATATCAAATTTAATGCGGCTGAAGCGCTCTTCCGAAGCGCCAAAGAGGACGTCACCGTCTTTTATCAAAGCGACGCTGCTGTTGTGATGAGCGCCAGCGACGTCATTCAATCCGATTATGATCATGAGGGCTGATGAACTCCGTTATTTCCGTGCAATACCCAGCATACTGAGAAAGAAAGAGGAAAAAATGACCTGGGTGCCGATGATCAGCAAAGTGGAGGCAAATATCGCAAAGCGCAATTCATTGAATGCGCCGCCGTGGCTTTGCATCCATTTGAAAAAAATATAGCCGCCGAGGCCGAAACCCAGTGCGAAGATGAAGGCGCCCAAAGCCAATCCTCTCTCCAAATTAAAAATTTTGAACATTCTTTGCAGAAATTGACCCTGCGGGATGAAATTGTGAGTCACCGCATAGATGCGGGCATAGATGCCAAGAGTGATCGTTTGAAAACCGAGGATCGACAGCAGACTGCCAAAAACCATAATATGAAGATCAACAAGTCGTCCGCCAAAGTAAAATGGCTCGAGCAGCAAGAGCAGCATGGTCAGCATACCCAGGCAAAACAGGAAAAAGCCCGGCCACATATAAAGATGTGAGGGGCTATGCAGCAGCATGAATCGCAGATGTCGCCAGCCGTCGCGAAAAGATCGCAGATGCGGCGCGCCACTCCGTCCGTCGCGATGCAGAGTGATCGGAATTTCAATTATTTTCAGCTTGAGCAGAGATGCCTTGATGACCATCTCCGAGGCGAATTCCATGCCGGCCGTCTGCAGTTCCATTTTGTCATAGGCATCTCTGGTGAAAGCGCGCATTCCGCAATGAGCGTCTGAGATGCCGGATCGGAAGAAAATGTTCAGAATGCCGGTGAGGATGGGATTGCCGACATATTGATGCAGCCACGGCATGGCGCCTTTTTCGATTCTGCCTTTCAGGCGCGTGCCCATGACGAGGTCATAGCCGTCCTTTAGCTTGTCATAAAATCGGCCGATATCGCTAAAATCGTACGAATCATCCGAATCACCGATGATGATATAGTCACCGCGAGCGTGAGCGATGCCGGCTCGATAGGCATTGCCATATCCTTTCTGCAACTCTTCGACCACTCGGACCCCATAGGAACGAGCGATCTCTTGCGAGCCATCTTTGGAGCCGTTATCCGCAACAATGATTTCACCCTCGATGTCAAGACGATCCAGCGCGTCTTTTGCCTTTTGAATGCAGATTCCCAGGGTCTCGTGTTCATTCAAACAGGGCATGACAACTGATACAAACATACGCCAATTCCTTTTGCTGCCTGACACTCAATGCTTGCCATGCCGGTCGCCATCAATGACCGGTTCCTCTGATGATCACAGGAATTGTTTTTGCAAGGATATAAAAATCCAGTCGAATAGACCAACTATCAATGTATTCAAGGTCAAGTTTCATCCAATCCTCAAAGCGCATCTGATTTCTCTTGCCGATCTGCCACAAACAGGTCAAACCGGGGCGCATGCTAAATCGCCGTTTTTGCCATCGCTTCTCGATGCCCGCCGCATCACGGGTGGGCAACGGGCGCGGACCAACCAGGCTCATATCGCCCGACAAGACGTTTAAGAGCTGCGGAATTTCATCGAGGCTCGTTTTTCGCAGCCATTTTCCGGCGGGTGTGATTCGCGGATCATCCTTGATTTTAAAGGCCGGCCCATCCGCTTCGTTCAGATGCTCCAGATGTTCCTGCAGATCTTCCGCCCCGGCCACCATCGTCCGAAACTTGATCATCTTGAAAGTACGCCGGTTATAGCCGATGCGCTCCTGTGTGAAAAACACCGGGCCTGGAGAAGTTAATTTAATCCAGATGGCCAGGATGACAAAGAATGGCGAAAAGAGCAACAGCGCTGCCGCTGAAAAAATGATATCTATCAGCCGTTTTAGCCACATATACTCAAGCTGATGGGACGATCCCGTATAGACAGTCATGATCGGCTCGTCGTCCACTTCAAATGATACAGTCATGAGAGTCTGGATTTCGAACCAGTTTGACGGCACGCGACAGATAATGCCAATATCCTGGCACAGTGTGATGATGCTGCGAATTTCCTCGTAATATTTTTTGATCGGCAACACAATATAAACTTCATCCACAACATGTTTTTCAAGAAACGCTGGAAACTCTTGAATCGTGCATATCACTCTCGCTTTCAATCCCTTATCTGCAATGTGATGAATCTCATCATCGACAAAACCGGTGAGCCGGTAGCCAAACTCCGGGCGGCTGAGAATTTTTTTCGCCAACTCGATTGCCCTGGCATTGCTGCCGATAAAGACGACGTGTCGCAAGTTACGTCCACTCGTGCGCAAATGAATGATGTATTGCCGATAGAGCCATCGCTCGAGTACGGTGAGAACGGTGCAGGACAGCCAGAATGTGAAAAAAACGCTTTGATTCACATGATGCCGACCGAAGGCGACGCTGACCGCACCAAACAGCATGACGCCGACAGTCACTGCTCTGACAACATCAAACCATTCGACGAGAATGCCGGTGAATCGTCTGGTATCGTAGAGGCCGAATCGACTGAACAAATAGGACCATCCCCACACCAAAAAGAAAAGCGCCATGAAATTGCTGAGAGAGAACTTGTATGATAAAAAGCCGATGATATCGGGCGGGATCGCTTTGGGTGCGTGCAAATAAAGTGCAAATGCAAAGGTGAGCAGCATGGCCACGATATCCAACACGCGCGTCACATTGTCAACCGCTTTTCGTCTCAGGTTCGTCATGAGTTCGTCTTTTAAAATTCACCTTGGCAACCGTGCTGCTGTGGATCCGAGTTTGCAATTCTTCTTTGCGCTTACGACCTTCAGATGGATTTTTATCTGCTCCTTTTGTGATGTTTTGAATCTGTCGAATAGTATGTATAATAGTAATCATAATCTCCGTAGAGATTTTTTGCTCTGACATTGTTCAGAACAGCACCCAACAGATTTACTTTGACGCGATCGAGAAGACCTTTCGCTTTCAGGATAATCTCACGGTCATTCTTTGCCGATTCAATGACCATGAGAGCGCCATCGACTTGCGGCGCCAGGACCGCCGCATCCGTCACGGCAATGACGGGCGGGGCATCGACAACGACAAATTCGTATTTCTCTTTCAAAAGCGACAAGAGATCTCGCATGGTTTCGCCGGCAAGTATTTCTGACGGATTGGGCGGCAGTATGCCGCATGTCAAAATATCCAGTTTATCGACGCGGGTTTTATGAATGGCAGCATTGAGTGACAGATCAAGTGCGGCCATCTGTTGTATCGCTTTTTTGGCGCGCAACGAGGTTTGTCTTTCCGAATAGCCATCGTGCATGTCGTCTTCATTTTCCGGCCGCAGGCGCGGAGCGACTTGATCCAGCTGATCTTTTTTATAATAGTGCATCAGGATATCCGCCAGTCCCGGTTCGCGATTGATGTTGAACAGCTTGTGCAATGTCGGCCGACGAAGATCAGCGTCGATGAGCAGGGTTCGCAATCCCATTTGCGCGGTCGCAGTGGCCACATTGGCTGCCGTCGTCGATTTGCCTTCACGCGGTCCCGAACTGGTGATCATGAGTGAGCGTAATTTTTGCGATACATCGGAAAATTGCAGATTTGTACGCAGGGTTCGATAGGCCTCGGAAGCCGGTGAGGACGGCTGCGAATGGGTCACCAGGGCAGCGGGATCGCCGACGGTCGCCTGGTTCTCATTCACTGAACCACTCAAGCCTCTGATACGGGGAATTGAGCCAAGAATTGTCAGACCGGTTTTTTTCTCCACATCCTCGGGTGTTTTTAATGATGTATCCAGGGATTCCAGGAAAAAGGTCAGGCCAAGTCCAATTGTCAATCCCAGCATGAAACCAATGGCAAGATTCAACTCCACACGCGGGAGTATCGGTTTTTTGGGCAGCTGAGCGCGATCAATGATCCTCATATCGCCAATTTTTTCTGCCTCGCTGATGCGCGCTTCTTCCCGACGTTCAGAGAGAATATTGTACAGATTGTAGGCCAAATCACGATCGCGCGTCAGGCGAGCCAATTCAAATTCTTTGTCCGGCAGCCGTCGAAGTGAATCTTCATAATCCTTGAGAGATGCGGCAAGAGACTGTTCCTGCGCGCGCAGCATTTGCAGTGTGAGATCCAGTTCGATCCGGCGCTGATAAAAAGATGACATTTGCGAAACAGGATCAACAAGGTTTTCCTGTTCCGCGAGCTTGCGCGCTTCCTCAGCCAGGCTCAGACGAACATGCATCATGGCATTTTTGATCTCGGCCATTTTGGGATTATCATCCGCAATCCCCTGCAATTGCAGTGTGATATAGGTATCCTGAAGGGTTGACAACTGCTGCTTGAGCTGCTGGATGATCTGATTCGACACGTTAGCGATAGACGGGACGAGATTCTTCTGTCGTTCATAGATTTGCTTATTCACCGAGGTCAACAACTGCTCCGTACGCTCCCGTTCATTCTTTGCTTCCTGATACTTTAGCTCGATATTTTTGGCTAGCTGCAATTGCTCCTCAACTTCTTTATCCAGGGAGGTGACGCGATTATTCACCTTGAAGGTGCGCAGAGCCGATTCAGCTTGATCCAGCTTGGTCTTGTACGAGAGCAGCTGCTCTTCGATAAAGACCCGCATATCGCTCACGCCTTCGCGACGTATGCGCAGATTGCGCTCCTGCAGAACATCGCAGATGGTGTTGGCGATCGTCATGGCGACATATGGATCATGGGCAGCCTTGACACGAATCTGTATCACATCCGATTCAGCCAGGGGGACCGCATCTATATTGCTCTTTATAATGGCGGCATAGTAGGATTGCATATCAAAGCCGGGGGGAGGATTCTCAGGCAGTGGAAATTGCTCCTTGATCCATTCCGGCAGCTTTTCCACAACCTCAAAGGCAACAGCACGACTTTTAATTTCCTGAATTTGGTTCAAAAGCGTTTCTTTGATGGGCTGGTAGCGATAGGGTTGTTGCCCGGTCGTAAAAGGGGCTTGCGGTTGTTCGTAAATAATCGTCGTGGACGCCTGGTAGTATCTCGTGGCGGTGGCATTATAATAGAGCACCGGCACAATCACAGCGCAGACGCAGATCAAAACATACCAGCCGCGGCGAAATAACAGGTCCAGAAAAGCATGCACAGGAGAAATTTCTCTATCGCTCGAATTCAACAGTGCTCCTTCGCTACCTTGCTCTCAAGTACCAGGCATAGATGCTGGCAATGAGAGCGAGTTCGTGCACGACGCGAATTGTCTCTCGCCAAGATGTCCAGGCGCTCGTGCGAACGTAAACGACATCACCTGGCTGCAAAATTGGCGGAGGCATCAACATATTACGGTCTCCAAGATATTTATCTACATCATAAAAGACGATTTTGCGTGAAGCTGTATCGAATCTTCTTTTTAATTCGCCATCCTTGATTTTATCACCGCCGGACTCTTTCATGATCGTCTCCAGGATTTCCGGACTGATCGACCACTCGCTGGCTTGACGGGTGAGCTGCACTTTGGTCAGCTTGGCCGATTTGGTCGGCCCGCCGGCGATCGATATCAATTCCACCAGATTGGTGTTATATGAAACCCGATGTTTCCCCGGATCTCGGACTTCTCCCCAGATGGCGACCTCCATCTCGAGCTGTTGTTCGTCGCCAAAGATATAGTCACTGCTATTTGCTGTCTCCTGTGCAGAGATGACGACTGCCAGGCAAAAGAGAAAAAGAATGAATCCTGCTGATTTCTTCAAGTATGGGGCCATCGCTCGCCTTTTTACGCATATAGTGTACATTTTAAACAACCGAGTATATTGTATCAAAAAACATACCATGCCCACGAAAGCCGGGTCCCGTCAGGCTGCAGCAAACGGCGATCAGATCGCGGAATCGACTATCGTTTTCCAGAGTTCTCAGTCTGAACTGAGAAAAAACATCGTACCGGCAACCGCATGCCCGCTACAGGTGCGGGCGCGGTCTGATCCTACATCATGCTGAAACAACTGCATCAAGAGCAAACATCCCGGGGATTTGCGCTAGGAAAATTTATTCTTCCGATGAAAATCGGGTACTCGCCACAGCACAATCAATCCGGCAATCATCACCAACACCAGAGAACCGACGGCGGCTTTGTATTTAATAATGTCGCCGTAGTCATTGCATATCATCGTCACAGTGCTCCACAAAAGGGGGCCAGTGATCGCAGCAGCTTTGCCGGATAGTGCGTAGAGTCCAAAAAACTCACCGATATTCTCTTTCGGCACCAGCGTGACCAGAAGCGGTCGCGCCGCGGTCCAGGTGGAACCGAGTAAAATGCCAACGCTGGCGCCTAAAAACCAGAAAAGTGCCTCATTCATCGTCGAGATGAGGGTTATCAAGGCAATAATCCAGGCAAGTATGACGCCAAGGAGGGTTTTCTTGGGCCCATAATGATCGGTGAGAATGCCGCAGATGATGGAACCAATGACGGCGGCTGGAATAACGATGACAAAAAAGGTGTTGGTCGCTTCTTTTGAAAAGCCCATAACTGCCTGAGTATAAACGGCCATAAAAATGACAATTGTCTGAATGCTGTCTTCATACAAAAATTTTGCGATCAAAAATCGCAACAAGCCCGGATATTTTTGCGTGCTTTTAATCGAATTCCACACTTTCTTATAAGAAGATTTCAAATCCCAATGGTCGTCGCTCACCTCAATGACCGGCTCACGAACAAAGACAAAAATCGGGATGGCAAATATCAGAAAGAGAATTGCTGTTGGCATAAAGGCAGCCACCGTTCCGCCGGCGTGGATGCCCGGGACGGCGAAACCAAATTTGCTGCCGTCAACAAAAAGGCCACCGATCAACAATCCGGCCGCCGATCCCAGATAGCCGATCGCGACGCCATATCCGGAGACGCGACCCAATGTCTTCGGCGTACTGACTGCGGGTAATAAGGCGTTATAAAAGACCAGTCCGCCCTGATAACTGTAATTGGAGATCACATAGATGGAGAGGACGATCGGAATCAGCAGATGTAAAGAGGATATCGTCATCCCGGCCACACCGAGTGAAAACGTTCCGATGATGCAGGCGGCAGTGAAGATGAAAAGCGCCAGCAGCTTTTTATTTTTCCTGTCCGACCAGTCGCCGAGGACCGGCATTGTGACAGCGACGAGAAACATGGACAGTGAATTGACAATGGAAACCCAAAAATCACTTTGCGCCAGCTCAATGACAATCCAGGTGCTGAAATAGAGTGACACCACGTTCATCGAGTAGGCCGTGTTGGCAAAATCATATAGAATCCACGCGATGATCGATGTCAGCGTCGGCCTTGAGCCTTTTTTTGTACTCATAGATTTTCCTGTGCTCAGAGTGAGGGCGAAATCATATGAATATAAGGAGTATTTTGAAGAACAACAAAGGACTATTCAAGCGTGAGAATGCGCTGAACGCAGCGCGAAAAAGAGCTATTTTTGGCTCAGTGTTATTTGAATGACTTTTTTGAGCGTTTCAAATACTCCCTGACCATTCATAGCGACTGCCTCAAAATAGGGGACATTCATGAAATTCAACTTGCTCTGCAGGGACGGGATAGTGGCGCAATGAGGCAAATCTCTTTTATTGTATTGCATAATCCAGGGCACTTTTTGCAGTGATTTTTTATATATAGAGAGCTTTTCCTGCAGGTCAGCCAGACTCGCCAGATTTTCGTCCATACGAGCTTTTTGCGAATCAGCGACAAAGACAATCGCGTCGGCGCCGCTGATGACAAGCTTGCGACCGTAACCATACTGCACCTGACCGGGAATTGTATAGAGATGAAATCGCGGCTTTTTTCCGTCGATCGCCGGCAATCCCATTTGCATGAAATCAAAATAGAGCGTACGATCCTCTTTTGTTTTGAATGAGATGAGCTCACTGCACAGCGACGGATTGAGTTTGGAATGAATGTACTCGAGATTTGTGGTTTTGCCACCCAGTCCGGGGCCATAATAGACTATCTTGAATACAATTTCCCTGTTCTTCCAGTCAATGAACATTTTGCGGCGCCACTTTAGAACCCAAAAGCCTGATCCAGCTCACGATTCAATTTTGAGCGAAAATCTGCATCGATGAACTGTGAAATGTGGCGGCTTTGCATTTTCAGACTATCCAGATACTGGTTCAATTTGCCGACAGCGGTATGTGTCAGCAGCCGTACAAATCCTATTGGCACAGCTTTGCCAAAAACAAGAATCATGATATAGTCATTGCTCACGTTGCACATATAGACATTGCGCCGCGAGCCTTCATGCAGCACATGGTCAAAATTCTGCTCACCGCTTATCATGCGCGACATTTCGTTTGATGCTGAAAAACTCCCGGCAGCGACAGCCGTCAATGCGTTAACATTGATATTTTTCGGATCGCCGCTGTAATCGATCGGATAGCCATTCATGTCCGCAAAGATCGTCAGCGTCGCTCTCAGCCGGGTGTTGAGCTCATACAAAATACGCGAAATCCGGCGATAGGTGGTTTCAGAAAGAACCATGCCATTGCCATTCAGTCTGTTTTCGACTACCATGTTAACCTCTTTGATAAACTATAGTTATCGTCCCAGCGGCAATCGCTCGATTAAAAACGCCGGCAGTTTTTTCTGCCGCATAGCCGCCTGCGTCTCCTTGATGTCATACGCCACTCTTTCGAGTTTCAGGACAGTGGAATCGGCATCATACAGGGCAAAACAGGAATCGGGATTTCTGTCTCGCGGCTGTCCGACACTGCCGACATTGATGATATAGCGAAAGCCATCAAAGAGCGTCGTTGGGTTTCCCGATTCCACTGTCGGAAATTCGCCATCCTCGTAAGAGAATATCGCCGCCACATGCGAATGACCGATGAAACAGGCCTTTTGATCAAATGCGTGGAAATTGTCCCTTGCGTCATAAAGTGATAGCACATAATTCCATTGCAGCGGCTCGATGGGCGCAGCGTGCACAAAGAAAAGTTCATTTTCAATGACCTGCACGTCTAGCCCCTGCAAAAACTGCTTGTTTGTCGATGTCAGCTCTTCAATAGTCCAGCCAAGCGCCGACCTGGCGTATTGGTTAAAATAATCAACGCCGGTCTTGCCGATCGCGGCATGATCATGATTGCCGATGATACAAATATCAGCCTTTTCCTGTATGATCTCGCAACACTCGTTCGGAAACGGACCATAGCCGACGATATCGCCCAGACAGACGATGCGATCACATCCCACTTCACCAATACGTCTTATAACTTGCTGCAGGGCGGCGAGGTTGCCATGGATATCTGATATGATTGCATAGATCATTCTATCCCCTCCCATTGATTATCAGCTCGCTTCGCTGTGCTCTTGCACAACTCGCCGCAGCCATTTCAGCATGGCGAATATTGCAATAGCAGCAAACATTGCGCCAGTAAAGTTGATTAAAAAGAACAGAGATTTGTGTTCATACATATTCCACAAGCTCGCCAGCACACCGGAGAGCTTGTTGCCGAGAGATGTCGCCAGAAACCATCCTCCCATCATCAAGGCGGTCAGGCGAGGGGGACTCAACTTTGAGACGAGCGACAATCCCATCGGACTGAGGAACAACTCGCCAACCGTGATGATGGCATAGGTGCCGATGAGCCAGCCCGGCGAGCTCTTTTGAGCGCCATTTTGCGAGGCAAAGACAGCTCCCACCATCACCAGGGTGGATAACGCGGTGATGAATAGTCCCCAGCCGATCTTCCCGGGCGTCGACGGCTCTTTCCTGGCTCTCCGAAGCAGGGCGAAAAACGCCACAGCCACGGGTGTTAAAAAGACGACGAAAAATGGATTCACCGACTGAAAGATCTCGGTAGAAATCAGCTTGAGTGACTCACCCTGGGACGGCCATTCCTGTTGAGGTACATTT
The DNA here is from genome assembly GCA_016929295.1 of Candidatus Zhuqueibacterota bacterium. GTDB lineage: Bacteria > Zhuqueibacterota > Zhuqueibacteria > Residuimicrobiales > Krinioviventaceae > Kriniovivens. The sequence continues at coordinate 18,908 of JAFGJB010000086.1, read as the reverse complement.
TTGAAATAGGGATCAGCGCCGATTCCCAAATGCGGCTCGCCGATCGGCATCGCATCCTGTCCGTTCAGATTTACTTCCTGAGGATAAACAGACACTTTTTCCACCATGCCCAATTTGTCGGCGATGGGCTCAACCCAGCGCGGCAAACGGCGGTCCGTATAGTTCTCCGCCCAAATTGTCAACGCCGAACCGTTCTGGTGGAAAATGGCCCAAAAAATGATCACAACGCCAAAAATGGAGAGCAATGCGGCGATAGACGACTTGTCCTCTTTGGAAGCGCGCCACCAGAGCGAAAAGTAAAAGACAACCACCGGTATAGAACCCAGGATGAATGCATCCGTCGAGTCCGAACTAAAGATATTGCCGGGCAACAACCAGCCGATGACGCCGAAAACAACAGCCGGCAAAAGAACGATGGCAAATATCCTGAGCAAAGGCATGTCTTCAGCTTTTTGGGGTTTGCGCACATCGACGTCTCTGACACTTTTTTGTCCCCCCGCAAACCACACCAGGCCGATGATCATGCCGATGCCGGCGGCAGCAAAAGCGTATCCCCAGCCGTAATTATTTCTCAAATAGGCAGCGACAAAATTGCAGACAAATGCGCCGATATTGATGCCCATATAGAAAATATTATAGCCTGAATCCTTCAAACCCCTGAACTGATCTGATGAATAGAGGTTGCCGACCAGCGTCGAGATATTCGGTTTGAAAAAGCCGTTCCCCAAAATGATGAGCAGGAGCGAAATCCAGAAAGCAGTCCACCCTGGCAGCGCCAGACCGAGATAGCCGGCGGCCATCAACCCGCCACCTAAAAAGATAGCCAAACGATAGCCAAGAATGCGGTCCGCCAACAATCCGCCGATGAAAGGCGTCAAATAGACGAGCGCCAGATAGGTCCCAACAATATCGGCCGCCTTTTCCAGCGGCAATCCCATGCCTCCCCCGCCCGGTGCATCTGTCATGTAGAGATAAAAAATGCCCAGCATCAAGTAATAGCCGAACCGCTCCCACATCTCTGTGAAAAAGAGAACCATTAAGCCCTTTGGATGATTCTTTAGCATTGAGCCTCCGATTTCGTTGCTGATTCGATTATTCGCTGACAAATTATGAGCAATTTAGCAAAAATCTCCAAACATTCAATGATCAATTTGCCCATCAGCAGAACAGTCAAAATGATGACCAGTGTATTCGACGCACCTCTTTTTCGCCGATGCATTCCATGCTTTCCATTGAGGCATGAATTCCGTACATTTCATGCTGGCAGTGCCTAGTTACCGTCGGAGAATTTATTGAAAATAGCAGACCATTTCGGCTCATTTCGAAAAAATATCATTGGCATCGAGCAAAAATTTCAATCACCCTTCGGCGCCCAGCAGATTGTCTACGCCGACTGGACGGCGAGCGGTCGATTGTACAGCTCTATCGAAAACAAGTTGACCTGGACCTATGGCCCGTATGTCGGCAACACTCACACCGAGACAAATGTCACCGGCACGTCCATGACGCTCGCCTATCAAAAGGCGCATCAACTTTTGAAAGAACATTGTCATGCAGGGCCGCGCGATGTCATCATCAATGCCGGCTTTGGCATGACAGCGGCCGTGAATAAATTTCAGCGGATTCTCGGCCTGAAAATTCCCGAGCAGTTCCGCGATTGCATAGATATCAACGTCAGATGCCGGCCAGTCGTGTTTGTCACGCATATGGAACACCATTCGAATCAAACATCATGGGAAGAAACAATCGCCGAGGTTGTGGTCATCCCACCGGGTAAGGACGGGCATATTGATCTCAATCGGGTAGATGAGACAGTCAAAAAGTATCGGAATCGCCTGCTGCTCTTTGGTGCGTTCACCGCGGCATCGAACGTGACGGGCATCCCGACGCCGGTGCACGAAATGGCTAAAATCATGCATCAGTATGGCGGCTATTGTTTTATCGATTATGCGGCCTCGGCGCCTTATGTTGACATTGACATGCATCCGGGGGATGAGAATGCCAAGCTGGATGCCGTCATTTTTTCGCCGCACAAATTTCTCGGCGGCCCGGGATCTTCAGGTGTTCTCATATTTGACAACCAACTGTACAAAAACGAGGTGCCGGATCAGCCCGGTGGCGGCACCGTGTTGTGGACCAATCCGTGGCACGGACACAATTTCATCCAGGACATCGAGACGCGCGAGGATGGCGGTACGCCGGGATTCCTGCAAGCCATCCGCGCAGCCCTCTCCGTGAAACTGAAAGAGGAGATGGGCGTCGCAAACATTCTCGAACGCGAGGCCACGTTGGTTCGCCGATTGTTTGAGGGATTGCGGGCTATACCGAATATCCATATTCTCGCCGACAGCATCGAGGATCGGCTGGGCATTTTCTCCTTTTATGTACATTCCATGCATTACAATCTCATGGTGCGTCTGCTCAACGACCGCTTTGGCATTCAGGTGCGGGGCGGCTGTTCGTGCGCCGGCACATACGGGCATTTTCTCTTGCACGTCGATCCGCAACGTTCAAAAAGCATGACCGACAAAATTGACCAGGGCGATCTCTCGGCAAAACTTGGCTGGGTGCGACTATCGATTCATCCGACCATGACGGACGACGAGATTGCCTATATCCTCGACGCCATCCGCCAGATTGTCAGGTATGGGGATTCCTGGGGGAAAGATTACCGCTACGATCCGCGGTCAAATGAGTTCATTCACAAAGAAAAGCCGTCCAACATCAGCAAGATGGTGGAAGAGTGGTATGAGTTGAAGTGATGGCTCGGGCCGGCTCACCTACGACCGCGAAGAGCTCTTCTTTTTGCCGATTTTATTTTCAGTTCCGTTCATCAGTCGTTTGATATTCGAACGGTGGGTGTAGATTATCAGGGCCGCGGCGATGAAACTAAAGACGTAGAGCGATGTCTGCACCGGCATATGCAACACATAGCGAAAGACCGACAGGGTGATCGGCAATGTGATGGCCGCAGCCATGGAGCTGATGGAGACGATTCTGCTCATCAGCAGCACAACAAAAAAGACGGCGAGGCAGATGAGCAACGCCGTGGGAAAGAGCGCCGCCAGCATGCCGGCGGCGGTGCCGACACCTTTGCCGCCGCGAAAGCGGGCAAAGATCGTCCAGATATGCCCCAGCATCGCCGAAACGCCGGCGACAATCATGATCATGCCGATGTCGGGCATGGAATCGATGACGATTCGAGACACCCAGAAAGTGGCGATAAAACCTTTCAATGCATCGAACAACATGACGAAAATGCCGGGGCCAGCCCCGAGGACGCGAAAGACATTCGTGCCGCCGGCATTGCCGCTGCCATGTTCGCGGATATCGATGCCTTTGAGGATCTTGCCGACGATGATGCTGGTCGGAAAAGAACCGATTAAATAGGACAAAACAACGATGACAGCTACACTCAACATAGGGCTATCCAGATAAAATTTGAATGGTGGCTGGCTTGACAATATACTATACGCCATTTTGCCAGACGAGAAAAACAATCGCGTCGCGGCACACCGCTATATTTATGGGATCGATTCGAACCCGGCAAACACACCGTGCCGGGCGAGCTTGAATTGCGTCTGCAGATAGCCTAATGGCGTGCCCATATCGAGCCGTTCGCCGGCGATTTGATAGCCAATTGCTCCTTCACGTTCGATGAGCACCTCCAGCGCGGATGTCAGCTGAATTTCTCCTCTTTCGCGAACGTTCTGTTGCACATGCTCGGATAGAATCGTAAAAATCGTCGGCGTGAGCAGGTACAAGCCAAAAACAGTGAGAAAATTATCGGGTTCCAGGTCGGGCATCATCAACTCGCGACGGGCCATCTCCGGCGACGGCTTTTCAATTATTCGCGTCAATTGATAGAGCCCACGCGGCGAATCCAACGGTACGCCGGCGACCGTTCCAAACAGATGAAGCTCCTGGAGTGGCGTTTGTTGAACGGCAATGATCGATTTTCGCAGTCTCCCGTAGAGATTCACGAGCTGTTCTGCGCAGGAGATCTCTGTCTGCGACAGATAGATATGATCGCCCAACATCAGCAGAACCGGATCATGGCCGACCCACTGCTGCGCACAATAGACAGCATGGCCAAATCCAAGCTGCTCCGTCTGGTGAATATAGGTTATCGCCCGACGCATTTCTTCCAGACGTTCGGATTGCGCCAGTTCCCTCGGCTTGTCGTGAAATGGTTTTTTTTCGCCATCGCTCAAGCCTTTGAAATGGTTTTGAAACTGTTTCTCCTCGCCCGGCTGGACGATGATGGCAATTTTCTCAATGCCGGCGCGCATGGCTTCCTCGACAATGATCTGGATGGTCGGTTTGGCGAGGCCATCACGATCAACCAACGGAAAAAGCTCTTTCTGGACGGCATTGGAGGCGGGATATTGGCGAGTCCCTCTGCCCGCTGCGGTAATAATCGCTTTATTCACCATTTCGTTTCCGCACTTTTTTCATCTGCCCTTCTTGAGATATTTCCAATACTCTGAATCCGTGCTCAAGATCAGCGTGCTGGAGGTATCGATCGTCTGACGGTAGCTTTCGAGCGTTTGCAACAAAGAATAAAATTCAGGATCACGGGAGAATGCATCGGCGTATATTTGCGTTGCTTCCGCATCGGCCTTACCCTTGATTTGCTGCGCGGTGCGATAAGCTTCGGACCGAATCTGGTTGAGCTCTTTTTGCATTTTTCCTTCAATTTGCGCCTTGCGTCCCATGCCTTCTGAACGATAGAGCTGGGCGATCCGTTGGCGTTCGGAGATCATACGGTCGAACACCTTTTCGCGCACATCCATATTATAATTCACCTGCTTGATGCGGATATCCAGCACTTCGATGCCGTACTGCGGCACGATTTTTTGCACCTCGGTCAAAATAGCGTCGGTGATGGCAAGTCGTCCCAGACGAATTTTCAGCGAATCCGCGGCATTCTTTGCACTCGTCTCGCCTTCGGTTGAAATCTCCATCTCCCGATTGGAACTTCGCACCACTTCGATGAGCAAATTTTTGCTGATATAGTCGCGCGTAATGCCGTCAATGATATCATCCAGTCGGCTTTGTGCCTTTTCCTCGTTGTTCACCGACTGAAAAAATTTGAGCGGATCGACAATGCGCCAGCGCGCAAATGTGTCCACCAAAAGATATCGCTTGTCCGAGGTCGGAATTTCATTTTGATTTCCGTCCCATTCCATGATGCGCTTTTCAAAAAATATGGCTTTGTGGATGAATGGCAGTTTTAGATGCAGTCCGGCATCTTTGACAGGTTCACCGCGCGGTTCGCCGAACATGGTGATGATGGCCTGTTCGGTCTCATCGACCGTGTACAGCGTTTGCGACACCATGATGACGCCGATGAAAATGGCCAAAAGTATGAGTGTCAATCTTGGATTTTTCATTGTGCCCCTCCTTTCCCGAGCTGCAGAAGAGGGAGAAAAGATTTGAGATCCTCATCGACGATATATTTTTTGTCCGATTGTGGCAAAACATCCTGCATCATCTCCAGATAGAGTCGTCTCCTTGTCACATCCTGCGCCTTGTTATACTCACGCCATACGGCCATAAACTTTTCCGCATCGCCTATCGCCCGATTGACGCGATTGGTGGCATAACCCTCAGCCTCCAGAATCTGTTGCTCGGCTTCGCCTTTGGCCTTGGGGATGGCGCTGTTGTACGCCTGCAGAGCTTCGTTGACAATGCGCTCTTTCTCCTGTTCCGCTTCATTCACCTCATTGAAGGCCGGTTGAACTTTTTCAGGCGGGTTAACATCCTGTAGATTGACCGTGACAATATCTATTCCCGTTTCATATTCGTCCAACAGTTTTTGCATGAGATCTTTCACCTCAGGAGCAATATCTTGTCGGCGAACAGTGATGACCTCATCAACGCTGTTGTCACCGACAACCTGGCGCACGATGGATTCTGACACATAGCGAATGGTTTTTTCAACATTACGGACTTGAAAAAGATAGGCGACTGCATCTTTAATACGGTATTGAACAATCCATTCGACCAACGCCGCGTTTAAATCGCCGGTCAACATGAGGGATTCGCTGGAAAAATCTGCATTCGAGTACTCGCTCCGCACACCGCTGCTGACCGTGCGGAAGCCGAATTCTTCCTTGAACACCCGTTGCACTTTGACTTTGTTCACTGCTTCAATGCCCCAGGGCAACTTGAAATTCAGGCCAGGTTCAGTTGTTCTCGTATACTTGCCAAATCGTTGAATGACACCGACTTCATCAGCATCAACGGTGTAAACCGACGAAAATACGATCCACGCGGCGAGGATGCCGACTGCGATGAGCAGCAGAGTGCGTTTTTCCGGCATCATCACCTCTATTTGTTCACCACCGACATTTACAGTGCGTCGTTTCATGGTCGATTGATCCTTTCATATTCTTCAGTAAACTCTATAACCTCGCTCTCGCGGCAGCATGGATGGCAGAGCTAAATCAACTCCAGGCGGAGTCGTCGCAAAAATAACGGGCTTGATCAGATCACCGTGTTGTCCGGAATGGTCGCATCTTTCAAAATGACGACCACGCCGTCGCGGATGTACCACCCCTCCGTTTCATGTGTGCCATCATCAACGGCGCCCGCCTTGTTGACGATTTGCACGTTTCTGCCAATGCGGGCGTTTTTATCAATGATCGCTCTATTGATGATGGTATTTTTTCCAATGCCCGTCGGCACGACGCCGGCCGCCACGTCCGACTGTCGATCCGGATAAAACTGAAAAAAATCACAACCCATGATGAGGCAGGAATTTATTTCGCAGCCCTCATCGATCGGCGTTCGAATACCAATGATGGATTTGCTGATCTTGGCTTTGCTGATGATACAACCCTCGGCAATCAATGACTCGACGATATCGCAATTGACAAATTTGCACGGCGGCAAAAAGCGTTGTCGCGTATAGATGGGGGCGTTCGGGTGATAAAAAGAAAAAGTGGGTTTGGGATATTTGACGAGCGCCATGTTGGCGTTAAAAAATGCATCGATGGTGCCAATATCCTCCCAATAATCATCAAAAAGATAGGCTTTGACTTTATAATCCTTGATGGCAGCGGGAATAATTTCGCGGCCAAAATCTCTCTGACTTGGATCGTGATCCAGCAATTGTTGCATCACACCCCGTTTGAAAGCATAGATGCCCATAGAGGCGATGTAAGGACGGCGTTCAGCTTCCTTTTCGTCCAGACCCAGCCTGGTGGTGTCAACCGCCATCGCTTTCAGGGCGTCGCCGGACGGCTTTTCGCTAAACTCGATGACATTATTTTGTTCGTCGGTCTTGATCAATCCAAATCCGCCGGCCCGTTCTTCATCCACAGCGATGACCGGTATAGTGAGATCGGCATGTTCGTGACGATGAAAATCGATGAACTTGCGATAATCCATGCGATAGAGATGATCGCCGCCGAGGACAAGGTATTCTGTCGCATGATAATTCAGTACGTGACGCATGACGCGTCGAACAGCATCGGCGGTGCCCTGGAACCAGGCTTCGCTGTCCGGCGTCTGTTGAGCGGCAAGGACTTCTACGAAACCCTCCGAGAAGGGACCAAAGTTGTAGGTGAGGCTGAGATGTCGATTAAGGGACGCTGAATTAAACTGAGTCAGCACATAGATCTTGCGGATGCCGGAATTGATGCAATTACTCACCGGGATGTCAATCAGCCGATATTTGCCGGCAATTGGCACAGCGGGTTTGGCGCGAAGTTTTGTCAAAGGGTATAAACGTGATCCTCGGCCGCCACCTAAAATAATAGCTATGACTGCTCGCATTGCTCTCTCCCTGCTTAGAGTTCCCGTCACGTTTTGTGAGGACTAACTCCGCACCATGCCGCTCCAGAATAATATAAACGCTTGCGGCCATATAACCAACATATTTTTATCTCTCCTTGTCTTTGCCCATCGCTATTCGGCCAGGAGTGATGATGGGTGACAAAAAAAAGCCGCTACGAATAGCGGCCAGAACTCAATAGTTGGGATCGATCCACCGCTGCCAGTCAGGATCATAGAGCTCGCCGCGCGCCGTCGAATGCACCAGCTCCAGGTCGCTCATGCCTCGTTTGTCGACAAAGATGAACTGGATGCCGCCCTGAATGGCATAGTAATGCCAGTAGTGATATTCTTTTGCATCGCTGCTGGCCGGGAATCGTTCGATTTCATCCGGCTTGCCGTAGACTAACATGACGCGTCCCCGATCACTCTTCCATCCCTCGGTGAAGGCGCCACGAAACATCTGGTTCACCAGTTGTACGCGACCAAGATAGTCGCTCTTGAATTCATTTGCCGGCGTCGCGGGCGTCTCATCTCGCTTCGCCCAAAACTCCTTGATATACTCGCGTTTTCCATCCAGATTGAGTCGTCCCCATGTTCGAACCTCTTCTCTTTCGGCAATGTACTTTGCCTGATCGAACTCGAGATCCAATTCCTCTTCAGTCATGGCGTCATAACGGCTTGCATCCAGACCGGGGCTGCCGCTTCCTTCGCTCTTCTCGGCAACTTTTTGAAAGGCAGCGCCACCCTCGGCAAAATCGTCCTGCCGATAGACAAAAAACTTGCGCGCGGTCATGGCTTTGCGGCCATTCTCGTGATCGGTCACGGTGACCACAAGCGTGTAGGTGCCGGAAACAAGCGTGACAACATTGAGATTATTCACAGCGACCGACGACTGACCCGGTTTGTTTCGAACGCGATCAGGAAATTTTTTCACTTCATTGCCATCATTATCGAGAACCTGGTAGGACAGGGTATATTTTTGCCCATCCTCTGAAGTGCCGTCCACCAGATTGTATATCTCGTTATATGTATAGAGGATTGGCAAGCCTATGCCATAGACAGAGCTTGGATTCGGCATGACCTTGTAGCCATTTTTGGTGAAAGCGCCCTCGGCGTCATCGCGTTGAATGGTTGTCGCCAATTGCGTATCGCTGATGGACAGACCATCGGTAAATGGTGTCGCGGTGATTTGAAACTTGATGCTCTGGGCGCGGCTATCGCCAAATTGATCGGTCACTTTGAGTTCGAGAAAATAGTCGCCGGCGGGTACCATGAAATAGTTGATGATCGGAATGACCAGACTCATGGATTGCGCATCCAGCGCCTCGATCATATCGCGGGAACGCCAATTTTTGGCAAAGAGAACGGAATCACCTTGGGAAATATGCGACTCGACAAGGATCTCGGCCATGAATGAGCCGTCCGCCTGCTTTTGATAGGTCAGCACACTGCGGGCAATGGCGGCCGTATATTCGAGGTAAATGAGAGAATCGGCAGCGCGGAATCTGTTCCAATCTGCCGTAAAAGTAAATCTTCGCTGTTCAGGCTCTTCCGCATCGACTAGAGGCGCCGCGTCCTGGGCCCAAAGGGAAAAAACGGACATCACCACTGTCATAGCGAAAGTGTAAAGCGCGGTTTTCATATGACCTCCTGACTGGAGAAAAGACCTATGCGGCATATTGTTGAGCAGACTCAAATCTGACGGACACAACTTGCGAGACCCCTTCCTCCTGCATGGTGACGCCATAAAGCTGATCAGCAGCGCGCATCGTCAATTTGTTATGGGTTACAACGATGAACTGTGTATTATGTGCATATTCTTGCAGAGCGTTGGCAAAACGTTGGACGTTTTTATCATCGAGTGGTGCATCAACTTCATCAAAGATACAAAATGGACTCGGCTTAACCAAATAGATTGCGAACAAGAGAGAGACCGCGGTCAGTGATTTTTCGCCGCCGGATAACAGCTGCAGGGACGTCGGCTTTTTGCCACCCGGAGCGGCGTAAATGTCGATATCTGCTTCCAGCGGATCATTGCCTTCGCGCAGGATGAGGCTGGCGCGGCCACCTTCAAAAAAAGTTTTAAAGACGCTGGCGAAATTTTTCTGAACATTTTCAAAGGTTTCGAGAAACTTTTCCCGAGCCGTTTTATTGATAATATCAATGGTCTCAACCAGATTTTTTCGCGCTTTGAGTAAATCAGCCCGTTGACTGGCTAAAAAGTCAAATCGTTCTTTTTCTTGCTCATACTCTTTGAGGGCGAGCAGATTAACCGGACCGATACTTTTTATCTGTTCTTTGATCTCCTCGATGCGCGCGCGTTTTGACTCACCGTCGAACTCGCCGACCACAAAATCGCGCTTTAACTGAAAATCATACTCTTGCCGAATTCGCTCAGCCAGATTTTGCGCCCGCATTTTTAACTCGGAGACCCGCAGCTCGATGGAATGCACCGATTCGGACAGCGTCTGGTTTTCATTGCGCAAAGATCGAATCAGCTTTTCCTGCTCGGCCGTCTTGACATTGGTCTCATATTGTTCATCTTTGAGTTTTTCGAGTTGCGTTTGCAGCTCCGCCAGGGTCGATTTGAGCTCGGCAATTCTTTCTTCATATTCCAGATTGACCTCTGCCAGCTCTTCAATTTCTTTGGCAGCGTGGACGTTCTCACTGTCGCGGCTTTCGATCATTCTGCTGATTTCGGCCATCTGCGTCCGCACAGAGTCGCTTTCGCGCTGGGAGGAATCGAATGCACCCTGCAGAGTGGCGACGTTCACCTGCACTGCCTGCAGCCGTTCAGCGATCTGGTTTTGTTGCTCTTCAATGGCGCTTAATTCTTCTTGCTGCTGGTAAAGCGTGCGCGAGAGCTCGGAACGTCGCTCCAGCAATGCCTGGGCATGACCGTCCTGGGATTTCAGATTTTGTCCCAGCTGCCCGACGCGATCCAGCAATTGGCCTTTTTCTGTCTCCACCTGCGCAACTGTTTCTTTGATACTCTGGTCTTCATAGACCAGGCGAGCGAGAGTGACTCGCAGCTCTCCCAGCTCTTTTTCCACTTTTTTGATCTCGGCCGATAATTCCTCAGCTCGCCTCTTTGCCTCCTGTTGCTCCGCTTGTCGTCCGGCAATCTGCGACGACCGACGCGCCACGTTCTCCTGCAGCATCTCGATCTCTTGCTGGAACTGCTGCAACTCTTCCTGCCGGCCGACAATATCGGACTGTCGTTTGCTGTAACTGCCGCCACGAATCAGTCCCCAGTGTCCCAGCACTTCGCCTGACAGCGTGACCATATTCACTTGGCTCTGCGAAAGCGTCCGATAAACCCGGTTCGCCGTCGCCATATCCTGAACGACCAGAAAGTCGCCCAGCAGAGCGGCGACGATCGGCGCATAGCGATCGTCACAGCGAATGATTTCATCGGCCCAGCCGATGACGCCAAGATCATCGACAGCCGGATGGCTGGCGTTGCGCTGCTGAATCGATTCGAGCGGCAGAAATGAGACGACGCCTTTGCGATCTTGCTGCAACAGCGAGATGCCGGCATAGGCGGATTTGTTGTCCTTGACAATCATATAGGTTGCGGCGTCACCCAGGGCGGCTGAGATGGCTGTCCGATGTTGCTGCTGCACATGCAAAACGTTGGCAACCGTGCCCTCGTAAGTGAAATTATCCGAAGAATGGGCGGCAAGAAAACGCACTCCTGTCGGATAATCCTGATAATTTTCCAATACTTTGCGGATCATCGCCGCATTGTTCTCGACCACTTCGATGCGATTTCGATCCTGCAGGTCCGCTTTATTCAAGCGATCCAGCGCCGCTTTAGCGTCATCCACCTTGTGAGAGGCGGCCGCAAATTGTTGCTGCAAAGACCCCAACGTCGTCGCACTCGTCTTTTCATCCCGGCGCACGATCTCCAGCTTTTCCTGCAACGCTTCCGATCGTCCTCGATAATGATCAATATCCTGTTCGATTTGAACAAGTCTTTGACTGAGGTTCTCCTCGGTCGCCCGCAGCCGTTCACCCTCATTCTGCTTTTTTGACAATTCTTCGCGACAGAAGAGAATTTCCGCTTCAGAATCCTTGACCTGCGCGCGCTTTTCCTCAAATTTTTGCCGAATTTCCTGAAAATATCTGAGCGTTGTCCGCTGCTCCTCTTGCGCGGCTTCCAGCTGGTTTTTCGCTTCCTTCGCTGTGTGGCCGGTATTTTCCAGCGCCTGCTGCAACTCCGCTCGTCGTGCGACGAGCGCAGCTCGCTCACTGACATAGCGATCCTGCATCTCCTTCAAACTGCGAATACGCTCGCTGTTGACGAGGACGCGTTCCTCAAATTTCTGCATGTCGCGCGCGTGTTGATTGCAGCTACCCTGAACCTCGGACAGACGACGTTCCAATTCGAGCAAGGAGCGCCGCAGCTCTTCATATGTCGCATCATAATTGGCCAGGCTGGCGGCGGCCTTTTCACGATCATTGACCGACAAATCCAGACGCGCGCGCAAAGGATCCAGCTCGTTCAGCAACACTGTATAATCATGTATTGCGAGCTGTATATCCAGCTCTTTAAGATCCGTCGCCAGCGTTTGATATCGCTGCGCTCGGGAAACCTGCCGTTTGAGGCTGCGGACGGTTTTCTCCACCTCGGACATGATATCTTCGACGCGCACGAGGTCTTTTTCCGTGGCTTCCAGCTTGCGGAAGGTGAGCTTGCGTCGCTGCTTGAATTTCGTAATGCCGGCGGCTTCTTCAAAAATCTTGCGTCGTTCTTCCGGCTCGCCGTTCAGTATTTTTTCAACTTGCGCCAGCTCGATCACAGAATAGGATTGACCGCTGAGGCCGCTGTCCATGAATAAATCCATGATGTCCTTTAAGCGCACGTGATTGCCATTGAGCAGATAATGGCTTTCTCCGGAACGAAACAGTCGGCGAGTGACGACGACCTCGGCACAGTCTATGGGAAGGACGTTTTTGCTGTTTTCAATTTTCAGCGACACTTCGGCCATACCAACAGCCTTGGCGCTCCCGGAACCGGAGAAAATGACATTGTCCATTTTCTCGCCGCGGAGTACGCTGCTGCGCTGTTCGCCCATCACCCAGCGTATGGCGTCTACGATATTGCTTTTGCCGCACCCATTGGGGCCGACAATAGCCGTCATGCCATCATGCAGGAGCAGATTTGTCTTTTTGGCAAAAGATTTAAAACCGACGATATTTAGCTCGGAGAGTTTCACGAACCTCTATTCATAAATGAAAACCAATGATCGATTAGCTAAAGCCTGACAACATACGACGCCGAGGGCAAAAAAACAAGAATATTTTCTCCCGCAGGGTAAAACCTCAGTCTCTGGCAATGACGCACAAGATAAACCTGGCGCGGCCTTTGACCGCAACCAAAATGCTCATGGCATTATCCCGTTCGAGAAAGATAGAAACCGCAGAGATCGTGGAGAATCGCCGAGAAATAAATTGCAGCAAAGCAATAAATGGTTGCGAAGAGAATTTGCAGCACTTTCAATGCTGTCACCACAGTAGAAATAAAGTACCTCGTTTTCCTCTGCGCTTTTCGGCGTGCTCGGCGGTTATATTTTAGGCGTGAAGAACTCGCGGGATTGGCATCGACGACGAGATCGATGCAGAAAGAGTTCTTCACCACTGATGGCGATTGAGCACCCGTAGCTGACGTTTTACCCCGCAGGCGTTTGCCTCAGGAGTCAATTCAACAGCGTCTTCCCTTGGTAAACATGAAAGCCGCTTTTTGTCCAATAAGCCAGCTCGGGCGATGCGCCGCCGCTCTCACGGATGGAGGCGCAACCGACCTCGCCCTGCAGATTGACGGCGACGAACTTGACATTAAAGTCGATGGCAGAGGGATCGTTGATGTCAATGATCCTTTGACAGGCCGCCTCACAGGCCTGCTGCGGCGATAGTCCGGCGCGCATTCTTTCCACAACAAAAAAACTGCCGCACGTACGAATCACCTCTTCGCCGCGACCGGTCGCCCCGGCAGCGCCGACGTGATTATCAACGTACAAACCAGCCCCTATAATCGGCGAATCACCAACGCGGCCGGGAATCTTCCAGGCCAGACCGCTCGTGGTGGTGACGCCGGCCACCTCGCCGTGTGCGTTGATGCCGAGCACATTGATGGTGCCGGACGATCTTTGTTTGCCTTCAATATCCTCTACAGGCGCCAGCCAGTCATCTTTGTCGCTCAGATTCTCCTTCCATTTCAACCACTCCAGCCGCGCTTTATCGGTGAGCAGATTCTCCTCTACAAAGCCGTGCATGATGGCAAAACGTTTGGCCCCTTCACCGACGAGGTGGATATGATCGGTTCGCTCCATCACCAGCCGGGCGACCGAGCTCGGCGTTTTTATGTTTTCCAGACAAGCGACCGAGCCGCACGTATGCGTCGGCCCGTACATGATGCAGGCATCGAGCTGCACGACGCCGTTCTCATTGGGCAGACCGCCATAGCCCACGCTCGTGTCATCCGGATCGAGCTCAACGACATTGGCGCCGGTCTCCACAGCATCCAAAATATTGTTCGTCTTTTCAAGCACCTCCCATGCCGGCTGCAGAACTTTGCGTCCCCACATCTCCCCGCGGCTGCACAGAATAATCGGCATATTATTTTTTGCGACGCTTTTCTTCACCATGAACGACGGCGCCGCTGCTCCTAAAGCCATGGTAGTGGTCAAAAAATGGCGACGATTCATATTTTTCATTTCCGCTTCCTCTCGGTGGTTTGGACACTTTTGCTTGCGGCCAAAAGCCGCGCCAGGAAAATTACGGATGATCAACGGCCGTCAATGCCGTCTTTGCCGCCTCGATCAACGGCCCTGCCGAAACAGGACGCCCCACCGCTGCGCGCATCCACGCATCGGGAGTGATGCGGCCAATTTCGCACATTCTTTGCATCTCTTCACCGAGATTTTTATTCTTCAAATATTGCTCGATCTGAAACATGATGATGTGACCGAGTGAATAATCGGGCAGATAAAGCCCATAGACAATCATATGCGAATAGATGCCGAGGATGATGGAATCCCTGATTCCGATAATAGGCGCCCAGTATTCGTTCCACACCTGTTTTACTATATCGATGACCGCCTCTTTTAATTCAGCAGCGGTTGCATCCGGATGATCGTAGAGCCAGTGCCAGACGCGTATATCGACGAGGCCGACAGCGGCGATTTCGCAGGTTGACCAGAATGTGTCGAGAGCTCTATAATGTTCTTCCAGCGGATCATCATTCGTGAGGCCGAGTACGTTCAGATCACGGGACTGGAAGACGAATGCAAAGGCTTCGGTGAAAGCGGTGTTCGGCACGCCGTTCAGCAGGTAGTGATCCATTTTATTGAGAGAAAATACCTGCTCCACATTGTGACCCAGTTCGTGAATGGCAATATTGTAGCCCTTGTAGTTCATGCCCGATTCGGCTATGCGCGTGCGCAGATGGGCATTATCCGCACGCCGCATGGCGCCCGTCGCATGACCGGCGCCGCGTGACGGATCGATGGTGATTTTCGATTCGAGGAATTGCGCCGTCGCTGCTGAAAAGCCAAGTGAAGCCAGTATATTCGGCAAATCTTGCTGAAAAGCCTGTACCGACGGATAGCGGTCGCCGACGATTCTGTCCAGATCGGCCTCATTGAGAGAGCTGCGGCGTTTAAAGCCATCGTACCAGATGTCGAATGGCTGTAACTTCCGATCGAGTCGTTTTGCGATGAGTTCGGCCACTTCTTTGGCCACCGGTGCTTTGAGCACGGATGAAATCAGTGCTTCAAATTCTTTTTCCGGAATCTCACGGTCGCGCTGGAATCGGCGGTCGATTTTAGTCGGCAAGTTGGGCGAATATTCATCGAGCCTCTGTTCGGCTCTGAATACACTCAACAGTTTGGCATAGCGCACATCCTGCTCACGTTCAAAATCGATCTGCTCGCCATTTTGCAGGACTTTATTTTGCAGCGGATTCCAATCGACTGCATCGTTGTTTATCACCATTTGCGGGATATCCTGGGTGATGATAGCCTGCATCACGGCATGAATCATCTCCTGACGTTCAAAACCATCTGGTCGCGCATAGTGGCTTTTTAGCTCATCGCGCAAGCCCCAGTGAGTGATCAGCTTTAATCCTTCGGGGAAAAGACGGTCGCCCCGATCGTTGCGCAGATTATGCATCATGATGTTGTAGTTGGCGATATAGTCATCCGCCTGGACATAGACCCTGGCGAGCTCCTGCGACACGGTGGCGGGGACGCGCGTCGCGCACGTTTCCGCCAGGCGCACCTTGGCCCAGTCCGCGCGGCTCCAGGCGTAGCCGTCCGCTAATTTTTCCTGCAGCGTTTTGAGGGGGAAATTCAACAGCACGACAAAGGCAATTTTTGTCTTGTAGAGGTCATCCTGAATGTGCGCAAATGGATCGTATTCGGCAAAGAGATAATCGATCGGCAGCAATGGATTCATCTCCAGTTGCAACGGCATGGAAAGATCTCGTCCGACCTCGTGCGCGTGTCCCCAGAGGATCTCAAAATTCCGCTCGAATCGTGCAAAAGTCAGGTCGAGTTGCTCTTCCTCGGCAATAAAATTTTCGAGGCAGAATTTTTCAAATTCTCCAACCGATCCATCTTCCGGCAACCACGTGGCTGCCGCCTGCCGAACCCCGACATCGATCCGATCCTTGGCAGCGACGCCATGCATCTCGGTTAATTCTTCGACCATACGACTGATCGTTGTTTCATCCACAATGCCTCCGAATGTTTGGGATATCATCATGAAACAGACAATGAACGCGTGGAAAAGTGTCATGTTTTTCATAAAGTCTCCAAAATTTATGTTGACAAATAGTAGGATAAAGGTGGAGGAAGATAAATAGCATGAGGAAAAAGGAAATATTTCGTCCTGCACTTCATTGCCAGGATCCGCTATCGACCAGTTGATTATCATCATACGTCCACCACTCGCCGGCGCCGACTGCATCCCATTTATACGCTTCAATCAAAGCATCAGCGTCCGCAGAGATATAGACATCGAGTTCGCCGGACATATCTGTATTCACCACGCCGATGAACTTGTTTCCCCGGACAAAGGGATTCTGCGGCGAACGCACCTCAAAATGCAAATTGTCATTCTCGTCCAGGTACCAGTCAAACTGGACCAAAACGACCGCTGTATTTGACACATAAGAATAATATGAGCCGCTGCGCTCATTTTTATGTTGAACGGCTTTCATAGCCATCCAGTTGTTGTATTCAGAGGTACCATCATTGCTGGTGTAGAATAGCTGCCATTGATACGCATCAGTGAGAGCGGTGATGATCACTCTGATATCTTTTCCCCCATCCTTCCAGGAGTATTCCCACGGTCCTTCACCGGATGCGATGATCGGTTTGGCCAAAGACGGCGGTGCAAAACTGCTATTGAGACTGGCGCTGAATGTGTTGGCCAAGCTCATATAGCTGACAAGGAGCATCGCATGCGGATCGGTCGATTCTTTCATTTTTTGTGGGATGGTTATTTTGTGCGTTACCAGTGTTGGTGCATCGCCCGCCGGACCAGGTCCTATCGGATTGTTATCATCACTTTTGCTGCAGCGCATGCTCATCACCAGTGCAGCGATCAATAGTAACGACATCAACTTTTTCATTTTACAAACTCCTCCACAAGAAGTTAGAGTGCAAAAATATCACCCTCGTGAACGCGGGCCAAATAAAATCGTTCCCAAGCGAACAATGTTTGCGCCTTCTTCGATGGCGACGCGATAGCTGTCGCTCATACCCATAGAGAGATCGATCATCTCGAGGTGCGGCACATTCAACGTCCGCAGATGATCGTAAATTCTCTTTGTCAGGCGAAAACAAGGTCGAAGCTCCTCGGGATTTTCCACCCACGGCCCCATGGTCATCAATCCTTTGACACGGATATGACGAAACGAACCAAGCCGACGAATCAACGACTCCACCTCCAGTGGCGTGACACCCGATTTTTGTCTCTCTTCCCCGCTATTGACTTCCACGAGCACCTGCATCGTCACGCCGATTTTTTCGCACTCTGCATTTAGCAGGGCGGCTAATTCAATGGAATCGAGCGTTTCGATCATGTCAAAAATTTTCACTGCTTTTTTTACCTTGCTTCTCTGCAGGTGGCCGATCATATGCCAGCTCACCTCCGCATCAATTTGTTTTCGCATGCGTTCCGCTTCCTGCACATAATTATAGCCAATGATCGAGATGCCGGCTTTTATGGCGGCTTTCACCTCTTCGGCGGATCTGGTTTTCGCTGCGGCTTCGAGTTGCACATCAGGAGGTAAGGTATTAAGAACCTGCATAATATTTTTCTCTATTTGTAACAGATCACTCATCAAGGAGATCCTCATACAATACATCTATACATACGGGAAAATACAAAATGTTGATTGAATATAAAAAAGAATATCTTTCAAAAACAGATATACATATTGACTTGACAGGGATTCATTCTTTGAGAAAATTGCGTTACCGGCCATCGCCTTTGCCCAGCTCACAAAACAGACCATGGCCAGCGGATTCAAAATAATCCCACTCGTTTTAGCGCGACAAGTCAGCGACGTCGATGTTGATGAATTTCACATCCGGATTCTGAAATCCTGCTTTCGAACAAAGTTTAGAATAAATTCACCCACCTGATCGTCCGTTCTATCGGTGCCGTTTGCTTCAATTTTCGGCCAAGATCAGCTCGTTGAATCGATTCATGCCGGCGCCGCCATCCGACCCCGCATCATAAATGTATCCGTACACTTTCACGCCATCCGGGCGTATATATATGTTTCCGCGCACCCACGATCCCAGAATGTTGTCGACCAGCAGCCTGGCGGGCTGCCATCCGCCCTTGTCGTTGATGCTAAAGATGCTGCGGGAGGATTCTTCTATAAACAGCACATAGGCGATCTCTCCGTCAAGGGCCGCGTCAGCGCCGGCTTGCTGCGAGTCAACGGCGTCTGTGACCACCTTTTGCTCGCTTATTTTGACCGCATCCGTAAGGACATTTTTTACGACCCGGCGCTCCCAAAGATTCCCGGTCGCGAGCCGATAGATAATGATGACTTCTTCCTTATTTGGATTATAGAGCAGCGGCAGCACAGCGCCATATTC
>JAFGJB010000085.1 GCA_016929295.1 Candidatus Zhuqueibacterota bacterium | reverse complement strand
TGATCTCATAGATGGATTTCTGCTTGCCCCACATGAAGGTGGTGCCGATGCCCAATGCCACACCACTATAGTCCTTCACCTCGGGGATCTCTATAAAGTTATATTTCAAGTCGGCATTGATCGCAAACCAGCTCGTCAGGACAAAATTTACGCCACCGCCAAGATACCAGCCATATTCCATCCTGGTTTCGACCGACCCTTGTCCACCATCAGGCGCTTCCGTAAATAGCGAGCCCTGTCTCATCGTCTGCACATGAAAAGCCGTATAGGGGCCGCCGCCGAAGCTCAGGTAGGGATGCAGTGCGCCGGTCACTCGGCTCGATAGAAAATCATAGCGCAAGCCGGCGAGAAACGGCACAATCGACTCCACTCGAACATCCGAGTGGCCATCATACTCTGATTTGATGTTTCCGCCGCTGATGACGCCGAGGCTCATTTCCAGAAAAAGATCGCGCCAGGCGCGGGAGAAATAGTAGACCGACGGTCCGACACCGCTCAAATCGACATTAGATTCGCCCTGGTTTAAATTGAAACTGACAGCCGTTCGGCCGCCGGTGATGTTCCAGAAATCCAGGCGAATCCCGGCGCCCTGAGCGCGCGATACGCCTTGCGCCGGCAGTGGCGCCGCCATCAAGGCGATCAGTATAATGAGAAGGATATGGACGATTATTTTCATGACTCTCACTTTGTTGATCAGCTCAGTCAATGTAAATGTTCACTTCATCGCGACGACGATGATAGCGTCTGTTGCTGCGATAGACAGGGTGTTTGTACCGACCCCAGGCGAACAGAACGCCCAGGCTGTATTCCCAGCCGCTCCTTTCATCGTGCAGATCAAAGTCGATGAACTGATAGCGCGCATCAAAGTTGAAGCCGAACCAGCTGGCCAGCATAAAATTGAGGCCGCCGCCGGCATAGCCACCCATCCTGCTTTTGGTCTTGACCTGCGCCCGGCTCTCCGCGCCAAAGTATTCGGTTTTCACGTAAACATCATTGAAAAAGTAGGGGCCGACGCCAAAGGCGATATACGGTATGAGCGAGCTCGTCGTATTATAGGAGAAAAGATCATGCCGCAGACCCAGCAGCACCGGCGTCACCGCATTGACATCGGTTTCTGCACCGTAAAAGTACTCGTCGTGCGTCTCGACCTTGCCGACAGCACCAAGGCTGAACTCGATCCAGCTCGCATCGCTGACGCGCGAGAAAAAGATGAGATAGCCGCCGCCGCTGCCGATATCCACATGCGACTGATAAGGCGATGCGGTCACCTCAACTGTCGCCGGCGCATCGCTCATTCTCCAGTGCGATCCGCGAAAGCCTATCCCTGTCTTTCGGTTGTTATTGGCCATGCCATTTTCTACGCAAAACAGCATGGCAAGTAACACGAAAAGCAAAAGATGATGTGTCAGTTTCATGATTCGACTCCTTTTAATGTGTGAATGTGACTCTTTGTCCATTCACTTCTCAGGCAACAGACATGCCAACGATTCAAGGAGTCTTATCATATTATATTATAATCAGTTAGAACCTTGTGTCAATTGCATGTGAAATGCGGAATTTGTGCAAAATGCGGGAAATTTCCGCATTTGAAAATCGGCGGCGCCGGCCTGTCAATTCATTTGAAGCGCTCGACATAGTCAAGAAACTTTTTCGCCGCCCGATCGAGATTTTCGATTGCGCCGCCCCCTTCGAGCACTTCGCACATTTCATAGACGATATAGCCCTGATAGCCGATCTCTTTGAGCGTCCCGATGAACATCTCGTAATCGATGATGCCCTCGCCCATCGGCACCGCCCGCATCACCGGTTCATGGGCGATGTAATTCGTCAACTCATGTTCGTACTGAAACCGGGGGTGCACGACGTAATCAGCCGCGATCGTGTTCACGATAAAGTGCTGCATGGTCAAGATCGATTCCCGGATCTCCTCGCTGGTCAAGCCTTCCAGCGTCGGCGCCCAGGCATCCCAGCCAGCCATCACATTCGGCATGTTCACCTCTCGGAGCAGCCAGCGCATGGCATCGTGGTGCAGGGCGATATCGTGGTGATTCTGCACAGCCAGGGCCACGCCATACTTGGCCGCTTCGGCGCCGGCGAGTTTCAGTCCCTCTACGACCAGGCCATATTGCTTATCGTAGGGCACGCCCTCTCGTTCGTAACCGGTGAAAATTCTCACCATATCGGTGCCGAGATCGCGCGCCAGTTTTGCCACCTCCCCGACATAGGTCGCTTGGATCTCCACGTTCGGAATGCCCGGCTTGTCGACACCGGCGGTGAAATCGGTGTATCCCGCCAGAGCCACGAGCTCAAGTCCCAGTTCTTCAATGCGATCGCGCAATTTTTTTCGCGCAGCAGCATCATAATCGAGCACCGAGACATGCGGGCGTTTGGCCACCAGCATAATGCCGTCAAATCCCAGCTCCCTGGCCTTGAGCAGAAAATCATCAACCGAGAGATACGCTTGTCCGCGCCAGAATCCCGCATAGCTCACCGAGTGCAGGCAGGTTTTCAGCTGAAAATCAGCGGCCCGCCCGGTGGGGGCCTTTTGTGCAATCGTGGTAGCTGTCAGAATGACAAGAGCTGCGATGCACTGTCGACTCGTCTTTTTCATCGATCATCTCTCCTTCGCACAAACCAATATGATTTCATTGCAAACTAAACAATTCATTCTGTCTAGAATCGGGTGGAATATTCGTCCCACCCGAAAAATCGACGGGGATATATATCTAACGTGATCCTGTTGATTATTCTACCGCGATTTTTTCGCCGATGTTAAGGACCTCGCCAAAATAGATGCGATGATAGTCCTTTTTCGCATAGTTAGCTGCAATGCTGGCATCGAGAAAATGAGCGGGATCAAAGTCCTGCCAGAAAATTTTCCTGCATTCCAATACCAGGCGTGCCTCGGCAAAGCACGGCGCAGCGACACATTGCGCCGCGACCGGCGTCAAGCCGGCTCGGGCGATCTTGTCGCCATGCCGACCCGAATATGATCCGATGAGCTGCAAGGCCTTGCGGTATTGGCGATCAAAGGCGCAGAGCGTGAAGAAATCAAATTTTTCCATAAATTCAAAGGTATAGCGCGTCGGCCTGACGACCACCTGGGCAAAAGGCTTGTTCCACATAATGCCCAGACTTCCCCACGACACGGTCATGCTGTTGAATCGCTTGCTCGCAAAATCACCGCAGGTGAGGAGAAACCATTGATTGTCCCATAGATCAAAGATGTTCGTATTAAATTCGCGTACGGCAACAGATCGCCATGACATGGGGAGAACTCCTCTATTTCACTGTTGTTACGGCCTTACAAAATCGGGCGCCAGGCCAGGATAAAAAACTCCAAAACGGCGCCGATGAGACAAAGCAGCCCAGCGTCTCACGTTCACGCTTGGCACTTCTCTGCATCACGAAACAGATGGACGATTCAATATAGTTGAATAGTGATAAAGTTGCAAATCATCAATCAGTCTCTCGCAATATTTTAGTCGTGGTGCGAGCGCGCCATTTCGCGCTTGATTTTAATATAAAAATTTGACATATTTCGGTCAATTGGGAAGAAAAACAAGGAGCGTCCAATGCCGGATCTATCCACAACGTATATGGGATTAAAGTTAAGGAATCCGATCATCGCGGCCAGCAGCGGCATCACAAAATCTGCGGCAAAAATAGTCGACTGTGAAAAAGCCGGCGCCGGCGCGGTTGTCATCAAAAGCGTCTTTGAGGAAGTGTTATCCGCTCGGGATTATGGCCTGAGTGAGAGTGTCACATTTCATAGCGAAGCGTATGATTACATGCGATCAGAGCTGGAGCTGCAATACGGTCCGAGAGAATATTGTGATCTCATCAACGAAGCCAAAGCATTTGTCGATATTCCGGTGATCGCCAGCATCAATTGCGTTTCATCTAAATGGTGGACGAACTTTGCCAAACAGTTTCAGGATGCCGGCGCCGATGCGCTCGAATTGAATATTTTCAAAACAGCCACCCGATTGGATGAGACCAGCGAGACGATAGAAAAAATGTACTATGAGATCGTCGAATCGGTGAGAAAACAGATCACCATTCCCATCGCCCTCAAAATCGGCGTCTATTTTACCGCGCTGCCGAATGTCGCCGCCACACTTGCGCGCAAAGGCGTCAATGGTCTCGTACTCTTCAATCGTTTCACTGAACCAGACATCAATCTCGACAAGCTGACACTGGGCACGACATTCTCCTTCAGCACATCCTACGATATCTACAAGCCATTGCGGTGGACCGCCTTGTTAGCCGGGCAAATCGGTTGCGATATCTCCGCTACCACCGGCGTCAAGAGCGCCAAAGATGTGATCAAACTCCTCCTGGCCGGAGCATCCACAGTACAGATAGCCTCGCTGCTCTATCAAGAGGGCATTGACAGCATTGCCGAAATATCAAATGAAATTCTAGCGTGGATGAAAGATAAAGGCTTTGAAAAAATTGCGGATTTTCAGGGGAAATTGAGCTTTAAAAAGACTGCAACGCCGGATGAGTATCTGCGCGCCCAGTTCATGGAAAAGATACGCGGCGTCGAATGAAGAAGAGTCGGTTTCTCTGGCACAATTTATACGGGATAGACAATCAGATTCTCCGGCCAATAATGAACGTCAATTCCTTTCTCGCTGCAGAGACGTTCAACATAACCCCAAATTTGCCGATCTTGTTCAAATAAATCGTCCGCGAGCTCCATTGGCGGCATACTCGCGCACACCAACTCCGCCGCCTCGAGCCAAAAAGGGGAAATATCAGAGTTGCTCTTGTAGGTAAATTTTTGCGCTTTCATGCTCCCTGCCGATCTGAAAATGGGTGACCTGTTCACTCGCCTTGCATTGTAAAAATATACATCACTACGGACGAATTTACAGACAGTTTTTTTTCTATCCAACTCAAATTCATGACAACTGAATTTTTTATTCATAATGCCGTGGCTATTTTTTCACTTTCTTTTTTCAATATATTTTTTAATTTCCTCAAGTGAAACTGCATATTTCCGCTCGGAAAGATAAAATGACCTCTTTCGAACGATTTCAAAAGCGCCTGGCAGGTGAGCCCGTCGATCGTTCGCCTAATTTTGATATCATGATGCAGTTCGCCGCACATTATATCAAAAAACCGTTGCGCGACTATTATCTCGACTATCGCGTCCTTGTGGAAGCGAACATGGCGATGCTGGATGCTTTCCAGCTTGACATCGTGCAAGCGATCTCCGATCCCTATCGCGAAGCTTCTGACCTTGGCCTCAAAGTTGTCTTTCCGGAGGACGCATTGCCGCTGGCGGCGCAGCCGCTCCTCAGGGCGCCATCTGACCAGAAAAAATTGACGATCATCGAACCAGCAAATGGCAGACGTATGAATGATCGCTTGCAAGCCATTCGTCTTTTTCGAGAGCGTGTCGGCGGTGAAGTGCCGATCATGGGCTGGGTCGAAGGCGCTCTGGCCGAAGCCGCTGACCTGCGCGGTGTCAGCGCACTGATGATGGACTTGTGCGAACGACCGGACTGGATCACCGAACTGCTCGAATTTTGCTGTGCGCAAGCCATCTCATTCGCGCGCGCGCAAGTCGACGCCGGCGCCGACATCATTGGACTGGGCGATGCTGTGGCATCGCAGGTGTCACCGGATTGGTATCGTCAATACGCTTTACCTTATGAACAACGGATTTTCCAGGCGGTCAAGGATGCCGGCGGCGTTGCACGACTGCACATCTGCGGCGATACAACGCTGATCACGCATGCCATGGCCGACAGCGGCGCCGATATTATCGACATCGACTGGATGGTGGATTACGGTCGCGTTGCGGCCATCTATGGCGCAACCGGCCCGGCACTGTGCGGCAACTTTGACCCGGTGAAAATAATGCTGCAAGGATCGCCGCTCGAAGTGAAAGATGCGGTGACCTATTGTCTGCAAGTCGGCGGCAAGAAAAACTTTAGCGGCGCCGGCTGCGAAATTCCGGATGGCACACCGCACAAGAATTTGCTGGCACAAGCGGAAGCTTTGTGTATGCGCGGCTCGCACTAGGTGATTTCAAAAACAGGAGAACAGAATGAGCGACTTTGTTGAACAGTTGGCATTATGCGTGGAACGCGGCAAAGTGAATAAAGAATCTCTCTATCCGCCGGATTTGAAAGGCCAGGATGGTGCGGACGAATTGGCGAAACAGGCGCTCGAACGTGGATTGCAGCCCGATACCATTCTCAAAGGCTGCATTCTCGGCATGGATCGAATTGGCAGTAAATTTAGTCAAAACAAAGCGTTCGTGCCCGAGTTGCTGATGGCTGCCAAAGCCATGACCGCTGCAATGGATCATCTCAAGCCATTCTTTCAGTCCGGTGAAGTGAAACGCAAAGGCACTCTTATAATTGGCACCATCGCCGGCGATCTGCACGATATTGGCAAGAATCTCGTCGCCATGGTTGTTGAAGGCGGCGGTTTTGAGGTCGTTGATCTTGGCACGGATGTCTCAACTGAAAAATTCCTCGCTGCCATCGAGGCGCACCCCGGCTCTATCGTGGGAATGAGCGCTCTGCTCACAACCACAATGGTCAATATGGAAAGCGCCATCAGAGCGATCAAGGAAAAATATCCCGACACCATGGTCCTCGTCGGCGGCGCTCCGGTGACACAACAATTTGCCGACAGAATCGGTGCAGATGGCTATTCTCCAGATCCGCAAGGCGCCGTGGCTATATTGAATAAAAAAGTAGCTTGACTCTTAAACTCGAAAGAAGCCATCATGACATTCCTCGCAAAAGTAAAATCTGGCAAGGTGCTCATATCTGACGGCGCCTGGGGCACTTTTCTGCACGAGAAAGGCCTGCAGCCCGGCGAGTGCCCGGAATTGTGGAACGTGACGCGCCCGGACGACGTCTACGATATCGCCAAAAGCTACATCGACGCCGGCGCTGACATGATCGAGACCAACAGTTTCGGCGGCAGTCGATTCAAATTGGAACACTACGGGCTGGCAGATCGCGCCGCCGAGCTGAATGAAGCAGCCGCAGCAATTTCCAAAAAGGCTGCGGGCGATGCCTGCAACGTTCTCGGCTCCATTGGCCCGACGGGAAAAATTCTCATTATGGGCGACATCACGGAAGACGAGATCTACGACGCCTTCAAGATCCAGGCCATGGCACTGGCACAGGGCGGCGCAGATGCGATCGTTGTGGAGACCATGACCGCCATTGACGAGGCCGTGCTGGCCATCCGCGCGGCAAAAGAGAACACTCCTTTGCCGGTCATTTGTACGTTCACATTTGAAAAGACAATAGAGGGTGACTATAAAACCATGATGGGCGTTTCGCCCGAGATGATGGCATCCGCCGTTCTGCCCGCCGGTGCGGATGTGATCGGCGCCAACTGTGGCAATGGCATGGAAAGGATGATTGATATCATCACAGTTTTACGCCGCATCGCGCCCGGCACCCCTCTGCTCGTCCACGCCAATGCCGGAGCGCCGATCGTGCAAAAAGGCAAGACCCTTTTCCCCGAAAAGCCGCAAGACATGTTCAAACTGACGCCGCGGCTCATAGAGGCCGGCGCCAATATCATCGGCGGCTGTTGTGGCACAACGCCGGCGCACATTGCAGCCATCGCCAGGGCTGTCAAACTGTATGAAAAAGACAAGTGATTAGATCAACTACCGCAGAAATTGCCGAATTCTCTCTCTCCTTCGACGAGATTGAGCATGATCCGGCGGGGCTCATCGCTTTGCTCGGCTATCGGGACGGCGAAGCGCCTGAACTTTTGCGGACAGTATTAGAAGAGATCATCTCTGACGCCGGCGACCGTTGTCACATTCGGGGCGGCTACCGCCATATTTCAGAGATCGAGTGGCGCGAAACCGACCTCTGTCTCGGCCGTGATAAAATGGCGCTTGCAACGGGAAAAATCATCGCCGACGAACTGCAACGTGCGGAATCGGTCGCGCTCTTTGCCTGCACGATCGGGACAGGCCTGGAGACATGGTCGAAGCGACTGATGAATGATGGCGATTTTTTTGCCGGTTACCTGGTGGATGCCGTGGCATCCCTGACCGTCGAATCGGCCATGCAGAAAATTCAGGATTATCTAGAAAGAGAACAGCAGGACAAAGGCCTGAGAATATCCAACTGCTACAGTCCCGGCAACTGCGGCTGGCCAGTCACTGAACAACACAAGTTATTCTCTCTGTTGCCGGACAATTTTTGTGGCATCACCCTAACCGACTCGTCGCTGATGCTGCCGATCAAATCCGTCTCTGGCATCATTGGCATCGGTCCGGCTATGCGTAAAGTGAATACCTGCCAATTTTGCGATATGAAGCGTTGTGTTTATCGACGACGATTTGAGAAATCGAAGCAGGAGATATAGAGGCACATGCAACCCTTGACAAAAAAGCCCGGCGATCAGCACCACCGGGCTTTTTGATAAAGTTTGATGCTACTTTTTCTTGGTGAACGCCTCATCAAACATGCCGGCGGGCACCGGATAGTTCAGCGTCTTGAGAAAATCGCACGCATCTCTGGCGCCAAACTCGCGATCCATGTTCGGATCTTCCCATTCCACGCTCAACGGACCCTGGTAACCAATCTTGTTCAGCTTGCGCACAATCGCGTCAAAATCGACATCCCCGCGCCCGACCGAACAAAACTCCCAGCCCCGTCCCTCCTCGCCAAAATTCAGGTGCGAGCCAAGTATGCCGTTGCTGCCGTTGAGCAGCACGACGCAGTCCTTCATGTGAACGTGAAATACCCGATCTCCAAACTCGTCCAAAAAGCGCACCGGATCAATCCCCTGCCACTGTAAATGACTCGGATCAAAATTGAATCCGAATGCCTCGTGGTATTCCACCGCTGCCAGCGCCTTCCGCGTCGTCGGGATATCGTAGGCTATCTCCGTCGGATGAACCTCCAGTGCAAACTTGACCCCATTTGCCT
Source organism: Candidatus Zhuqueibacterota bacterium (assembly GCA_016929295.1). Taxonomy (GTDB): domain Bacteria; phylum Zhuqueibacterota; class Zhuqueibacteria; order Residuimicrobiales; family Krinioviventaceae; genus Kriniovivens. The sequence continues at coordinate 1,548 of JAFGJB010000085.1, read as the reverse complement.
TGAACTCGTCCAAAATCGGCCCGAACAACGCCGCAAATCGTTGGTAACCCGCCTCCACCTCTTCCCAATTGTTCGGCGGAAATGAATATAATAAATGCCAAATCGGCGATCCGGTGAATCCGGGAACCACCTTGATCCCCATATTCCTCGCCGCCTTTGCCGCCGCCTTCATCGAGTCAATGCCAAACTGCCGCTTCTTCTCCGCATCCCCGGCCGCTTCCGGCGATGCAAATCCGTCCGATCGACTGTCGTTGTTCGGATCGCACACCAGCTGACCAGCGAGATGATTGCTGATCGCCCACGTCTTCAATCCGTACTTTGCCAATGTCGCATGCTTGGCGTCGCAATACACCTTGCTCTTCGCCCCCTCAAACACATCAAAATGGTCTCCCCAGCACGCCAACTCCAATCCGTCGTAGCCAAATTCCACCGCCTTCCGACAAACCTCCTCCAAAGGCAAATCCGCCCATTGACCCGTGAATAATGTTAATGGTCTCGGCATAGTGTTTCTCCTTGTCTTCTTGTAGCTGTTGTCATTTCTGTTTCTATCGCTTATATCCGTTGCTTTTTCCTGCACGGCATGAACATGCCAAATGAATTTTCCCGCTTATGAGCGTGCTATTTATGAAATTTCTCCCATTTGACGTTGCTCCTGGAACTGGCGACAACTGTCTCGATGAACTGCATTCCCACCAATCCATCATCCACATTGGGGAAATCCAGCTCCAGCTCGGAGGGCTTTTTGCCCACCATCACGGCCCGCATCGTCGCTATGGCATTCATGTAAATATTCGCAAAAGCCTCCAAAAATGCTTCCGGATGACCCGTTGGTATCCGCGTCGCCCGCTTCCCGGCTTCGCATATATAACCGTTGCCGCGTCGCAGTATCTGCACCGGCTCACCCTGCTGATAATAATACAAGTAATTCGGATTCTCCTGATGCCAGCGCAACGCCCCCTCCGTGCCCCATACCCGGATGTTCAGATTGTTCTCCTCGCCGGTCGATATCTGCGACGAATGCAGCACGCCCTTGACGCCATTCTCATAGCGCAACAGCACATTCACATCATCATCCAGCAAACGGCCCCTCGCAAAACTCGTCAAATCCGCCGATAGCTCGTCAATATATAGCCCGGTGATATAGTGCGCCAGATTTTCGGCATGCGTCCCGATATCCCCCAGACATCCCCCGGCTCCCGCCTGCTTTGGATCCGTCCGCCATGAGGCCTGCTGCTGCCCTTCCAGCTCGATGCGTTTCAGCAACCAGTCCTGCGGATATTCCACAACCACCTTCTGCACTCGCCCCAGTCTGCCCTGTTGCACCATCCACCGCGCATGCTTCACCATCGGATATCCCGTGTAATTATGCAGCAACGCAAACACCTTACCCGATCGCTCAACAGCCTTTTTCAACTCCACCGCCTCAGCCACGTCCATCGTCATCGGCTTCTCGCAAATCACGTTGAATCCAGCCTGCAAAAACGCCTTTGCTATCGGAAAATGCCAGTTGTTCGGCGTCGTGATCGAGACAAAATCTATCCGCTCTTC
>JAFGJB010000084.1 GCA_016929295.1 Candidatus Zhuqueibacterota bacterium | reverse complement strand
TTTGTAACGTCTCACGTTTGACGTTTCACTCTTTTGACTGTTCAAAAGATTGCCAAAATAACAAAACTTTTCAGAATAATAGAATAATCATCTAAAATATAATTCTACTTTGTTAACGAAAATTCCAATATGTCGCTTTTATTAAAAATTTGTAAAGCTCTGTTTTCTCGCCCGCAGGCAAAGACGAATGATGCACCGACTTAAAAAATGCAAATTGGAATTTTACGTCAGAAAGATCAATTTTACCATACGAATCCGGATTATTAAATCGTCTAATCTCCGCTTTACTCTTTTCAACAGTTACAGAATCGGGTGACATTCTTCGATAATAATAATATTCAGGCAATTCATAAAACTTGCCACGCAATATCAAATCGGCCATCAAATTAATGTCACCACCTTGATGTATGCCCTCAAGGGCTGTTTTGCGTAAAGCATGTGCTCGGATTAAGCCACTTTCTGCGTTATTGAGTCGCATGGTCATGAGCAGCCGAATGAATCTGTCCTTCGCCCGCTCGTCCTGAATATCCAGCACATCCTCATATTCCTCTGTCACCTGACCATTCTCGTCAATGAATTTCGTCCGGGGATAGCAGAGAACGACATCGTCCCGTTCATCCAGCACCCGCTTGCAGCCGTCGAGGAATTCCGGGTGACAGACATCATTTGCCGACGCCCACTTGAAATAGTCGCCCTGTGAGCAGGTGAACACATAATTCCAGTTACGTGGACCACCCATATTTTGCGGTTGTCGAATATAGTTTATTCTGGCATCTCGATTTGCATACTCTTCGCAAATCTCCTGCGTTTTGTCTGCTGAAGCGTTATCGGAGATAATCAGCTCAAAGTCGGCAAAGCTTTGTGACAAAAGAGAGTCGATGGCCTGGCGCAAATAGCGCTCGCCATTGTAAACCGGCATGCCGATGCTTATTTCGGGACGGATGTTCATCATCGCTGCCATCCTAGACGATCGACAGGTCAACAGCCGGATGCGGATGCACGCCGCGGACGGCCTCAAAGAAACAATCCTGCACACCGCTCAAAATCGGAGAGTCGTGCGGCAGTTCATATTCATCAACGCGTTTGATGGCGACGAGTTCGGCTAGCGTCCCCGCCAGACAAAGTTCATCTGCAATATAGAGCTCGGTCCGATCAATGGGTCTCTCAATATAATCAATACCGCGTGATCGGCAAATCTGCGAGACTATTTCCACGGTAATGCTTTCCAGTCGTCCTTCACTAGGTGGGGTGGTGATCACCTGACCGTTTCTGACCATCAACAGGCCTGCGCCCGTCGCCTCGGCCACTCTGCCCCATTGATTCAGCAAAATCATGTCGGGGTAACCATTCTTTCTGCCTTCGATCCGCGCCAACCGCGCCACCTCATAGTTCGGACTGGTCTTTATTCGCGGCGGCAACGACACATCCGACGAGCGCTGCCACGTGCTGACGCCGATATTGATCGGTTCGGGTCTAGTTCGCGGCTGATGATAGGCGGTTAGCACCAGATCAGCGACGGTATTTTCTCCCCAGTGACCTTCGATGACATACAAAGTAGCACGGATCCACATATCTTTTTCAGTGGTATAAAGAGATTTCACCAATTCATGACACGCCGATTCAAATTGCGGATAGTTCACCGGACAAGGAATATGCAACAGTTTGGCGGAGCGCAGCAAGCGGGCAAAATGTCGCGGCAAAGCGACGAGGCCAAACTGAGAATTATCGTCGCTCCAGTATCCTTTCAGCCCTTCGTAAACATTCAGCCCCCTGGTCACAGCTTCGCAAGAGATGTGCAGCACACCCTCTTCCCAAGGCCGCAGCCGTCCACCCATATAAATCCACTTTGGTTTTTGTAATTGCAACACCGCATGCCTCCTGTCTGATTACGGTTAATTTAAAAGCTTGAACACTGATCGATATTGATCATCCAATTGCTGAACGTATAGAGTGACCTGGCGACGAATCGTCTCTCGCACCGAGGTCATGTTCGTTCGAAGAGAAATGAATGTATTTTTTAATGTTTCAAAGGTTGCTTTTGCTATGTCGATGGAGTAATCGTGACACGTCAGATCATTCATCAAAATGTTCACTTTATTATTGTATGCGATCGCCATGACGGGCTTGAACATCAACGTGGATAACAACACCGCATGCAGCCGCGCCGCGATGACGAGATCAACAGTCGATATTTGCGCCATCAGTTCGGTCAAACTCGCGACTCTATGCACACCAACATGCATTGACAACTCCGGACAGGCGCTTTTCAGCTCGTGCATGATCTCGTCGATTATCGGCGTATCCATGACAACCTGGGAAGGGAAAAACAGCACTCTGTACTCATTTTCCGCCAGCCATCTGACAAGAGAAAAAAGCGCATTTCGATACTGCAAATATTCTTCGTCCTTGTAGCTGGTCCAGGCACTGGCAGAGATGGGGCTGATACCGACCCTCAGCGGGCCTTTTGTCACGATTGCATTTTTACGTTCGACAGGCAGACTGTAAGCCAGATCCGGGTAGACGTGATTATCCTTGCGCAGACCCAATCCTTCAACGAATTCCCTGGTGCGGTTTTCCCTGAACGAGCGATAATCCGCCAGGCTCAGGGCCATTTTGATGAAGCATCTGCTCAATCTGCTGCGCACACTGTCAGCGCCGACGCTGAGATAAGCCAGTTTTGTGCGCGCGAGCCTGGCCAAAAGCGACCATCGCAGCAGGACAAACGGATGTCCCCAAGCGCCGCCCCAATAGTCATCGAGCTGACCGCCACCGGACATGATCAATAGATCGAAGGGCTTGAGTATTTTGTAGCACTCTTTGAGAAAACAGATGTCGTTTTTCACGTCCCGCAATTTTTCATGGATGCTGAACAACCTGTTCACAATCCCAGAGTGAGCCGATTTGACGTTCTCTCTCTTTCTGCAGAGGCGATAGCATCGAATTCCATGTCGTCGCTCCGTATCCTCGGGATTATGCGAGAAGGCACAAATCTCGGCATCCGGGAAAGTGCGCTTGATATTAAAGATCGCAGCCTCCTGAATGGCTGCGTCTCCTAAATTGCCGCTGCCAAACGGGCCGAGCAATCCTATTTTTTTGTGATTCGACATGATGAAACGAATTCGCTAATCATTTTCATTGCAGATACAACTTGCGACAGTAAAAAGCTTCGGCAAGAGTGGAGGGAGAATTCGATTCCATACCCCTGATCCTTAACATCGAGCGAAACAGATCTTCGGTGAACCAGTGTTTGCTTCTCTGCGAGGCAAATGCCGTCATGAGCAACTCTATTTTTTGATCACCTTGCTCTCGATTCACATGAAAAAACACGTTCGGCGATCCCATGTCGCCATCGTACTTTGGGATCTCGTATTCAAGGACCAGGTGATTTCGGAAAGTGTTCCAGGTCAATTCGGAGACAAGGCGATGGTCCTGGTGCAAATCGTCGCGATAATGGGTGAAAATAATATCCGGCGATATTTGACTCTTCAATTCTTCAAAGTAGAGCTTGATCTCTTTACCATCATAGGGGAAAAAACCGTCTTTGAATTCTTTCATCTCAACATCTCGGCGATCAACTTTGGCTAAAAAAAGCTCCGCACTCTGCCGTGCTTCGATCGCCCGTTGGCCGTGAGCGGAGAAAACGATCCACTTTACCGACAGATTTTCGTATTTCCGCATCAGCGTCAGCAGCGTGGCGCCGCAGCCGATTTCGATGTCATCCGGATGGGCGCCCAGGCACAGGATTGTCTGCAGGGGCGTTTTAAAGCTCAAATCAAGCATGCTTGTTGTCTTTCTGCGCGGAAGTCCTGGTTCACTTTCCAAACTTCCCAGGGCGTTTCGCCGCGGGCATTCATGTCATCGAGTTGCTGTTTATCTTTAAAAGTTTCCATGCCAATCCAAAAGCCATCGTACTTGTAGGCTACCAATTGCTTTTCCCCGATGAGTCTCTTGAATGGCTCATTGACCAGCTCTTCACCATCTCTAATATATTTAAAAATATCCTTTTGGAAAACAAAATAACCGCCATTGACCCACAGATCGGCTCGCACAACTCCCTGAATTTCATCCACCAGGCCGTTTGTGCCATTTTTCATCTGCACGATGTGGAAACTGTGATTTGGCCGCACCACCAGAAAGCTGGCAATTTTATCCTGTTTGAAAAAATAGTCCGTGAGATTTGGCAGATGAAAGTCTGTCAAGCCGTCACTGTAATTGGCCATGAACACTTTTTCGCCTTCGAGATAGGGCTCGACGGCCTTGAGGCGTTGACCGATATTTGAAGTCAATCCGGTATCGACAAAGGTGATTGTCCAGTCGTGAATATCGCTGTTCGCCAGGACAATATCCTCGCCGCCTTTTTTCATGACAAAATTATTGGAGAGCGTTTCATCGTAATTGAGAAAATAGTTTTTGATCGTGTCTCCCTTGTATCCGAGACACAAAATGAAATCTTTATGTCCAAAGTGGGCATAATACTTCATCACATTCCACAGAATTGGACGATAACCGACCGGCACCATGGGTTTTGGAATGGCCTCGGAGTACTCCCGCATGCGCATCCCCATGCCGCCGCAAAACAGCACGACTTTCATAGGACACCCCTGATTTTAGATTGATCTATCGGGCAGACGAACTAAGAGGTGAGCATTTTCTAATTGTCTGGTGACTTGATTTATTGTTTGAAAGCGGATTTTTGACTTTTCGGCAATCTCCAGCAGATCATGCCGGCCATCGGACAGATTCAGAACCCACAGCATGGCGAGTTGCCGTTCTTTCGCATTCGTTTCCCCTCCCAGGGCAGAATAGAGTCCCCGCTTGCCGAGCTGTGGTTCGCATTTGGGATTTTGATTCAGATAGACGAGATTATTTTCCAGCACGTGAATCACCTCCAGATAGATAGAGAGCGATTCCGATAAACTCCCGGCGGTGACAAAATCAAGATTATCGGCGGATGTATGGTATTCGGGATATTCGCCGTAAGGGGTGCGAGTCAATGATCCTACCGGTAGATTGAAACCCGGCGAACAAAACTGTCTTTCATCGTAACCGTAAGGTGAAAATTCTCTCAGCGCATATCCTTTACCCGAATGCTGCAGCACGTGTATCACACTTTTGTCAATTTCGGCATCGCCGATGCGGCTTTTCTTATAGGTGAAAGGTCCTGAATCGCCCACTCCCGCGACGACCAGGCCGCCCTTTATTTTTTGAGTGATATCTTGGTGCAGAGCCAGCCAGGTGATCGAACCGATTGTTCCAGGGATGAACAGGAAGCGATAGGAATATCGCAGAGACAGCGTTGATAAAATCCTGGCCAGATGCGCGACCAGCGAGATGCCGGACAGGTTGTCGTTGCAAAGCGACGGGTGACAGATATGGCAGGTGAGCAGGATTTCGTCGTCGGTTTCTCCTTTGATATAATATTCACCATATGTCAGATTGCCATCTTGCAGGGTGGAATCAATGCAGACCTCATAGTCGTCGTCGCACAATGCCTGGCGCTGTTTTTCGCTCAGACAAAATCCCCAGTTTTCGCTATAGTAAGAGGTTCGATAAGGAATCAGATCCGGTTGCGCCGGCAGCGAATAGAGATGCTCTTCAAGTTCAGCGCGCGAGACCTTTTTATGGACCGGAACGCTGTAATTGAGCACATGCAAGTTATGCTGCTGAAAATCAATGATCCGATGTCCGTCGCGGTCTTTGACACAGGCGTCTTTGATGTTCCATTCCTTTGGCACGGTCCAGTCGAACACCTGCGTGCCGGAAGGAACTTGATTGATTTCAATGGGAGTGATCTTTTTGATGATGTCCAGCGTCGATCGCACGCCGTTGCCGGTGATGCTCCGACAGATCGGGTAAAGTTCGGCGATCAAATCGTACATCTTGATTCCGAGCTGATCGATATCCATTTCGATTGTATCGAGTGTAGCGGAGGGCAGCTTCATGCCAGCAGATTTTCTATCCTGAAATCGGGAAGACATCGATCTTTTCCCGACATCACCAAGGGATGTGCGGGCCAGGAAATATTAAATTGAGGATCATTCCATCGAATGGATCGCGCGTGGCCTGGCGAGTAAAATTCCGACATCTGATAAAACACCTCGGTATCGTTCGCCAGCGTCAAAAAACCGTGGGCAAATTCTTCGGGCACAAAAAGCATTTTCCGGTTATGCTCTGTCAGTTCAACTCCCATCCATTGCATAAAGGTGGCGGATTCGCATCGCAGGTCAATGATGACATCGTATATGGCGCCGCGGGTGCAGCGGACAAGCTTGGCCTCGGCACAGGGAGCGATTTGATAGTGCATGCCTCGCAATGTCTTTTCTTTTTTATTATAGGAGATATTACACTGCACCACATGTGGATTGAGTCCATGATGCGCGAACTCTTTGGTGCACCATGAACGCGCAAAAAAACCTCTGTCGTCCCGCAACTCTTCGAGCTCAATGATGCAGGCGTTCTGCAGTTTTGTCTCATGGAATATCATGGATAGACGGTGAGTTCCGGAATTGGCACGACAAATTTTCCATTCCAGTCGCGGATAAAAGCAATCTGTCCCATAATCTCGTCTTTGAAATTCCACGGCAAAATAAAGACGTAATCCGGCCGGGCGTCGTTCATTTTTTCCGGCGGATAGATGGGAATATGCGTTCCGGGCAAGAATTTATAGTGTTTATAAGGATTTTTATCGACGGTGAAATCGAGGAAATCGGTGCGGATGCCGCAATAGTTCAGCAAGGTGTTGCCTTTTCCCGGCGCGCCGTAGCCGATGATTTTCTTTCCTTCCCGCTTTGCCTGGATCAAGAAAGCGAGGATCTTGCGCTTGGTTTCTTTCACCTGTTCGGCAAAATAGCTGTACGCCGCCAGGGTGTTCAATCCCGCGTCGATCTCCCTTTGCCACAGCTGCCGTAAACGCAGCGTACGACTCTTCGTCTCGTCCTCCGCATGACAGGCAAATATTCTAAGGGAACCGCCGTGAGTGGGAATTTCCTCAACGTCAAAAATCTGCAATCCGTGGCCGGCAAAAATTTTATCCACCGCGATCAACGAGAAATAGGAAAAGTGCTCATGATAGATCGTGTCGAACTGATTTTTTTCCATTAAATTTAGCAAATGGGGAAACTCCATGGTGATCACGCCGCCGTCTTTAAGGTAGAGCTTCATGCCGCGCACAAAAGAGTTCAAATCGGGGACTTGCGCCAGAACGTTGTTGCCGATCAACAGGTCCGGTTTGCTGCCATCGCCAAGCAATTCCTCGACGCTCAGGTCATCGAAGAACATGATCTTTGTCCAGATGCCTTTGTCAATGGCGGCTTGGGCAACATTGGCAGCCGGCTCAATGCCCAAAACGGGTATGCCCCTTTTGACAAAATGTTGCAGCAGATAGCCGTCGTTGCTGGCGAGCTCGACAACAAAATGAGCCGCCGTGAGGCCAAAGCGTTCGATGACCATCTCGGTATAATCCCTGGCATGCTGCACCCAGCTGCTGGCGTATGAAGAAAAATAGGCATACTCGCTAAAAATCTCCTCACGCGGCACGAACTGTTCCAGTTGAACGAGAAAGCAGTCCTGACACACATAAACATGTAACGGATAAAAGGGTTCCATGTCGTTGAGTTGATTTGCACTCAGATAGTTCTCACACAGGGGAGACATGCCCAAATCAATCATGCTGTGAACATTTTGCGAATTGCAAAAACGGCACCTGTAGCTCACTGTCACGTTGTCCGCTCCCAAAGTCGTATTCCTCAAGTTGTCCATTCTACAATCAGAGATCAGTTCTTGCCATTCATCCAGCGCAAGGTGTTATCGATGAATTGATTTTCCATCAGATACATGATATGGAGGATCCGTTTATACTTCACGCCCTCGTATTCATCCTTTGCAAGCCCGTACTTTTTGTAAGACTCATAGATCTGTTTTGCACCCAGGCGGGCACACCACTGCAGCGGCGATTCCGGAAACGTGCTCGCATACTTGCCAAAGTCAACGCGATAGCATCTTTTATCCGGTCCGGCGCCATCGGCATAGCCTATTTCACAGCCGGGAACCGTCTCTTTGACAAAGTCGGCCAACTCGCGGATCCGATAATTTTCCGCATTCAAACCGATATTAAAAGACTGATTATGGATGATATGTCGTGGAGCTTCCAGCATGGCGATGAAGGCGCGGGAGATGTCTTCAATATGAACAATGGGACGCCACGGAGTGCCGTCGCTCTTCATCAAGATATTGCCTGTCGTGTAGGCCCAGGCCACCAGATTATTTAGAACGAGGTCAAAGCGCATGCGCGGCGAAACGCCGTAGGCTGTGGCATTGCGTAAAAAGACCGGACTGAAATGATCATCAGCAAGTTTCGCGATATCGCGCTCACCCAAAACCTTGGATTCGGCATAGGGCGTGACCGGATTAAAACGAGCGCTTTCATCGAGAAAATCATCGCCGCCGGCGCCATACATACTGCATGACGAGGAAAATAAAAATCTGGGCACTCCGACCGACTTGGCAAGTTCTGCCAGACGAACCGAGGCCGCGTGATTAATCTCCATCGTCAACGCGGGATTAATATTTCCCAACAGATCATTCGACAGCGCCGCGAGGTGAATGATGGCATCAAATCCCTCGACATCGGATTCATCGACATCCCGCACATCCTTGATTGTTTCAGCAACTTTGAGTGGCGGTTCTCCATAGGTGCAATTCCTGTATAAATCGCTATCCAGTCCCGCAACATCATATCCTCTATCTACAAGCATAGGCGTCAATATGGTGCCTATAAAACCCTTGTGCCCTGTGACCAGCACCCTCATGCCATTCTCCATAACTTTTCTCGAGTTTTCCGCAGTCTGAATGAACAACGCCGCAGCGCTGCTGACGTGCGCGGCAGCACAAAATTAATCAAATTATCGCAAGAATCAAAGTCTTCTCTTTCTCAATTCAATTTGACTCCCAATCAGCGCTGACAGAAAAACTTTCTTGAGAAGGGGCCTCACTGGTGCTGCAGCAAGAGCGAATACACTTCATTTTCACTAACGATTGTGGGTGATGGAATGGGTATAATGAACTCCCCGCCGCTTTGATAGTATTGGTGTTGCTGACTGATGATCTCTTTGGAAAAATTCCATGCCAGGATGAGGACATAATCCGGCATATCGTCCAAAAGCCTGTTTGTCGAATATATTGGCAGATGATTTCCGCTCATATATCGCCCATGCTTCACCGGATTCAGGTCGACGATGTAGTCCAGAATCGATCTGTCTATTTCGCAATAGTTCAATAAAACAGATGCTTTTGCGGCAGCGCCATATCCGACGATTCTATTGCCATGTTCTTTCAGATCGAGCAGCAAGGTTCTCAAAGAACGCTTCACTCGCTCCACGTCATCTGCAAATTTATCGTAGGATGAAATCCTGCTGATTCCTCGCCCACTTTCAAAATAAAGGGCGGCGCGAACGGAATTGCGAACATTTTCGACCGGCTCAACGAACAGGCGCATCGAACCACCATGAATCCTGATCGGCTCGACATGGTTGAGATGCAATCCGCTACTTTTAAAAAGATGATCCAGCGCGGTGATGGAAAAATAGCATAAATTCTGATGATAAATGGTATCGAACTCGACATTGTCAATCAGATCGAGAAGATAGGGAACCTCCAGCACGGCGAGGCCGTCATTTTTCAGCAAAATGCGTATTCCGTCGACAAAGCCGCGCAGGTCGTCCACATACGGCAGGACATTATTGGCCAGAAAAACATCGGCGCGCTTGCCTTGCGCGCGCAGCTCCAGCGCCAGCTCGCGATCAAAAAATGTATTGAGCGTATTTACGCCGCATTTGATCGCTTTTTCAGCCGGGCCTTCTGCCGGATCAATGCCCAGTACAGAAATACCTCTCTCGACGAAATTACGCAACATGTAGCCATCGTTGCTCGCCGCTTCAATGACAAAACTGTCGCTGTTCAAGTTTTTCAACGAGATAATGGATTCGGAACTCTCTTTGAAATGCTTTAGCAGAGAGGGCGATACGGATGAATAATAGGCATAATCTCGGCAAAATAAAATTTCCGCCGGCACAGTGGCGTTGATCTGAACGAGAGAACATCTGGGACAAAAGACCAAAACGAGCGGCGCCGTGATTTCATCTTCAGTCAACTGGTCTTCCCACAGGAACGAGTCAGCCAGCGTTGTGTCGCCCAAATCCAGAATCGTTTCCAGGTGATCACACCTGCAGGAGCGACATTCGTTGATAATTTTGTGCATTGTATGCTCTACCGTCCTGAATCATTTGATCCGCAAGCTCATTCAATCACCTTCCTGTCACCGCCCATGCATCTTACACCGGGATTGTTGGCCGCTTCTTTTGTGCAAGCAATTCGTCCAAAATCGCCAAATTTTTATCCCAGTCGAATTTATCTCGAATAAAATTTACAGCGTTGTCGCGTAGCTGGCGGGCGAATTGTTTGTCGTGCAAAAGGAGCGACACATGTCGCTCAAATACTTCCGGAGTATCGGCAATGAGGAGCTCCTGCGCATGCGCAGCGCCGATGCCGTGAGCCGAGCCGCTGCTCGAGACGACGGGAATCCCATGGGCCATGGCTTCCAATATCTTTGTCTGCATACCTCTGGCGATCCGAATAGGCGCTACAAAAGCAGAAGCGCTGTGAAGGTATGGCGCGACATCCTGTACAAAGCCGGTCACGAAAACATTTTCCTGCGGGGAATGGAGCTCTTGCACAGCTTTGACGGGATTCTTGCCGACGATATAAAATGACAGATCGGGTTGCGTCCGTCGGAGATTTTTCCACACCTGTTTGACAAACCAGCAGACGGCATCAACATTGGGGAGATAATCCATAACGCCGGTGAAAACGATGTTTGGCATTTTGATTTCCGGCGAAAAGGCCGTCGCCAGCGCGGGCAGAGTGACGCCATTGCTCATTATTTTTACTTTATCATCATAGCCGTTCACCTCAAACAGCCTCTTTTCTTCCGGGCTGATCAGCAGGATATGATCAAATGATGCGACGAGGCTCTTTTCATATCTTGCCAAACGTCGGCTTTCGATACGGCAAAGCCAGGATTTTGGCGCGGCGGTGTAATCGGCATATTGGGCAAATTTTGCTGAATCCAGATCGCAAAAATCGATAATCTTTGTCGGAATATTCAGATCAGTTGCGTAGGGCGCCATCGATGACGAAAAAACCACCAGCGCGTCAAACCGTTCGCGCGTCGCGAGCTCGTCTATTTGGGACTTTAGTCGCGTGGACCAAAAATTTCCCGGGGACAGGGGTTGGCTGCCACATGCTCTTTTCATCATAGTGACAGCACGACGGCGCGCCGAGATCTCCTGAGAGGTCACAGGATATCGGCGAGAGAGTTCGTTCACCGATTCGCGGTCATCGTCATTATCCACAGGAACGGCAACGTGAACATCGTGCTGTCTGGCGAGGTGTTGCAGTATATGAAACGAACGTATCTTGTCACCCTTGTTCGGCGGAAACGGAACCCGATGCGCGATGAACAGTACTTTCACAGTCGCTCCTAGGGAAACATTTTTACGATATGCGGCCCGACGATCTTTGTCACGCTCAAAGGCAGCCGCCGCCATATGTTGAGCGCCGTGGCGTATTTAGGATTCGTCTGATTCTTGTTCGGAAGATCGTTGCCGTTTTTCAGATAAAACTGGTAGGGCAAGTTCATTGGTTCGAAGCCCATGTGCTTTTTAAAGCTGGCGGGACCCGTGCCAATTTTGCTGCGGCCAAAATCAAATTTACGATAACCGCGCTGTCTGGCATCCTCCATGACAGCCAGATACATCAGATTATGCGGGGCGATCGATTTGGCGTCGGCGAGCATGCCGCTGTAGTATGGCAAAACCGTATCTTTGTAATAAAAGCTCAGGACTCCGGCAATGACTTTATTTTCCTCGGCCACATAGAGAATGCTTGCATTTTCATGCAAAACATCCAAACAGGTTCGAAACAATTTCTTGGGAAACACCGGGGTGCCAAATTTTCTGACAGAGATGGCATAGATATTATAGAAAGTATCGACATCGTCGTGATCGATCCTGGTTGTCAGACCATTGCTGCGTCCTTTGCGAACCATGCGGCGTGCTTCTTTGGGCAGTTGTTCATAGATATCTTCAACGCGTTCCGGCATTTCCTTAATGAATGTGGCATATAAAGAATCCCTGCTCTTCAGTTCAGGGATATCAGCTTTTATCAAGTGCCGTAATTCAACAAATTTGACACCAAGGTCGTCTGCTCTTTCCCTGCAGGCAGAGAAGAGCGCATCGCGAGCGACCGTCGTTGATGCAACTATGCCGCCATAGACCGCAAATGGTGTAGAGATCAGCGCTTTGCCCGAGAATAGTCCATTGATGTGGAAGAGTGGCAATACGCCCTGAATGAGATCATCCTCCTCTGCAAAGAGGTAATAACTCTTAAAGCCGAAGGTTCGCTCAATTATTTCTTTCCACTCTGTTCGGTGAAAAAAAGTGCCTGCCGGGCTGGCGTCGACGAAAGAATTCCATCGATCTGCATCGTGTTGTGTGAGTATGTGAATATTCATAGTTTCAAGCAAGGGAATGGGGATGAACGTAACACTCTACCACTCTGGCCACATTTTCTCGATCTTGGTGCTATCGATGACATCCTGCAATTTTGAGAACTGAAATTTCGCCAGCAGAGCGCGTAATTTCTCTTCGGTCTGGTCAATATTGTTGTAATGTAAAAATCGATCCATCAGCTTTGCCGGGACGCGTGGCTGGAACTGGTCAATTTCCCAGGGATGAAAATAGATGACAGCAGGCCTGTTCGCATCATTGATCACCTTGATGCTTTTTTCCAGAAACCAGAGCGGAAACATTCTCAAGTACCCGCCACCGGCGATGGGGAAGGAGCGGTCCGCCACTCGACGCGTGGCAAGCGGGCACTCCACCAGATTGCCGCTGCCGTTCAAGGAGACATAAAAAAATTCCTTGGGCGATTGAATGCCTCCATAAAGATCATGCTTGACCGGAAAGAGGCTGGAATCAACCTGAATGCCATTGTCCTTCAGAATTTCGAATACCCATAAGGAGCTATAGTTGATGGAAAAAGATGGCGCACGATAGGAAGTGACGGGAACGGTCGCGATATCGCGTAAAATTTTCAGAGATTTATGCAGATCCTGAGCAAATTCCTTTGGCTTCATGTTGTAGACAAGTTGATGCCCGTATCCGTGCGTACCAATATCATGACCACGTTCTTCAATCAGGCGCACAACTTCCGGATGGCGCTCAGCAATCCAGCCAAGAATAAAAAAGGTCGCTCGGATATCGAAATCCTGTAACAGAGTCAAAACGCGCGCCACACTGGGGAGTACCCTTGACTCCATGTTCGGCCATTCTTCACGTTTTATATGTTTGCGAAATCGGGAAACGTGAAACCATTCTTCGACATCAATTGTTATGGCGTTTAACATGGCTACCCCTCACGAGCTTGCTTCCTTTGCTTTCGCCGTCTCTTTTTCATCCTTGCTGCTCTGCTTGTATTTTCTGCCATAATAGCTGTAATTATAATAGTACGGCATCACATTCATTGAATTATTGATCACCGCGCCCACTATTTTTTCACTGCGGTCACCAAGCATCTCAATGGCGTGTTTGACCATTTTCTTTCTGCTGTGTCCCGCTTTCATCACCAAATAGATGCCATCAGCGACATCCGATATGACGAGAGGATCACTGACCGGAATGATGGGCGGAGAATCGAGAATGATGATGTCAAATTGAGAGCGAAATGAATTTATCAAGGCAATGAGTGGCGTGGTCGTCATGAGCTCCGACGTTTTTTTCGTCGCTTTGCCGGCGGTGACAATCTTGAGCGTGGGAATAGCCGTCTCTTTTAAAAG
Source organism: Candidatus Zhuqueibacterota bacterium (assembly GCA_016929295.1). Taxonomy (GTDB): domain Bacteria; phylum Zhuqueibacterota; class Zhuqueibacteria; order Residuimicrobiales; family Krinioviventaceae; genus Kriniovivens. Next base: position 11,416 of record JAFGJB010000084.1, on the reverse strand, counting down.
ATCGTTCACGCCGATCTTGTTTTCAAAATACTCGGCCAAACCATTTTCTTGCGGCAGAGCAAACACTTTATGGATGCGCGGTCGATGGAGATCACAATCGATGAGCAATGTTTTTATTCGCCGATTATAGGCATGCGTGAACGACAGAAATGAGGAAATTGTGCTTTTACCCTCGCCAAGATTGGCGCTGGTCACCATAAAGACTTTGCGTTTTTTCCACTCGGCGTTATTGTACAGGCGATGTTCAAGTCGCCGGAATTCTACTGCTTCTGCAGAATCCTGAAACGCAACGGCATTTTGATTTGATAAGAGTTTTTTCATTTTTCGTGATGGATTTTATTATTTATCATTCATTATTTATAGTTTATCCAGTTGTCCGAAATCTATTTTTCCCAGACGGTCGAGCTGCGGATTTTCAGCGGTGCTCGCCTCTTCATCGATTTCACTGTCGACGGTGATGCCCGCATCCGAACGGCCGTTGCTCGGCTTGGTGAGAACGTTCGCTTCCCGAAACTCTGTGTAGAACACGTCAAAAGGCTTGTTCATTTTGGGGATCGTTCCGAGAATCTTGAGATTCAAGCTCGTCACATCATTCTCGGACCGAATGGTCTGACTGAGGAACTCGAGGACGATGACCAAGCCAACTCCCAGGACAAGGCTCACGGCAAATGCGATGAGCACGAAATTTTTCTTATTACCGCCTACAGGATAAATCGGCATTTGCGGCGGGATGATAATCTGGTATTTAAACTCGGCTTCGGTATTTTGAATTGCCTCCTGAATTTGTGTGCCGCGAGAATTTTCCAAAAAGGCTCGATATGTCCTGCGATGCTGTTCATATTCATCTTCCAATTTTTGCCGTTCCAGATTGATCGACGGCTGGGCGGCTGTCGATTTTATTGTACTATCCAGCACTCTTGATATTGCCTCGAGCCGGCTGTTAAGAATCAACAGATCGAAATTGCCCAGGGTGTATTCAAATAATGTATTGCGTTGCTCCGCATTATATTTGGGGAAAACGGCATCAATAGCCCGGTTGATTATTCGATTGCTCTCAAGTCTCAGCAAATTGAGCTCATTATTCAGCTGCATTTCTGCACTGCCACCGCTGCTGCCACTGGATAATATTCGTTCATAGTCATTCCTTTTCTCCAGCACCTTGAGTTTTATCGGCTCCAATTCTCCTAATTCTGCCGCCAGTTTTTCGATAACATTTTTGGGTATACGATTTTCCAGCAGAGCGATTCTTTGGGATCGCTGCTCCAGATTATCTTTGGTCTCTTCTTTCTTGTTTTTCAAGTCCAAGAGCGTTTCACCCGCAACCGAGACGCCTTGCGCGCTCTCTGTCGCGGTCCGTTCGTTGAATTCCCGGAGCTTTTCCTCGGCTTGATCCATTTTCTGCTTGTAGACTGCCAACTGCTCAGCGCTGAACTGTTTGACATCCTCGATGCCGCGGATGTCACTCTGCCGAGATGTGCGGACAAACAGATTTGTCATGAAATCAACCATCTCAAAGGCAATGAGGGGGGAGGTATCCTGGACGGCCACGTGAAACTGGTCCGCTCGATTCGACACCGATACATCATACTTGGTGCGCAGATATGCGAGGATTGCTCTTTGCATGGCATCCTCACGGGTTATCCAGGATGCGCTGCTCATATAACTCTGAGCGTCGGCGATAATTCGCGGGTGTTCTTGCAAGTTGAACTTTTCGGCGATTTGATTCAGATACTCCGGGCTGACAACTTTGCGCAGCAACTGTTGACGTCGGAGCTGATAATCCATATCCCTGGTTCTGCCCGTCAAGCCGCCAAGCGACGAATTTAAGAGAGTATTTGATTCAATGGCGATTGTGGCGCCGACTTCATAAATGGGCTTGATGAACATGACGGCATAGACACAGGCGGCGAGGGTGACGACGGTCGAAATGCCCATGAGCAGCCATTTCCGTCGCCACAGTTTTAACCAATACTCCATCAGATCGATCTGAGGAGCTGAATTCATCGCCTTGGTAAATTGTGCGCTGGTTTTGTTGGTATCATTCATAATGTTTGCCATAAGAGTTTTAATATCAAATGAATGTTGAAACCACTATCGTCGTGCCAACATAGAGCAACGTCGATAACAGAGTGCTCAAGGTTGAGAGCAAGGCGCTTTCCTTCTGCGGGATGTAGATAGCGTCACCGGAATGTATCTTCAAAGGCAACGGATAAGACCTGTTGCTATATTTATCCATATCTATAATGGCCACTTGTGCTTGCTGTACGCCGCGAAAATAGAGATGTACTTTTTTGAGATCAGCTCTCTCCGAAGGGCCGCCGGCCATGATGATGGCTTCCAGCAAATCCATATCCTTTTGTACATTAAGAGTTCCCGGAGACATCACGGCGCCCCACACATAGACGACCGATCGCTGTTGCAGAGGAGATGAAATGGATGAGGCCTGCCCGGCGCCTTCATTCGATGGAATGTTGATGGTATCTCCAGGGTATATCTCCGGAAGGGCAGAGATGTCTCCGGATTCCAGGGCCTCGGCGATATTCACGTAAATAATTTGCCCTTTGGTATCCTTGCCGCTGTGAACGACGGCGACATTATCCAGCTGCGCCGTTGTGGTAGGGCCGCCGGCTTCGAGAATAATCTGCCAGATATTGGGGATGGCCTCAAAGTTATACTTGCCCGGGGTAATGACGCCACCCGTCACATAGACGACCTTACTGCCAAACTCGGTCACTTTCACCGACACCTGCGTCACTTTTGAATCCAGCAAAGAGATTCGCCCTTCGATCGTATCGCGGAGTTGATTTGTCGTCAGCCCCTCGACGATGAGAGTGCCAATGAGCGGTATTTCGATGGCGCCTGATGCCGAAACCCGTGTCTCAACATTGAATTCCGGCTTTTGCCAGAAACTGATGTTTAATAAATCTCCGGGCCCAATTATATACTGATTATCGGCTGCAGATTGTGAATTCACCGCTGTGAATAAAAGTGAGACGGCCGCAAGGAAAAAGTACAGGGTGGAAAATTTTTTAAAACAGATCATTTTTTTGTGCCATTTTTGTTAAGCCGTACGATGCATGATTTATTCAATCCGCCCAGAGACGATATTACTTCCCGATTTTAGTCCATAGACATCAGTGACAAATATCTGATAATAATAGTCGATATTTCTGACGACGCTCCTGTCCTGGAACTGCGTTTCATCGATATTACTGATGATGCGAATCGGCGCGAAAAGCGTGTCGACGTTTTCTGTGAGCGAACGAAAGAGCTGATAGTTCGCAAAGTCTCCTGCCGTACTTGGCGACCATGTCAGCGTCAGCGACGTCGAGTCATCGTTGATCGCCTGTGATAGCATGACCGGTTTGGGCGGTTTATTTTGCGGGCTCGTTGTCGAGACAACGTTGCTTGCTGAAGAATTGCCGGCGGTATCGAATGAATAGATACGATAATAATATAAAGTTGAGGGCTCAAGCTTGCTATCGACGTACCGCAACGTGCCGGGATCGGTAATTTCTGTCACTAAAAATGAGTTCAAGCCGACAAAAGTATTTGTTGATCTGTACAGTTGATAGGACGCAAAGTCCAGATCGTTATTCATCGTCCAGCGCAATGCCAGCGAAGGCGTGCTTGCGCCGCCATCAGTGGGTTCCATCAGCGAAACAGTGGTTGGCGCCTCGCTGAACAGGATGACATCCGTCGCATGCACAGTAGCGGCACGATTTCCCAGGGCATCGGTGAAATCACCAACGATAATAGCATTCCGCACCTCCATGCCGCGGTTAACGACAAGGTCGTACTCGTAGATGCCATCGTTTGGGACCTGATCCCCCCATATGCCGCTATCGTACAATTTGATATCTTTAATCCAGATAGTGCCTTTATCGTTGCTTATGACAATTGAATCGGGTTCGATGACTGAAATGATGGCAATTCCATGCGGATCCGATGTATGCATCCGGATATGCAATACATCATTCCCTCCCAAAACTCGACCAGCGCCGTCATGCTGGAGAGAATAGATTTGCGCAAAGCTATCCCGTTTTATTTGAGCCTTGACAGGCAGCTGAGTTTCATAGTCGTTGCTATCCCGAAATTTGGCGTATATTGTTTTGAGGCCATCCCCTGGGCTGAGCTGCCATGATCTGGATTCAGAAAACGATTCCCAACTCGAAAATTGAAAGGTCGAGTCATTCGACAACATCATAAAAGCGGTATTCTTCGGCGCCGTAATTCGCAACGACACGTAATCGCTGCTAGTCGCTTCTGCCCCCTCTTCAATCAACAGACTGTAAATCGAAGGGATGATTGAAACAGCTTGGGAATGAGAGCCTTCGAATCCGCTGAGATCGACGGCAGCGATTTCATAGTAGTACACCTGACCGTTGACCAGCATGGTGTCGGCATAAAAGTTGTCGGTTGTCGACACAATTCGATTAAATAAGCCATCTTCCCCGTCTTTGCGATAGACCCGGAACTCTTTGAAATCGTCCGTTTCTTCGTATCTCCATTCCAAAAATGCCTTTCCCATACCCAGTTTCACAGAAATATCCGTCGGAGCTGTAAGAAGGTTAGTCAGCTCATTCTGAAACGGAGCAGGCCGATCTTTGCACGAGAGCATGAGCAATGCGGCAACCACGATGGCCACTAACTTTATCATATCGTCTTTCGCAATTTTGACCATGGTATCTGTCTTTAAATTGTTAATTCAAAGAATACTGAAGGTGAAAGCTCAGGCCGTCATGACGTGCTGAGGCATTCAATGAGAATTTTTGAAACACTTCGATTTCGTTGCCATAATCCGGAAAGAAAATATAGCTGTCAATAATATTCGTCAGCCAGATGCCGGCCAGGATATAAATGTTCAAATCTCTGCTATCCGTCTTTTTTTCGAGATTCCTCCAAGCGTCGTCAACCTCGCCAAAGATGCCAAGTCGTTCACTATAGGATAAGCCCCCCAGATCTGCTTTGGCCAGGCTGCTCTCATAATCACGATAAGCAGCAGAATACTCGTATTGGGTTTTTATTAAGGAAACGACAGCGACAGCCGTCGCGGCGCCCCACACAGCACCGGTCGTTTTGCGATCCGAATAGTACTGACCCCAACCCGGCGCCGCAATGGAACGGCTGAGTGCTTTGGCACGGCTTTTCTTCATCAGCTTGATTTCGAAGGTATTTGGCAAAGAGCCTGAAAAGGTGACATCGCGACTGAAATTATTATATCCGAGCTTGCTCGCTTTCACTGAATATTCACCGATTACCATATAAGGGACCACAAACGGCGTTCTGCCGATGAATTGATACTCACCGTCCAGGTGCACCACAGCACCACTTGGACGTGAGTTGATCGTCAGATATTCTTGCGTCGCATTGGACTCCTGGGCGCGCAATAGAGAGGATGCCGCTGCAAAAATCAGCAAAAAAGCCCAATAACAGGTTGCTAAACGTAGATTAATGCGAGTAGGTGTATTCTTCACGCTTTTTATCCTCACTAAGGGTGATATTCAAATTGAAAATACCTACATGGACAATGATCATACTGGCGACAATTTTGACCGCGGTCAATGCAAGCAAGAGCAAGTAGAGACGGCCACTTTTGTCCGAGATATAAATAGAGTCAAATTGTATTTTTCGTTTGATGTCTTCCATGCAGCTATCATAACCGAGGAATATTTGCGCCGGGCCGGTGACGCCGGGTTTCACGACAAGTCGATCATGGTATTTCGGCACGTCCTCAACCAGGCGATTGATAATTTCCGGCCTTTCCGGTCGAGGTCCGATCATGCTCATGTCACCGCGCAGCACGTTGAACAGCTGGGGGATTTCATCAATGTGATATTTGCGCAGCCATCTGCCGATGGATGTCACTCGCGGATCATTGCGCTTGGCCCAGACAGCACCGCTTTCTTTCTCAGCTTCCACCGTCATTGTACGAAATTTTATAATATAAAAGGGCTTGCCGTGCAAATCAGTAGCACGTCGTTCCCGTTTTCGGCGTTCAGCACCGTTGCCGATCAAAACGCCGCGTCGGTCTCGTCGACGCCGATCCACGCCGGTGCGAATCTGTTTGTAAAAAACCGGGCCAGGCGAATTCACTTTAATCAAAACAGGAAGAACAATCCATAATGGCAGCGACAGCACAATGCCGCTGAGCGCCGTCACAATGTCGAGTCCACGAATGAGGTACTTTCTGTAAGTGGCGACGAGGCGCTCTTTCGACAACAGGGAGAGCACCTTTTTGGGCACAATGAGAATAGTGATGGACACGATGACGAAAATGATCGGGTCCAACAGGGTTTTTTTGACGAAATACTTGATCGGTTCCAGTCTGGAGTGAGTGCGCCGAAATGCGAGCGCCTTTTCCCATTGCACCATCAGCTGATCAACATCGACAGCTGACACTTGAATGTTTCGATTCATGACCATCCCTCTACTTTCTAATCCTGCCTGCTGAACAGACACAGCTCCGCCATCTGAGTCACAGTCGACGCGTTTGCACCGTGCTTTTCTCTCGCCAATGAATTGTCACGATGTTTTGCCAGATGGCCATTTCAACACCCAAAATATTGCACGACCTCAATTTGAATCCGTCGTCGCGTGGAAAATTTAAAGTGAAGCGATCAGATAATCCTGATTTCTCTGAATTATCCTGTCAACACCCTCCATCAGCTGTTTTATCTCTTCAGTGCGCAGAGGTTTAAACGTGCGATAGAATACGCCGGATTCTTCCCAAAACGTTGTTGAACCGCATTTTTCCTCAGATGATATGATGACAATTGGAAGCCGTGGCCTTGTCTTTTTAATGATTTTCATAAAGGCGGCGTTTTCCTCATCAAGAGGTTTCAAGTCCACAACGATACAAGCAACATGGTTTGACAGAATTTCCCAGACAGATTGCAGTTTGTTTGTTTCAACAAGTAATTCGTAACTGCTATCCACCAACACTTGTCCGAAAACCTGCACAACATTCTGATCCTCCGAGGTGACGAGGATTATTTTTCGTGTATCTGTCAAATCGAAATTCCAAATTTTATTCTGAAAGTGCAATATATCTTCAATCCGATTCTATGGTGATTGCTCTTGGTTGCACAAACAGCGAATAATATGCCAAAGTTCAGGAGTGCGATTGCCAAAGTCACGACACGACGCAACAGACTATAATTTAATTTGTTATGCCGTTATTCGGATGCAAGTCACTTGCAGCCGTCCTCACTTTATTGTTCAAAATATTGAACAAGTTTTTCAATCGTTGTTCAGAGAATTGGACATTCGAGAACTCTGGAGGAAAAGGATTGTCAATATATTTATCTGCATGGTACATCTTTTTCTGATCCGAGTTGATGCTTGCCGTTGCCCATTCCGTGTCACTATGATGTGATGTAGGGATTTTTGATATCAAATTCTTTAAAAAGCTTATAGATAGTGCCTCTACTCACCTGGGCATTTTTCGCCACTTTGGAAATATTGCCACGATGTTTTTTCAAAACACCATCGAAATAGGTCTGGCAAAATTGTTTGAGATAATGATCACGAGCATCCTTAAAATTCATCATTTCTGCCTTGACCGGTTGTACGGGTGACATTTCATTTGGTCTGATATTTTCGGGCAGATCATCCATATCGATCATCTCGCTCTCCGACAAGCAGGCGGCTTGCATAATCACATTTTGCAGCTCCCGCACATTGCCGGGCCATTCATATTTTATCAGCGCATTCATAGCCCGCCGCGTCATGCCCTTGATCTGCACTTTATTCGATTCATTGAGCTTTTCAAGGAAATGAGCGATCAGAAAGCTTATGTCGCTTTTGCGCTGGCGCAGCGGCAATAATTTTAGGGGCACGACATTCAGTCGATAATAGAGATCCTTGCGCAATTTATTTTGCAGGACTGCTTGCTCAGGATCCCGATTCGTCGCCGAGATAATTCGAATATCAACCTTTATGAGATTGCTCCCTCCCACGCGTCGAAATTGCCGTTCCTGCAAAACACGCAACAATTTCCCCTGCAAATAGATATCGAGTTCTGTGATCTCGTCAAAAAAGACCGTGCCGCCGTTTGCCAATTCCAGCAGTCCTTTTTTTGTCTTGGTCGCACCGGTGAACGCTCCCTGTTCATGTCCAAAGATTTCACTCTCGATTAAATTGGCCGGCAAGGAAACACAATCGATCGCAATGAACGGCTTGTCAGCTCGATTACTCATTTTATGAATATTTTTAGCGATGAGCTCCTTGCCCGTCCCAGTCTCACCGGAAATCATCACATTCACGTCAAGGGGAGCAATTTTCATGACGCGCGTGGCAACATTCCTGCTTTCTTCACTGTTGCCGACATAATCCGGCAAGTAAGAGCTTTGCGAGGAAGCCGAAATGACTGGTGAGGGAATTCTTAAATCCTGTAAAATACGCTTGAACAGATCAACAAAGCCTTTTTCAGTTGCCGGGAATTGACAAAACTCTACAGCACCAAGCTTGATCGTTTTGACGACGAGGCTCACATCACTTTCATGTGAAAAGGCGATGATGGGTAATGAGCTAGTACGACTCTTTATGGATGAAATGACGGTAAAACAATCATCCAAAGCCGATTCGACTTCAATCATCACAACAGTCGGCATAAACTCTGCAAACATTTCAGTCACGCCAGTGCGAATATCAAAAAACCGACATTCATGACCCAGGGCGCGTATATTTGAAACCGCACCCGAGATAGTGGATGCACCGCCACCCACCAGCAGAACATTATGCATACCATACTCCTTTAACGCATCGCGTAGCACCAAATGAGCACCTGACGAATGACTTGTTGCACGTGACGATATAATAAACTGCGGTGCAAAACCATGTCACGGCATTCAATCCTGCCATATTTATGATGCTGGGAATCGACAGCGTTGCGGAACGCTTGATGCAAGGAATAATCTAAATATAGAGGACAGCAGTGGCGGAGTTACGACTCATTTCCTGTAATTTTTCAGAGATCTCGGCAAAAGCGTGCTTCATTTCATACCTGCCGGCTGAATAGCAAGTTACATACAAACGACTTTCATCGTGCGAGCACACTATCTCCTGATCCAGCGGCTGCCCATGGCGCCTCAGTCTCATTCTGACTGATGCGGCTGTGATGCATTGCCGCTCCTGAACTGTACTCATATTATCGTAAACCCGCGCGACAGTTGACCTTTCGCTCATCATTCTTATACATGGGAGCATCAAAGATAGACTCCCTGTTAAGTTTCTTTCAATTATACCATAATTGCATCCCAATTGCAGAAGAATATTTGACCATTTCTCAGCAATATCAACCACGACAATCGCGCATGGGCGATGGAAAGAATGATTGATGTTATTGTTCATGAGTGATTCAACCTGTCTTTCACTGGTACAGCACAAAACGTACTGAGCAGACTTCGCCCTCGACGAAGAATACCCGCCTGGAAATGGGTATTTGTTTTTTTTAGACTTGCAACAATAAAATTGCCTGCCGGTGATTGCTGCATCTGCAGCGAAATTAATTCCTTTCCAGGTACACTCTTTGCACAGAGCCCCATGATTCATTCCATGTCGTTTTTGACCATAGATCTTGTATTGGAGGATTTACATTGTCGGATTGCGTTCATTATAGACGGAGAATATTTGTACTTTTTTCCATTTTAATACTCATATCGAGTCAGATCAGCGCGAGAACATGGACACTCATGCCGGTCGGCAATTCGCTGACTGCCGGGAAAATTCCCGAAAGCGGAGTGGAAGGCGATGGATTTCGCGGTTATCTGAAAGACCAGCTGGGCGCTGATTTCACCTTTGTCGGAGGCGACATCACTGTCACACCCGGATTAAACGGTCACTTTCAGAGTGGCGCCAAAATAGAATCCTTTTTGCCGCCGAACGGTTTGCCGCTGTACGGCGCCAAAGATATCACCGTGGCGCTCACCACCTATAATCCGGAGATCGTCCTTCTGCATGTGGGGACCAATAACGCCGGTGATAAATCCGGACCGTACACCGAGCAGTCCACCGCTTCTTATAAACTCCGTGAGCTTATCAACACCATTGGCAAACATCAGAGTGTCGGCTATATACTTGTATGCAAAATCATCCCCAAGCTCGATGCAAACAAAAATCCGCTACCGTGGGTGCAGGACTATAATGAAGAAATAGAGCGCATGTTTTTCGATAATGCCATCAGCGCCAAGGCCGTCATTGTTGATCTGAACTCGTCCGTCAGCAATTCGGAACTTGGCATCGACGGCATTCATCCCGTTCCGTCCGGCTATGAGCGCATGGCGAGCGAGTATGCCCGCGTCATCAAGGCGATCACCAACAATCCCGGCGACGGGACAAGTCCAAGCGCGATCAGGATCGACAGTGCCGAGCCCACTGTTGATCCGGCGATCTCCCTCAAATGGTATACACCAACCGATCAGGGCGGCATCGTCAACCTCTATGAATTGCGTTACCTCGTTGATACAGAGATCAACAGCTCGAATTTTACTTCCGGCACTATTATCACCCTGCGACGCCCGGGCAAAAACTCGCCATCGAGCGGGCTGGAGCGAACCACAATCAAAGAAGGAATACTGGGAGGACGCACCTATAATTTTGCCATCCGCGTCTATGACCAGGCGAACAATAAAAGCTCGATTTCCATCTTTAATCCAGTTGTAACTCCGGATGTGTTGCCAGAACCGGGCATCGCTTTTGTCGACAGCTTTAATAACGCCAACCTGCGTGGCTGGAATCACGATCCCGCCTATCAAGTCGCTAATGGCAAACTGCGCAACAATGATGCCGCCTCCGGCTGGAACAAGCTGGCCATTCTCGATAGCATAAAATATACACCCGCAGCCGAGTTCGTTGAAGTCGGTGCCCGCTATGCGTTGGGAAACTATACGCTGGGTGGCCTCGGTCTGGCGATGCTGCTGGACAGCGATGATTACCGAATTGCCAATGGCTATATGATTCGATTATACGGCAATATTGCGCTCTATGCCATCGTCAACGGCAAAGTGGTGACAGGAGAAGCCATCTCTTACGCGCAGCCGAGCGCCTCGCCATCCTATGGCGATACGCTCTCGGTTGTCTATCGAAACAATCCGACACTCAATTCCTTCGAGGTGAAAATCAATGGCAACTCGATCGGTATGGTGCAGGATTATCAAAAAAGATTCGGCGCCAGCGGTGTGCTCTATTCCGGCGTCATTCTCTATGGCGCCCTGTTCAACGAAGTGGATAGTTACAGCATCAAAATCCCACATCTGGAACCCGAACGCATGCTGGCTTTCGGCACAACATCGATAAGCGGCGAGGTGGATAAAACCCTCGGCTCAGCTCTTTCGGTCAAAGTGCTCGATATTAACGGCGTTGGCGTCGCGAATGTGCCCGTCGATTTTAATATTTTATCCGGCGTGGATGCCAC
>JAFGJB010000083.1 GCA_016929295.1 Candidatus Zhuqueibacterota bacterium | reverse complement strand
CGTTCTCATCCTGGGCGAGAATGGCACGGGCAAAGAATTGGTGGCGCGCGCCTTGCACCGGCAGTCCGACCGTCGCGACCAGGTGTTCATCAGCGTGGACATGGGTTCCATCCCGGAGTCGCTCTTTGAGGCAGAACTGTTTGGTCATGTGAAGGGCGCTTACACCGATGCGAGAAGCGATAAACCCGGGCGATTTGAGGTTGCCTCCGGAGGCACCCTGTTTCTGGACGAAATTGGCAATCTGCCAATGGCCATGCAGGCCAAGCTGCTGCGCGTGTTGGAAGAGCGGCATGTCACCAGACTTGGCTCAAATCAGGCGCGATCCATCGATATCCGCCTCATTTGCGCCACGAATATGCCTGTGTACGAAATGGCGAGCGCCAAGGAGTTCCGACAGGATTTTCTCTATCGCATCAACACGGTCGAGATTCAGCTGCCGCCACTACGGGAACGAGCCGATGACATCCCACTCCTCATCGACTATTTTTTGGAGGCCTACGCAAAACGATACAAAAAGCCAAATTTACGCGTCAGTGCCGCGGCAATGAGTAAACTGCAAACATATCAATGGCCGGGCAATGTCCGCGAATTACGGCACGCTCTGGAGCGCGCAGTGATCATGGCGGATTCACCCGTGTTGCAGCCATCAGATTTCCTCTTTTCCCGGGAACAGCAGCAGGATGGCATGGTCTTCGATTCATTTCATCTGGAAGATATCGAAAGGACAATCATTCGTCAAGTGCTTGGTAAATGCAAGGGCAACGTCAGCCATGCTGCCAAAGAATTGGGCTTGACGCGAACATCACTCTATCGGCGAATGGAAAAACATGGCCTTTAATTTCCGCATCAATGTCATATGGCGTGTTCTGCTGCTCTGTGGAATGTTTTATGGCCTCATCCATCTGGTCTTCAAAACGGAATTATACGCAACAATGGTCGTTGGCGGAATAGCGATTGTCTATCAAATTTATTCTCTCATTCGCTATGTCGAGATGACAAATCGAAAGCTGACGACCTTTTTGCAATCCATCAAATACTCGGATTTTTCACAGTCATTTGATCTTGAGCATTTGGGCTCTTCGTTCAAAGAATTGAGTCACTCGTTTAGTGAGGTCATTAAAAGCTTTCAAAAAGCGCGGTCTGAACGGGAGGAGCAATTTCGCTATTTACAAACAGTTGTGCAACACATTGGCATTGGCCTCATCATCATCAAAAGTGATGGAACGGTCGATATGATCAATAATGCGGCGAAAAAATTGCTCGGCATTGTGCAGCTACAACAGATCGGGCAACTGGACAAGATTACGGACAGACTTGCGAAGAGAATCACCGATCTCAATCGCGGCTCCAAATTAATACTCAAGATTCATCGGGATGAGCAGTTGTTGAATTTTCTCATTTTTGTGACTGATTTCATCATCGGCAGTGAAAAGTATCGTCTCGTCACCATTCAAAATATTCAAAGCGAATTGGAAGAAAAAGAGATGGAAGCGTGGCAAAACCTGATTCGCATTTTGACACATGAAATTATGAACTCGGTCACGCCGATTGTGTCCTTATCTGGGACTGCCAATGCAATTCTCGGATCAGAGATTTTAGCTAATTGTGACAAGATGGGCGCTTGTCGTGAACAGCTGGACGATATAACCGCCGCTGTAGCGACAATAGAGAATCGCAGCAAGGGACTTTTGGCGTTCGTCGAAAATTATCGCAAACTCACTCGAATCCCCAAACCGGACTATACCATTTTCCCAGCCCAGGAGATTTTTGATCGCGTCGTTTCTCTTTTTGGTGCGCAATTAAAGGACAAAAACATCAAATTGTCAATGGATGTCACACCACCTCGACTTGACTTGACGGCGGATAGCACACTTTTGGAACAGGTTTTGATCAACCTGCTCAAAAATGCGATTGAAGCAGTGGAAGGCATTGAATCGCCGCGAATTGCCATGAAAGCTTTTCTCAGCCCCGTCGGCAGACCGGTCATTCACCTGCAGGACAATGGCCCCGGCATTGAAAAAGAGGCGATCGAGAACATCTTTATCCCGTTTTATACCACCAAATCGACTGGCTCGGGAATCGGCTTGAGCCTCTCTCGCCAAATCATGCGCTTGCATAACGGCTCTTTAACGGTGCACTCTCTCCCATACAAGAGCACTACTTTCATCCTGCGTTTTTAACATCTGTGAAAATGAGCGCAGCTCAGACCTTATGCTCCCGTTTATAGCAAAATAAAAAAACGTCCCTCTTTACCTTGTCGATAAAAGATCAAGGCCTGTCGCAAACGAACGGATCACAATTGAGCAGATTTAGCTTGACAAATTATATATAATATGATAAATTAGTGAAAAATATCACAGATAGGCATGTTCTAAATACAATATATGCGAAATAAATTGCAGGACAAAATTTCCAAGCCGGCAATTTCACGGCTCTGCGTGATTTATCGTGCGTTGGATGAGATGATTCGACTCGGTGTCGCAACTGTATCATCGTCGCAGCTGGCTGAGCGTTTGTCGATGAATTCGCCCAATGTTCGCAAGGACATCAGCTATCTCGGCGATAT
>JAFGJB010000082.1 GCA_016929295.1 Candidatus Zhuqueibacterota bacterium | reverse complement strand
TAAAATACTACGTTCACTTGGCCTGATGGGTCCAAAATCACGCAAAGCCGCCAAGCCGCAGAGGATACGCAAAGAAAAAATACAGAATGTTCAACTGATTAGAATAAAATGTTTTAATAAAGATACGAGAACGCAAAGATACGCGAAGAAATGATAATAATTTTTCATTGCCTTGCTTATCGCGAGAGGTTTACTATACCGCAATACATCCATTTTTCTCTGCGAACCTCTGCGGTCCTTTGGGCCTTTGCGTTTAGCTTTTCGTAATTGTTACATTGTTTGGTTGCGGCCAAAGGTCGCGCCAAGTTGATCTTTTATCGACTTTGCCAAACGCTGGCCTTTTAACGCAATTTTGCCAAAACGATTTGAAAATGGCGAATATAATGTTAAATTTAATTTTTACAATCCCTGCAAACAAGCAGGCCGCAATGGACAAGGAGAAGAGAGATCATGTCGACGCCCCACAAGGTCGCCATCATCACCAGCGGCGGTGATTCGCCGGGTATGAACGGCGCCATTCGCGCCATCGTGCGCACGGCCATCTATCATGGCTTAGAGGTTATCGGATTCAAATACGGCTATCAGGGCATCCTGGACGCCAATTATGTCGAGATGAACGCGCGCAGCGTCTCCGGTATTCTGCAGCGCGGCGGCACCATCCTCGGCACCTCGCGCTGCAAGGCCTTTCTGCAAGAAAGCGGCAGAAAACAAGCCGCCGCCAATCTGGACGAGCTGGGCATCGATGTCCTTTTTGTCATCGGCGGCAACGGCTCCATGCGCGGCGCCCACGAGCTGTTGAAGGTGTGGGACGGCCAGGTCATCGGCCTGCCCGGCACAATTGACAATGATTGCGGCGGCACGGATTTCACCATCGGATACTTCACCGCGCTGGACACCGCGCTCGAGTCCATTGATAAAATCCGCGACACGGCCGAAGCGTTCGACCGCGTGTTTCTCGTCGAGGTGATGGGCCGCAAGGCGGGTGACATTGCGCTCGGCGTGGGCATAACCGGCGGCGCCGAGGAGATGCTATTGCCGGAACGGCCATGTGATCTCGACCAGGTGGTTGAACGGATGGTTTTATCAAAAGAGCGCGGCAAGGGCAGCTATATCATCGTCGTCGCCGAGGGCGCCTACGATGGCGGCGCCCCTCGCCTGGCCGAGGAGCTGGAAAAACGCACCGGCTACGCCTGCAGGCCGGTCGTCCTGGGACACATACAGCGCGGCGGCTCACCGGTGGCCATGGATCGCTGGTTCGCCACCCGCATGGGCGCCTTTGCGGTCAAAGCAGCGCTGCAGGGCGCCAACGGCGTCATGGTGGGGATCGAAAAAAACGAGCTGGTCACCAATCCGCTGGAAAAAACTTGGCAGGAGAACAAGAGCTTTGATCCCTTTATTTTTGAAATTCAACCCATGCTGTCGATCTAGGTTTTCCGCAACAGATTGCCAGAGGTATGATCGGCGGCGCAGAATAGCGCGCCTGGTGGGATTGTATCATTTTAGTCAGCGTGTCGCTCTGATACAATATTGACAGTTTGTTTTACACATCTGAAATCAGCTTCATTCTTCGCTTCGCAACCGGCGCTCACCGCCCCAAACGGCCAGAGTCCTCTTACATTTACATCCTTATAAATATCATATACTTAAATCGACTGGAATTTCTGACATCCCGGCAGTTTCACAGTCACTTCGGCCCAACACGCGCTTGTCAAGACTGTAACTATGGCACAGATATTGATTAAGCGCATTTGCAACAAGCACTTGATCAGCAGACACGGATGCAACAGTGAAATCGAAATCTCTTATAGAAGGGAAAAAGATGCCAAGAGCAACATACAGATTGTTATTGATCCTGGCGCTGACAATGACGACGCACGCGAAAGACTGGCTGGCGACGATCAACTACAACGTCGCTGTTCCAGGCCAGCAAATGAAACCGTACATCAATAATACCAGCCTGCTGGGATTTGGTCTGGACGCACGGAAATTCGTCTCGCCGTCCGTCTCTCTGGGCGCATCATTCGGCCATCAGGTTTTTTATTGGCGAAGCGGTGAGCCCGCATCGCTCGAAAATGGATTTTTCACCACTACGCAGTATCGATTTCTCAACACCTTACCGTTCATGCTGAGCTCACACTATTATTTTCACCTGGCCAATGGCATGAAACCGTATCTCGGCGCGCACGTCGGCGGTTATTATGCCTGGCAACGCGCGGAAATGGGCATTGTGGTCAAAGAAGACCGCAAATGGCGCTGGGGAATAGCGCCTGAAGCCGGGGTGCTCATCCCTGTCGGCACGCTGCATATGAATATCGGCACAAAGTTGAGCTACCTCGGTTTGCCCGGAGAAGCGCTCCTGGGAGATCCTCAACGACAGTTATTCATGAGCTTTTTTGTCGGGCTCACTTTCATCGATGTGAACTGGCATTGACACATCAACTCCTCGAAAAGCCTCTCTGCACGGGAGGCTTTTTTTTATTCTGAAAAGTTTTGTTATTTTGGCAATCTTTTGAACAGTCAAAAGAGTGAAACGTGAAACGTCAAACGTGAGACGTTATAACTAGTCTCGTTCCAGGCGATAAAACATCTCACTTTTGACGTTTCACTTTTGGCTTGCAGCTATGTTGCACTAGGGGCAATCTGCTAAAATTTCAGACCCGCTAACGTCGTAACAAAATTTCACTCATCGAACTGTGATCCGATGCATGCTCATTTCTTTTTCAATCTTGTCCAGAG
>JAFGJB010000081.1 GCA_016929295.1 Candidatus Zhuqueibacterota bacterium | reverse complement strand
CTGCGGACGAGCCGCAATGTCTGCCTTCCCTTTTTCTTTTCGGATCTAACCGACACCTATAGCGATGAAAAAGGATCCTTCATGCTGGGAGCAGGGGCGCAATTCCCGATTGAGACTTTTCGCAAGCACATCATTGGCACCGGATTTTCCAATTTGCCGGATGAAACCGTCGTTCGACGCTATCTGCTCGCTGCCTCATCCGGAGACACGCTGTGGCCTTCTTTCGGACTGGAACTGGCACGGTTGTATCGCTTTTCTGCAAACTCGACTGCGCGTATTTCACCCGGGAAAATTGTCCTGACGGACGAGACAGAAGAGATCGACATTGCCACAGATACATTCTCCAGCGTGCGTTTGAACCACTTTGGCGCGCTCGCCGGGATCCGGTCGATGAGCATGATCGATATGCTGCAGACCTATCAAAACAATCCTGACCAGCTCAATTTACAGGATAAACTTGTGCTGGTGGGATTCAACGTCTCCGGCGCTACGCCGATGAAGGTGACGCCCTTGTTGCCCTCCTTTCCGGCCTCACTGATCCATTTCACCGCCGCGGAAAACATTCTACAAAATAATTTCATCCGAACGCCGCGGCCAGTCGTGGTCATTCTGATCTTGTTCATCACAGCGCTCGTCACCGCCGCTGTTTCATCTCGCCGCGGTCTCTTCATCCTTGCTGCGCTCATCATCTTTTATCTGCTCGGCGCGCTGCTGCTTTTCAAGACCAAAGCGGTGGCTCTGCCCATCGCGCTGCCCGCCATTTGTCTCTCGTCAAGCGCCATCCTCTTGCTCCTGGTGCGGCAGCGGGACAAAAGTCGATTGGAAAAAATGTCGCATGCGCTCTATGAAGAGCAGATTCGTAAAAAGCAACAACTCATCGAGGAAGCCGAGACGAACATCCAGGAGATGCGCTCGCAACAAGAGTTGTTCTCGGAGGAAGCGCAAAAACGTTTGGATGAAAAACAGCAAGAAATCCTGCAGCTGGAAAAAGAGCTGCGCGACCTGCAGATAGCGACAACAGAAACCGACAGCGCTGTGAGCATAAAACATCCGACAATCATTCACACCCCCTCCAGCGCCATGGTGGGTGTCCTGGAACTGGTCGACAAAGTCAGTTCGGACGATATCCCGGTATTCATCTTTGGCGAGACCGGCACGGGCAAAGAGATCATCGCTCGCGCGATCCACGAATCCGGACCCCGGGCATCGAAACGATTTATCGCGGTGAACTGCGGGGCGCTGCCCGAAACGCTGCTGGAAAGCGAACTGTTCGGTCATGAAAAGGGCGCCTTCACCGGCGCCACATCGCAGCGCAAGGGTCGATTCGAGCTCGCCGACGGCGGCACCCTCTTTTTGGATGAAATCACTGAAACATCGCCGGCATTTCAGGCCAAACTGCTGCGCGTCCTGCAGGAGGGCACGTTTGAGCGCCTCGGCAGCGAAAAGACGCTGAAAGTGCATGTCCGCATCATCGCCGCGTCGAGTAAAAACATGCAACAGCGTGTGCAGGAGGAGCTGTTTCGCGACGATCTCTTTTATCGCCTGAATGGATTCCCGATCGAGTTGCCTCCCCTGCGCGAAAGAAAAGAGGACATCCCGGCGCTCGCCAGACACTTTTTGCAGAAACATGGCTACGAGCCGGTTGCAGCATTTTCGGAGCGTGCGCTTGAGGCGCTGATCTCCTATCCCTGGCCCGGCAACGTTCGCGAACTGGAAAACACCATCCGCCGTGCGGCCATCCTGGCGAAAAGCGCCAATCGCAAGATGATACAGGAAATAGATCTGCCTCGCCCCATTCACGAAAACGTGCGAGCCGAACTTGCGACAAACTATCAATTGTTGTCCGAGCAAATTTTGGAGACGCTGCGCTCGCTGAAATTCTCCCATTCATCGATCGTTCAGACCGCTCAGGCGCTCGGCAACAAGGATCGCGGCACCATCGCCGGCTATTTGCGCGGACTGGTCTTCGAGTATGTCGTTCGTGCAGACTATGACCTCGATGCGGCGGCAGCCGCTTTGGCGGCATCGAAAGAGGACTCGGTCATTGCCAAAGTGAAATCAAAGATGAATGACTACATCGGCGCCGTGCAGTCCGATCCAACATCGCAATCTTTATATAAAGGACTGCCCAAAAAATATCACCCCTACCTGCAACAGATCATTGTCTATCTGGAAAATGGAGCCATTATCTGATGGTAAAACTCGTCTGCTCAAGCTGTCAACAGTGCTATTCTGAAAACGATCCGCGCTGGCAATGCGATTGCGGCGGATTGCTGGACGTTCAATTCACCCCCGAGTTCGACGCCGATAAAATGCAACACCGGCCATTCACCATGTGGCGCTACCGCGAAGCCATCCCTGTCCTGCATGACTCGAACATTGTCTCATTTTACGAGGGATTCACACCGCTCATCGACATCGACATGGACGGCCTCACCGTGAAGGTCAAGATGGATCATCTGTTCCCGTCCGGATCTTTCAAGGATCGCGGCGCCTCTGTTCTGATCAGCAAAGTCAAGGAGCTCGGCGTCCACCACGTCGTCGAAGACTCTTCCGGCAATGCCGGGGCAGCTATCGCGGCCTATTGCGCGCGCGCGCGGATAGAATGCGATATCTATGTCTCGTCATTCGCATCGCCCGAGAAACTGCGACACATAGAATCGATGGGAGCTCGGGTGCACAAAGTGCCGGGCAGCAGAGAAGACGCCGCCGAAGCGGCCCAGGCCAGCCGGACAGTCTATTATGCCAGCCACGCCTGGAATCCCTATTTTTTGCACGGCACCAAGACGCTCGCCTATGAAATGTGCGAGCAACTCGACTGGCGTGCACCAGACAGACTGGTTGTGCCGGTTGGCAATGGCACATTGTTGCTCGGCGCGTTCATCGGCTTTACAGAATTGCTGAACGCAGGGATAATTGACAAGATGCCAAAACTGATCGCCGTGCAAACTGCCAACTGCGCGCCCTGCGCCGAAGCCTTTCGAAAAGGCAAAGATGACATATCTGCGATCGATAGCAAACCAACGTTGGCCGAAGGCATTGCCGTGGCGCAACCGGTGCGCGGCTCTCAGATCATCAGCGCTGTACGCAACACTGATGGAGATTTTTTGACCGTGAGTGAAAATGATATAAAAGAATGGCTGCATCATCTCTATCGCCGCGGATATTACATCGAACCGACTTCCGCTGTCGTTTTTGCGGCGCTGTCACGCTGCGGTCAAAAAATCGCCAAAAATGAAGTGATCGTCACGGTGATCACGGGACACGGATTGAAAACACAGAAATATACATAGAGAACATGCTCGGGCGGCTACATTGATCAGAACATTGATAAACATCATTCTGCTGTGCATCATTACAAGTATATCCTGCGAAAATAAATCGCTCTGGATGCGCATTGACGACGGGCTCTTTCTGGGTGAGTTCAAGATAAAGGCACCGCTGCCGTTCAATGAAGCGACCATAACCATCTTAAAACTGGACCCAACCGTCCATCAATTCCACCTGCTCACCGTCTCCGAATACGGACACCAAGCGCTCACCTTGCCGGAATGGTGCGAGCGCTACCATCTCAT
>JAFGJB010000080.1 GCA_016929295.1 Candidatus Zhuqueibacterota bacterium | reverse complement strand
CGGATGGTACAGATAGCGCAGGCCGGCTTTTTGGGTGAAATCCAGCGCTTTGTCTATATCCTTTTCGCCGAATTCCATGATCATATAAGCGGCGGAGGCTGACCGCGTCGTTTTTCCCCACTCCCCATCAATGAGAGGGTGCGGTAATCCTTCCGCCTTTTCAATCAGAGCAATCGTGGGCAAAATTTCATCCACTGCGCAGCCGAACAGTGCGATCTTGCTGCCGATCACGCCGCCGTCATCATAGGCTGGCGCTGCATATTTATCATGCTCCCAATTGGCGATGATGCGTTCCCGGCTGCGATTTCGACAATAGGCCTGCAATGAACTGCCATAGGTCTGCGGTTTGGCCGCCTCGACCCGGTATAAAACAGAGCGTTTGCCCGCTTCGGACAGGTCAGACAGATCGTCCTGATCGAAAATATCGATCTGCGGCATACAATCGTCCTCGGTCCACGGAAAGCCACCCAGCGTCCTGGGATTGAGAGCCTGGATACCCAGAGCAAATGTGTCGCCTTGCACGACGCCGACGGTTTCACCAATGACCTCATGCAGCGATGTCGGATAGGGGCCCCAGATGACGAGTTCGATTTTGTCCGGATTCGTAATGGCGATTAGCTCGAGAGTCACATATTTCTCTCTGCACCCGACCTGAACGGACGCCTCGATATCTTCGGCAAAAGTGAGAACGAGCACGTTGCTCTCTTTTTCATGGCGCATCGATTGTGGCGACATGACTTCGCCGTTGCGGCGAATGCTGAGCAGAGGGGTAGGACCTGGAGCGATATAGTTCATGCCATTTTCCACATCAAACAGTCCACTCACTGAACCCGAACGAGTCAGGCAGAGGTGAAAGGATGTGGTGGACAGCTTGACGTCTTTTGATGGGAGCGGGCAAGGCGACAAGAGAGGCAGCAGTAGCAAGAGAG
This sequence comes from Candidatus Zhuqueibacterota bacterium, assembly GCA_016929295.1. GTDB lineage: Bacteria > Zhuqueibacterota > Zhuqueibacteria > Residuimicrobiales > Krinioviventaceae > Kriniovivens. The sequence continues at coordinate 3,349 of JAFGJB010000080.1, read as the reverse complement.
TGATATATTTTTTCATGCGATGCCTTGAGGTTTATTCGGGCTCATGGATTCTGCATTTTTTGACCATAGTCCAACGCATTGTCCGTCGTCACCAACGGAAATGACGGCACGATCTTGGCGAAGGGGACATTTTGCTGGATCACGCTCATATCGACGCGCGTGAGTCGAATGTCATCAAAGGCCTCCACATCGACCTTGATCACGTCAGAGTATTTTGCCTGCAGCGAATCGACGAGCGGATTTAAATAGTTTTCAATAACCGGCATATAAGGCATTTCCGTCAAGCTGTCCGGCAGAACGCTTTTGAGATACTCTGACTTGCAAAATTGATAATTCAGATTATCGCGCCACATGGCGACGCGCCGTTCAATGACATTGATTTTGTCGTAGCCTCTTTCATAGGCGATGTCGTTGAGATATTTATCCCGGATCATATCCATGATCGCGAACTGCAGCTGTTGGCCGAACTCGTCCCTTTTCATCTTTTTTTGCCGAAAGACGAGCGGATGGGCGGCCAGCTCGTCGACAAAATCGCGCACGCTCCACATCCGCCCGTCGACGCGGAAAAAGGGCTCCTCGTACAAGACGTTGATCTTGTTTTGCACGTTGGCATATTTTTCATCATCCTGGTTTTTTTGCCAATATGTGTTTTCCATCAATTCTTTTTTTTCCGCCGCTGATTGGACATAGATCGGCCCCAACAGGTCAGCCACCTGAAAGAACACATTCGGCACAAACTCGATGGTTTTCCCCTTCATCACACTGAGGATGAACTCGTCATAGAGTCGGATCGCCTCTCGCTCGCTATATTCATCGGCAATCTGTCGCCATCTCTGCTGAATTTGTGCTTGTGTGATGGCCGGGCGGTCGATCCAGCCGTCGATTTTGATCAGCATGTGCTGATCATCCGCGATTTTGATCGGCCCGACGATCTGGTTTTTGACCAGCGGCCTGGAAAAGAGCGAGTCGAGAATGAGATCATGTTCGTGTGGCGACCATTCGACCTCTCGCCGGGGCAGGGTGTCGAGACTGGTCAGCTCAAAATAGAGTTCTTCAAAGGAGGCCCCATCTGTTCTGACCTCATTGGCCATATGAGAGACGAGATCTCCGTCCGGGAGATTGAAATATGAAATTGTGTACCGGCGTCCGGCAACCTGGACGGATTGCTGCACACGCGCCGTGTCGAGCACGACCTTGTTGCGCGCTTGTTCTTCGTACAGCCACTGCCGCATCAGCTGCTCTCGCCGGCCGCGCAGATAGGCCTGGATATTGGCATGGGTGATGAACTCATTCGCATCGCCCGCTTCGAGCGACATCAGCTTTTCCGCGATGAGCGAGTTGAGGATGATCTTTTTGTCCAGGTTGTGAACCCCGCGACAATAGGGCGGCCGCACGCTGTATTCAGCTCGGCGAATGAACTCATCGACCGAAATGGTTTTATCGCCGATCTCGACAAGTATCTTTTCCGGCGGTTCCTCAATCGATGGCTTGCCACAGGTGAAAAGACTGGCCAGTCCAGCTATGAGAAAGAGAATCTGAATTGGAAATGACGGGGAAGATGAACGTTTTCTCATCGGCAGTCTATTCCTCATCTGACCAGCAGCACTTTCTGCCAGGACGCGCCGACAGTGGTTTGTATCCTGTAAAAGTAGACGCCCGCGGGCAGGATCTGGCCGCGCTGATCTTTGCCATCCCAGTCCACCTGAAAGGTACCGGCGTAATGATCCTTCTTGCCCAGGGTCCGCACTTTCTGACCCAAAATATTATAGACGATAATCTCTATCGTCGCCTTTTGGGGCAGCTGATAGGCAATCACGGCGGGCCCGTGCGAGGGATTGAAAGGGTTGGGATAACAGGGCAACGCATGGACATGCGCTATGGCGGGATCGGACTCGGCATACAGGCGCGCGACAGCGGTGATGTGCTGTCGGGTGTGCAGCGCATTCGCATTGTCAAAGACGACATACCAATCGGATTCGCTGTCAAACTCAAAACTGATGGCGCCCGAGTCGCACTGGGTCATGACATTGAAACCGGCGCAGTCCTGTCCCGCTCGCAGGCGCTCATAGGTGCTCGCATCGACGACAAAACAGTTGATCAGACCCGGTTGCACGGCGACGAACTGCGTCGCATCGCGGTCGAGATCATCGAAAAGATCACGTCCGCGCACAACTTGCGTCGGCGCGCGGAAATCGAGTTCGAAATATAAAGATTTTTCATCGAAATCCGGCGGCGCCGTCTCTTGAACGTTGCGCACCGGCTTTGCCGCCGAGATGGTCAACGCTCGATTGTATTCGATACCATGCCGGCTGTCGCTGACCACCCTCACTGTTTCTCCAGATCGTAGCACCATTCCATAGTCGCAGCTCATTCTGGCATAATAGGGTCGCTCTGTTCCCACGACAAAAGTCACTTTGCCCTCGCTGTCGGTGCAGCCATAGGTGTCAAACCACATAGTGCCATCCAGCCCCGTCGTATAGAGGAGCACCCTCGCGCCGTCAATGGGATTCTCCAGACTGTCCAGCGCGTAAATATTCAGGGTTGAATAGCTTTTGCTGTAGCGATCGGTGACCGGTATAAAGGAGCCATCGCTCTTCCATCTAAAGACAGAGCCAAACTTTTTGCCCCAGGAATTGACGTACATGTACGGATCATTGATCGCACCATCCCAGTGAATCCATCCCTCATCCCAAAACTCGTTCCAGACGTGATCTGTGGAATAGGACGCGACGCTCGCCGCCGGTATCAAGGCCGCGCGCGCCGCGGCGACGCGCATGTCGCTGTACTCGCCGCATCGGCCGATGTGCTTGCGATAGATGCGAACCGGCTGATGCGGCCTCTCGTCGTTCGAGGTGAATTGCATGCTGCCATCCAGCCATCGGTTCAAAACATCCAGTGCGTGCGAGGTGAAACCACCGAGGTTGAACTTGTTCCAGACAATGCGCTCCCCTTTGAGCATATCTTTCAGTTTTGCATATCCCAAATCGCAGAAGTTAAAGATGAAATCGCGCCAAAAATAGCCGTGCTCCGCAGTGGTGATATTATTGCGATGAGAATTGTTGTCTTCCACAATATCCGGATCGATATAGGCCGGTACTTCGTCGGTGATCTTGGGGTGAACGATGTACCAATAGTAAATATCTCTCGGCACTTCGACCTCAAGCGTGTCCAGTCCGTGGGCTTTGCGATATTTCGTCGTCGAATAGTAATTCCCGTCCGTCGCAGATGTGCCGAAATCGACGACTTGCACATAATCGAGCGCTGCGTCATGCTGGTAGATGAGCCGCGCGTTATCAATCAGGAGCTGAACCGAGGCATAGGGGGAGGCGAGATAGTCGGGCGACAGATG
>JAFGJB010000079.1 GCA_016929295.1 Candidatus Zhuqueibacterota bacterium | reverse complement strand
GTCATCAGGAGATCGTTGTAACTGGGGAATTCGCTCTCCATGAACAGCTCCCACATCATGCTGCCGCCGAAGGAAAAAGGGGCTGCTTCCCAAAAAGACAGGCCGTTCGTCCGCGCTGTGTTGAAATAGAGATTGCCGTGAAAAGGATGATCGAAAAAGTTGGTCTTGAACTTGTTGGGATCCCACTCAAAGCCGTGCCGTAAATTCATGCCGACCGATTGCCAGCTGATCTGCGACCAGTAGCCGTCCAAACCATAATACGCAAAGGCCCATACGCCGGCGTTGATGAACAGGATCTCTGCCGCGGCAATGTCGGCCCGTTTCGGCGGCGGCATGATTTCTTCGCCTGTAGGCTGAGCAGCTCCGGCGCAGGTCAACAGTATGATAGCAAAGATTTGGCTGGTTCTCTGCAAATTTTTACTCCCTTTCTTCCTCTGCGTCTTTGCGACTGCGTGAATTATCGATTCATTTTCTGAGCGAATCCAGCGATCATTTTTAAAATATTAATAATTACTTCACTTGCTCAAAAAATGTGTCAGTAAATATCACTAGTCCATAACGATCGATGTCAATCAATACAATCCTTCAAATGACTCTGGAAAATGAAAACAAAACACGAATTCTCACGAATTTTTCACGAATTTCCACGAATTTAAAATGATTGATTTTCTCATTCGTGTTCATTCGTGTATCATTCGTGAGAATTCGTGTTCCTTTTATGGTTGCGGCTAGAGGTCGGGCCACGCTTTTCCTTTTCATCTCTGTCATTCGTTTTTGAATTTGACACTTTTTCTGAGCTGATGAAGGAATCATTCAAGAAAATTTGATAAAAGCCTACTATTCCAAGACATCCATCTTTTCGACAAAAGGCAGCGCCGAGGATATCTGCAAAAGCAGGTAATGATTGATCTGCTGATTGGCCTGGAAGAAACGCACCACCTGCTGCGGCGGAATGATCTTTAAGAATTTTTTCCCGTACTTTTTGTCGAGTTTGGCGAGATTACGATTGTGCCGGGAAAATTCCTTCAACAGTTGTCTCGATTCTTCGTCCGTGAGCACCATGTATTTCTCGGCATATTTTTTGATATCCGCGATTCTGGCGTCCATGAGCCCGGCCTGTTCGACTTCATATTCCCGATAGAGCGGCCAGAACGCCTCAGCCTCGGCTGGCGTCAGCTCCAAAATCTCGGCGATGATTTCCTGGCGTTGCGCGCGCAGGTCTTTGCGGATCATTTCCAGTAATGTCTGGGCCATGGTCACGCTGATGAGGATGAAAAACACGCTGGTTGTCAAGATTGCTCTTTTCATATTGGGCTCCTGAATTTTTATAGATTGGATTATTCCTAGTACAGCATAGCTGCAAGTCAAAAGTGAAACATGAAAAGTGAGATGTTTTATCGCCTGGAACGAGCCTAGTTGTGACGTCTCACGTTTGACGTTTCACGTTTCACTCTTTTGACTGTTCAAAAGAGTGCCAAAAAAACAAAACTTTTCAAAATAATAGAATAAATGCCGCACACAAAGACTCTAACACATAAAGAAACATAATGTTAGGGTTGTTTTTAAAATTATCCTTTGTCATCTGCACTTTGTCACTCATTTCACTGTATGAACGGAAAGCTGGCTGAGACCTGAATGACAGAGTTTTGTTGCGAACCATTGGCGTTTTCTTTCAAGATGTCATTCAGGCCCATCATATAGCGGGCATGCAGATTGATGCCATTGCCGGTGCGCGCTTTCCAGAGCGTATAACCGACTTCGAAAGCGATGCCGTAATCGATCATATTCGCGGACTCTTTAATGTTGGACTCGAACACCAGGTCTTCATCGGTAAAAACAGTGGTTTCATAGCGATCAACGGCGCTGGTGAGGAAACTGATCGTCGGACCGATCCCGACATTGACGGTCTCGTTCACATAGTACTTGGCGATGATCGGCACATCGATATAGTTCAATTCTCGAACCGACTTGGACGTGTTTGCCAAAAGGTCATCCAATTCAAAATTGCCGGTCGATTGGACGGGAATGTTTTTAGCGCCTTTATACGACAGCGCGGAAAATTCCGGGACAATGCAGAACCGATCGTTCAACTTGATGGTCGCGAGCAAGCCGAAATTGAATCCCAAAATGGGATCCGTGTCTTCAATACCGGTGATGTTGGCATAGTTGGCGCCCAGTTTCAGACTGAAATAGAAATTTTCAGTCGCCACTTTATCGCCGAATAGCAACACAAGAATGGCAGCCTGTGCATGACACATCTCGAAAGTCAGAAACAGGAACAGAACGATGGCAAGGAATTTCTTTTTGAGCATGACATACCTCGACTCATAAAATGTTAACACTGTAACGATGTCGGCCAAGGGCGGCGCCAAGGCTTCAATGAAAAGGTGTCCGTCCTCATAGATAGATGATAATCCCGGCATTCAGATCAAGCTGCAGGATCGTTGAGCTGGCGCCGACGCCGATGTCGCAGCCGCCGGTGCCGCACCACAAGCCGGCGCCGCTGAGCTGCATGGGCATCAACAGCCGCGCCTGCAGTCTGAGCCCGGCGCGGGGATTGAAACGCGCCTTGACGCCGCCGCCCAATCCGGCGGTGAAAAACCATTCATCGGTGTATTTAGAGTCAGCCGGTCGCATATTGGCGGCGCCGAGATAGACGACGCCAAATGTTTCTGTTTGGCCAGCCTGCAAAGGACGCAAGAGACCGACCAAATAATAATCCACGCCAAAGTCAAACAGCGTCTTTGAGTAGGCTGGTTCGAATGGCGGCGAGACAATGGCATCCATGCGCGTCGGCTGGTGACTGTAAAAGAATTCGGCCGTGGCGCCGAGGGGCGTTGGCACACCGACCTGAATGCCATAGACCTGCGAATCGACGATGTTGAGGTCGCCGCCGCTATAATAGGTTTTGCCGCCCATCTGATAGCCCCAGAAGGGCGTGATTTCAAGTCGATAGTCCGAGGCCTTCCTGGAATAACCCGTGCGCGGACCGCTGCCGCGGCGGACCTGCGCCTGCGTTGATACACTCGTCAACAGGACTATCGAGATGACGAAAATTCTGCTGAATTTTAAGTCCATGAATCCTCCGAGTCTGATGATTAAAAAATCGCCAGGGCATATCCCAGGTTGAGTGAGAGCCAGCTGAACTCTTTGCTGCCGCCGCCCAGATAATCGCCGGCAGCGAAGGCTTTATTAAATTTCATCGCGATCTGCATATGACCCTCGCCGACCGGGACGTAGACGCCAAACTCCGGCGCCAGGCCAAAGTGCCAGGCGCTTTTATCAAAACCGTAGATCCCCATGCTGAACTGCTCGATCATATAATAGGCGCCCACATTCAACGCCAGGTAGGGGCTGATGTCCGCGTAAAGATCGGTGGTGAAATAATTGATGCTCAGCAGAATGGGCAGCGCGCCAAGTTTGCGAATCTGGGTGCCGCTGACGGCGCCCTGATCAAAGGAGACAACCCCGTCAAGGCGTTGGCCAAAATTACTCCAGCCCAATTGCATGCCATAGGCGAGCCGCTCGGAATAAAAGTACTTGTATTCAAGGGCCGCCCCCCGCCAGCTGAATTCGTCAATGTAATCAGCTGTCTCCCAGACCGGCTGGCCGGTGCTGTAGGCGATGGCGGTCAATCCGCCCGTCTGAGCCTCCATCCTTGTGCTCATGATCAGAAAAATGATCAGAAGGAATAATACCTTTTTCATAATCTTGCCCTCACGGTTAATATCCTCATTCAGCGCCCAGATACGGCGAAATGCGAAAGGCCTCGTTGATGGCGGTCGTCAGGCGTTTGCTGATATTGGCCTCGGTGTCATCCAGCAGACCATTGACGGCGCCGGCCCACACCGCC
>JAFGJB010000078.1 GCA_016929295.1 Candidatus Zhuqueibacterota bacterium | reverse complement strand
GTAAATGTTCTCTTCATCCCACATCATGCGCCAGGTGGAATAGAGGTCGTACCAGTCATCCGACGGCGCGGTCTCCCAGCCCTCCATGTGAATTTCTGTGACATTCTTCCAGATGTCATCCAACTCGCCATCGATGACCGGCGGTGTGCCGGCCTTCGGCACCTCGACCAGATCATCGACCGGAGTGGCGCTCGCTCCTCCGAGGAGGAGGAAACTGATTGTAAAGACGAGAAAAATCTGTCGCATGGTTGCTCTCCTGTTTTTTGGGTGTGATAGGGCCAAACAGCTCTGCGTAAACGATTTCTTTTCCTGACATCACCTCCTCAGCGCAACTCTTTTTCAAAATGATATTCGTTGACACCCAGCCGGTATGTCTCACACGCCGGGGCATTTGGGGCCAGCCTGGCACAGCCGCTTTCCGCTCGAGCTCTAGAGCGCGAGCCGCGAATTTAAAATCACCGCGAGGTTCTTATGTGATAATATAAAATAAAATTCGATAATGAAATACAGAAAAATGGCAAATCCCGCGACCACTGCTTCATTTGAGATGCTTTTGCAGGAATTGACAAATTTCCGTCATCGCGTCGCTCGCTTCTTTGAACATCGGCGCCAGCAGCGGATAACAATGCAGCATGCCGACGCCGGCCCTGAACGTTATATCGACGCCCGCGTTCTTAGCCTTCAGATAAAACTTTTCCCCATCTTGATACAATTCATCATCAACGGCGGCGTTGATGAAAATCGGTCCCAGTCCCGCGAGGTCGCCGAACAGGGGAGAAATGAGCGGCAGATTTTTGGCATGCGTTCCGGCATAATAGGTGCTGAAGACGTGCCAGGAATTCAGCGGCGCTGCCGACACCTTGTTTTTGGTCGAATAGGATTCGCTGGCACAGGTCAGATCAGTCCAGGGCGAAATGGCGACGGTCGCGGCCGGAAGTGGCAGGTGCCGTTCCTGCAACGCCAGCAGGATCGCCAGAGCCAATCCTCCGCCGGCAGATTCGCCGGCAATGGCGATATTCGACGCTCGATAACCTCTATCTAAAAGCCATTTATAGACGTGAATCGAATCATCCAATGCTGCCGGAAACGGATTTTCCGGCGCCAGGCGATATTCATACAGCAGATTCGTAAATCCACAAAACGCGGCAAATTTGGCGACAAATGCCCGATGGTCGTTGCAGGAGCCCGAGACATAGCCGCCGCCATGGACATAAAGAATGACTTTGTCCGGCCGCGCACCCTCAGGGATGATCCATTCTGCTTTAATGCCATCAATGTCTTGTTCTTTTATCCTGATCCCCTCGGGCAGCTTGGAATATCTGCTGGCGCCCTTTTCGCATTGCTCTCTGAAATTTGCGATGGAGGTATTGAAATCAAATATCTCCTTTTTCAATCTGCCCTGCAGGAGATGTCGATTCCGCATCATGAAATTGAAAAATCTGCTCTTCAGGCTTGGCATTTTCACACCTTTCTTCGATCGTATTGTAATAGAGAACTCGTCCATGCATTGTCACTTGCGGATGTTGATTCTTTTCCACTCGCCGGCGTAAATGGCCGGGCCGGGACAACTGTACAGCTCTGTGATATAATAGTCCCGATCTTTGATGATTTTACATATCCCGACGAGAGGGGTCTTGATTCCCCGCTCTTTGTAGGCCTGCCGCAAAGCCGAGGCGCTCGCGTATGGCTTGCCGAGGGCGCGGAAGTGCTGAGAGATCGTCTCCGCGGGCGCTGATTCCGTCATAGTGTCAAAATGAGCGGTCAACAGCCAGGCCTCGCCATGGCGGGAGAAATAGTTTTCAACGAGCTCAATCTCATCGGCTGAAACCTCCTGGTCAGCACGGCCAAAGCTGTCAGCGATCTGGCTGATGGAGAGGCGTGCTCGTGCGTCGGCGTTCTCGGAAATGCCGATATTTTTATCGCAGCTGAAGAGGAGCAGCAAGCTGCTGATCCATGACAATAATTTGTTCATTTGAAATTCTCCTTTGATGAAGAAATGGATCAGCGCCTCGATTTTGCCGGCCGTAGCGGTTTGCTGCTGATCTGGGGCATGCAAGGTCCTCGCTTGTTATGTTGAGCAAGGGAATTTAACGTATTTTCAGCTCTTTGGCAAATAATACCGACGAAATCGCGTAAAACGTCAGCTACGGGTGCTCAATCGACATTAGGGTGAAGGACGTTTCTGCATCGGTCTCGTCGTCGATTCCAATCCCGCGAGTTCTTCACCTCTAAAATATAGCCGCCGAGCACGCCGAAAAGCGCAGAAAAAAACGAGGTTCTTTTTTTCTACTGTGGTGACAGCATTGAAAGTGGTGCAAATCCTCTTCTAAACCATTTATTGCTTTGCTGCAATTTATTTCTCTGCGATTCTCCGCGCTCTCGGCGGTTTCTATCTTTCTCGAATGGGATGATGCCATGAACACAAGGCCAGAATGCACAATCGTTTATTCCGATGCACAGCTGAAAGTGCGCATGGCATCCCTGTCTGGACTGCAGTTCATCTGGCCGCTGGATGCGCTTCAAAAAGTTATATAATATATTGTAATATAATTATTTATATGACTTTACAGTAAGGGCGGCCTGGGCGCACTTTTGTTCTGATGATGACGTGAGGACGGAAAAAATGTCTTGACAAATAGGGAGATATTTCATAATATGAACAAACGATTGAGCAATCTATTTTCCCTGCTGCGCGAACAGATCTGGCGCGTTCCGATTTCTGCAAAAACAGGAATGGAGGAGCATCCAGCATGCCCGCCACGATTAAAGACATTGCCCATCAGGCCGGCGTCTCACTCTCGACGGTCTCACGGGTGGTGAACGGCAAGGCGCTTCGCTATCGTATCAGCAAAGAGACCGAGGCGAAGATCTTGCAGGTCGCCAAAGACTTACACTACTCGCCCAATCAGCTCGCGCGCGGACTGCGCCTCAAAAAGACCCTCCTGATCGGCCTGGTCATTCCCGATATATCCAATCCCTTTTTTGCCCATATCACGAAAAGAATTCAGAATCTGGCGCATCAGAAAGGCTACAGTCTGATCGTCTGCGATACGGATGAAAATCTGTATCTGGAAATAGAACACATCGATCTGTTGATGAGCAAAGGCATCGATGGTCTGATACTGATGCCGGTTGGCCAGGAATCACAACATCTCCAACCGCTCATTCAGCGCACTTTTCCCCTCGTCCTGCTCGATCGCTGCTTTGAGGATATCGATTCGATCTCTGTGCTCGTCGATGATTACCAGGGCGCCTTTGATGCGGTTTCACATATCATCGAGATGGGACATCGAAGAATTGCCATCATTCAGGGCTTGCCCGGCACAAGCACCAGCTCGAACCGACTGCGGGGATACCAGGACGCCTTGCTGAAGAATAATCTAGAGATCGACGCTGATCTGATCGTCGGCAGTGACTTTCGCGCGGAAAACGGCTATATCGAGACGAAAATTCTCTTGCACGCGCCCAATCGACCGACCGCTCTGTTCACAACCAGCGATCTGATAACCCTCGGCGCGCTTGAAGCCATCCATGAAGAGAAACTCGTCATACCGCAAGATATATCTCTGGTGGCCTTTGATGATATCGATTTTGCACCCTATCTGTCGTCTCCTCTGACAACGGTGTCGCAACCGAAGAAAATCATGGGCGAAATCGCGGTCAAGATGCTGATCGACGCCATCATCACCCATCGAGTCAGCGCACAGAAAATAGTGCTGAAACCGCAGCTGATCGTCAGGAATTCCGTACGACGTTTGGGCGACGGCCACTGAGGCGCCGTCACCCAGGTTGTAAAATGATCCGGGAGTAATAATGAAAAAACTGTCATATGCGGCGTTGGGCGTTTGCCTGGTCTTGTGCAGCTGCGGTGAAAAACAGCCGTCCGACGATGCCGTCACTATCAAATTCTGGCACAGCTTCGTGGCCTCTACCATGCCGGCCCTGGAAGAGCTGCTCGACCGCTTTGAAGCGGAACACCCGCACATTAAAATCAAGGCGCAGTACATCCCGACGGGCGACGCGCTCATCCAGAAACTGATCACCGCGATACAAAGTAAAACAGCGCCGGATATCTCCTGGATTCACGCCGACTATCTGGGCAAGCTGGTCGGCGCCGATGCTATTTATGATTTGAAATATTTCCTGGAAGGAGAAAACGGCATTCCGGCGGCAGAGCTGACCGATATCTATCCTTCGCTCATTCAGCTGGCATCCTGGCGAAAGACGCTCTACAGCATGCCGATGGAGGCGACCAATCTCGGCCTGATCTATAACAAGGACCATTTTCGCGCCGCCGGCCTCGATGCCGATTCGCCACCGCGGAACTGGCAGGAATTGCACGACACTGCGCTAAAGTTGACCATCGACAAGAATGGCGATGGCCGGTTTGAGCAGATCGGCCTCTTCATCCCCATCTACCCGTCGTCCGGACCGCTGAACGCCTGGATGGTCTGGCAGTGGATGCCGTTCCTCTGGCAGGCCGGCGGTTATATGATCAATGAGGAGCAGACCAAAGTGCTGTTCAACAGTCCGGCGGCGATTCAGGCGACGACCCTGTGGAAAAACCTCTACGACGCCCTCGACATGCGTTCGTTCACCACCGACTATGACGTCTCTTTCGCCGCCAACAGGATATCGATGGCGTTCGATGGCCCGTGGAATTTGCCCCGCTTTGCGGAGCTGCTCAAAGAGATCGACTGGGCGGTCGCGCCGCTGCCCGCCGGTCCGGTGAAAAGCGCCACAGTGACCGGCGGCGAATACCTCGCTATTTTCAAGCAATCTCAGCATCCGGATGAGGCGTGGACCTTTATCAAGTGGATCATTCAGCCCGAGATACAGGCATTCTGGTCCATGCGGTCAGCCTATCTCCCCATTCGCAAAAAAGTGCTCGAACTACCGGAGTATCAGGCCTATCTTCAAGAGCATCCGCATCTGCGCTCCTATGTCGAGCAGATGGAATACAGCCAGGCGCCGCGGCCCTTTGATTATTATATGATGGAATCGACTCTGCTTCTCGCCGAAGCGCTCGAGCGGGCGACTCTTGGCCGCATCGATCCGGCGACAGCGCTGAACGAAGCGGCGCAGCGCGCGAACAAGCTGCTGCAATCGGTCAAAAAGTGAATTATTAATCCGGCCACCTATTGATTTGCATTCATCCCAACAAGGGGTGGCTCGGAAAGGCTATAGAATAGTTACAAGTAAAATAATTTCAATAACTTGAAATATTTCGCAATCCCAAGCTACCCCTTGTTAGGCGTAAAACAATTGATGGCTTGACCAATAAGGTGCAAAATTCATCCGTAACCCGTCATGGATGAAGCAAGTGAAAGAAAAATCCAAAAAGTTCAGAGCCACTAACAGCTTGTCCGGAGACTGGTTCAGCGCAGCGCTGTTTCTCTCGCCGACGATGATCATCTTTTCAATGTTCATCATCCTGCCGGTGCTGTTCTCGTTTTATCTCAGCTTTCACAACTGGAACATGTTCAGCACACAGCGCGATTTCGTCGGCCTGGCAAATTATGCCCACATGCTTCAGTCGCCCGAGTTTTGGCGCGTCCTCAAGAATACGCTGGTCTATACAATGGGCACAGTGCCTCTGAGCATGGCCGCAGCGCTCGCGGTCGCGTTGGTGTTGAACCGGAAAATAATCGGCAAGAAATTCCTGCGCACCGCCTATTTCACGCCGGTGATCGTCTCCTCAGTGGCCGCGGCGGTGATCTGGCGCTGGGTCTTTGATCCCGGCTTTGGGCTGTTGAATCATCTGTTCCGCCTCGCCGGCCTGCCGACCATCAACTGGCTGAACGACTCGACGGCCGCCATGGCCGCCCTGATCATCATGGGAGTGTGGAAATCCCTCGGCTTCAACATGGTCCTCTACCTCGCCGGCCTGCAGGGCATCCCGGAACAGTACTACGAGGCCGCGGAGATCGACGGCGCCAGGAGCTGGACGAAATTCTGGCATATCACGCTGCCGCTCCTCGGTCCCACCACTTTTTT
>JAFGJB010000077.1 GCA_016929295.1 Candidatus Zhuqueibacterota bacterium | reverse complement strand
GGTTTGCTCGGCTTGGTAGAGTTTTATACGCAGACGGCGGCGCCCAAGAGCGTTCTGTTCGGCGTGGTCAAGTGGAAAGATCCGACGTCGGAGGACATCTGCAAAAGTGAAAACAAGGGCGAGTTCTTTATGGGCGGCGGATCACTGCCGGTGGAGCTGTCCGCGTTCACGGCTCGCGCCGTCGATGATTACATCCTGCTGCAGTGGCGAACCGAGAGCGAAAAAGATACCCGCGGATTCAACGTCTTGCGCGCTCAGGTGCGAGATGGCAACTATGAGCGCATCAACGCGGCCCTCATCGCTGCCGCCGGCTACAGCAGCTCTCCCATTGATTACCAGTACAGCGACAGGCGCGTGCAAGCGGGCGTCATCTATTATTACAAGCTGGAGCAGATCGATGTGAACGGTGGAGTGAGCCATTACGGTCCAGTGCAGGTAATACTGACAGGTGTGCAGGAGGAAACAATGCCGGCATCGTTTGTGTTGCATGACAACTTTCCGAATCCATTCAATCCGCACACCACGATCAAATTCGAGTTGCCGACGGATGAATTCGTCACTCTGGAAATCTACAATATTGCGGGCGTAAAGGTTCGCACCCTGATTCAGGCGCTGTATAGCGCCGGCGTCCATGCGGCGCCGTGGGACGGCGCCAACGACGATGGAGATAAAGTCTCGAGTGGAGCTTATCTATATAAAATCACGGCAGGGGCATTTGTGAAGAATAGCAAAATGATGTTGTTAAATTAATAAATTTTCGTCGAAAGGAGAACGAGATGAAAAAGAACTGGAACAGACCCGAATTGACAGTGCTGGTGCGGACGCGAGCGGAAGAGGCGATTTTGGGATCGTGCAAAAATGCAATTCCAGGCGCGATTGGGACAGCCAGTCAAAATAGTCAATGCTTCATAACAAATGACGGATTTGGGGGGTGCATCGACATTTGTCAAGCACAACCGAACTCTTAATCACGGAAAGCGCGAATCTGTTCATTTGCACGAAATTTCAAGCGACGAAATTATGTGTACTACAAGAGCTGCCTAGTTATGAATTCTTTTTTCAGCGGTGATTGAAAGCGATCTGTTGACTTGAATCGAGGTTTAAAAGCGAAAGGATGCCGAGGGCCGGTATCCTTTCGTTGTCTTTTACGAAGAGATTGTCGATCAACGCGTTGAATCGAGCACGAGTGGAGCAGAGCATGCCGATGAGTGCAGCGGAAGTGAATCGATACTTCGTTCTCTTTTGATTGTCTGAGGCGCTACCAGGTAGAAACATCGTGTTTTTTTGCACAGTTTTCAAGCCAACCACAGAGGGCGCCGAGATTCGCAGATATACTGCCCGATTTCGCTTCTTTTCCTCTGTGATACGCGGCGCATTCTGTGGTTTAAATATTGTTGGTTGTGGCCGTAGGCCGCGTTAAGCTTGTCCGCCATAGAAAACCGTCATTTTCCCTTCATTGGAGTTGCCGAAAAGCTGCGGCGAATCGTGGGCGCTGATGGTGCATCTGTACGCGTCACCCAAAAATGACCTCCTGTAACCGATTGATCTATCATTGTTTCATACCGATACAAATTATCCGCTATGGCATTGATCCTGTTCTTTTTCATAGAGGGGCATTTGTGGCAAAGAGATTGCTGTACAATTGCATGGCAGCCTGATGACCTCTTGCCGAAAGGAGAGAAAAATGAAAAAGAGCTGGCAAAAGCCGCAACTGACCGTGCTGCTGCGAACGCGGCCGCAAGAAGCCATCCTGGGACAGTGCAAGAACAGCTCCGCACCGGGTGGCCAGAACAGCGCCAATAGCCAATGTTACAAGACAATCACGGGAAAAACTTGTCACGGCGTTTGCCGGACCGTCGAGGACTCTTGATGCTGAAAAAACTGTTGTTTTAAGACTGCTATTTCAGATCATGAATTGTAAAGATCGCGGTAAAACATCAGTCTCTGGTAAAGTCGATTACAAAGCAGCATAAGATACGATGTTGAGCAAAAATATAACTTCACTTTGCATGATGCCTCGATTGGATTTTCTGCACTCACGCAAAGACGCGGAGACGCAAAGGTACGCCAAGTTCTCCAAAGAAATGAAAATAATTTTCATTGCCAAGTTTGCAGCACATCGTAAGTTTATTATTAACATATATTATTTGAGCACGACTGGACAATCTGACATATGTCAATGTCAGTTCGCTTACCACTAGAAAAATATTTTTGCTTTTCTTTGCGTATCCTTTGCGGATTGGCGACTTTGCGTGAGTGAAAAAGATAATATTCTAATGAAGCATTCTTATCATCGCAGCTACCAGACACTGACCTTTTACAGATCGCGCGATAATCATCTTGCTTTGAACAGAATTATTGGTTAAATTATTTTTTGATAGCGATTTATTCTATTATTCTGCAAAGTTTTGTTATTTTGGCAATCTTTTGAACAGACAAAAGAGCGAAACGTGAAACGTCAAACGTGAGACGTTACAATTAGGCTCGTTCCAGGCGATAAAACATCTCGCTTTTCACGTTTCACTTTTGACTTGCAGCTATGCTGCACTAGGTATTTTAGACGGAAAAAATCACTCACGCGAAGATACAAAGACACCAAGACTGATTTTATTATGGTTAGATACCGTGCAAACGATAGCTTTAAAAACTTTATTACGTTGATTCATTTCTAACCCTTTGTTTCTTTGTGTCTTTGTGTGAGGTTTTTCTGAATAATCAAGGTTAGGAAGAATTTTATATATTGATGATAAATTGAGCAACAGGTATTTTGTCGAAAGGAGAATAGCATGAAAAAAAGTTGGAATAGGCCGGAATTGACAGTGCTGGTCAGAACGCGTTCGGAAGAGGCAATCTTGCTGAGTTGTAAGGGGAATGGAGCGGATACCAGTGATAATTCAAAATATGACAAATGTAGGAAAACAGGTAACTGTGATACCTATTGCAATGCAATAGCGACCTCCTGATCCGGAGTGAGTCACTATTCTATAATACCGACCATCCGGATTACAAAATTCCGCGTTGAAAAAAACGGGAAAATTCACGTCGATTCCTTTTGCAAGAAGTTATAGAAATTGTATAGCCTTCCCAGACCAAAGCCTTTTGGATCGTAATGCAAGATTTCTAAATTTGCTGCACTAAAGGGAAAAAGAGACGATATTCTATTGAGCGTATGATTCATAAACCTGAATCGATGTTGAACAGATGCTTGTGGCTCAGTTCGGAGCAAGCATAAAGTACTCTCTGCTACTCCCACATGAATCTAACCTCGAGCTGCGCCGTCAATGATCCTCCTGCAACATGAAGATCATCAGATCGATTATTTTCAACCTATTTGTTTAAACTATTTAACCAATGAATTATTTTACCTGTGCAATTCGTCAACAAATCAACTAAAAAACCAGGAGGATTTTTTTAACGCAGATGCGCCTTTCTCTAGGTCGTTTTTTAGTTCGTCTCGGCGGCTTTATCCAATCTTTGTCGGTCGTGGTCATGCGTCCAGATGATTTGATTGAATTCAGCCGTCGCCACTATGCCAGGGAGAGCAGCGTCGCCGGTTGGAACCGCGAGGATATCGTTGCCGATGGTCTCAATGAGGAAGAGCAACAGCTGCTTGCGCATATTCCAACTCGCAGCGGTCAACTGCTGCTGCTCGGCGTCGGCGGCGGCAGGGAGGCGATCATCTTTGCCAAGTCAGGTTACGATGTGACTGGCATAGATTTCATCCCCGCAATGGTCGATGGCGCATTGCAAAATGCAGCGAGCCAGGGTCTGCACATCAAGGGCATGGTTCAGGAGTTGAGCTCATTGGAACTGCCTGATACTTACGATGTCGTTTGGCTTTCAGCCGCCATGTATTCCTGCATCCCG
Organism: Candidatus Zhuqueibacterota bacterium; assembly: GCA_016929295.1. Taxonomy (GTDB): domain Bacteria; phylum Zhuqueibacterota; class Zhuqueibacteria; order Residuimicrobiales; family Krinioviventaceae; genus Kriniovivens. Next base: position 1,099 of record JAFGJB010000077.1, on the reverse strand, counting down.
ACGCGAAGGCGTCGCTTAAAGATGCTTCAATCTGTGCATAAGGCGCTCAAGCCAGGAGGCTACTTTGCCTGCCAATTTCATTGGGCACCCCAGAGGCGCTCATCGCGTCTAAAAGAGCGGCTGCTCAAACTCATTGGCTGGCTCACATTTGGCAATCGCTCCTATGAGCGCGGCGACATGCTTTGGGGCAACGTCGAATTCATCCACGCGTTCACATCCGAAAGCGATCTACGCGCTGAATTCGCTGCTGGCGGTTTTTCAGTGCTCTGGATGAATTGTCCGCCAGAAGGCACTGTACGTGGTGAGGCGCTTCTGCAAAAACGCGTTGATTGATGTGGATTCTCAAGGGTGAAAAAGAACAGATCATCTTTATGACACTGAAACCAATTTCAAATCTCAACTACCTGCGCGATTCCATCAAATTCGTCTGGCGCAGCTCCCGTCTGGATGCCTGCGCCATGATTTTCATCCTGCTCATCCTCAGCGCCCTGCCGCTGGCGAGTGTCTACCTGATGAAGCTAATTGTGGACAGCGTCACCGCCGGCCTGTCCTCGCCCGACAAAGGCGCTGTCGTGCAGCAGGTTTTGACCTATATCGGCCTGATCGGCCTGGCGACGGTGACCACCCATCTGCTCACCTCGCTGAACGGCCTGGTCAGCGAACGATTGTCGCTGCAGGTCATGGATCACCTGAGCGACATCCTGCACAGCAAATCCATTCAGGTTGATCTCGAGTATTACGAAAATCCCGACTATTACGACACCCTGCATCGCGCCCAGCGCGGCGCCATTCATCGCCCGACGAGTGCGTTCAACAACGCCCTGCACTTGCTGCAAAACGGCCTGTCGATGATCGGCATGATGGCCATCCTGCTGTCGTTTCACTGGAGCGTGTCGCTCATTTTGATCGCAGCGGTGATCCCGGATCTGCTCTTTCGCCTCAAATTCTCCCGCCGACTGTTCAACTGGGATCGGTCGCAGACAGCGGCGCAACGCCACACCTTTTATTATAATTATCTCCTGACCGACGATGCGCACGCCAAAGAGATCCGCCTGTTCCAGCTCGGGCCGCTCTTCATCAGGCGCTTCCACGACGTGCG
>JAFGJB010000076.1 GCA_016929295.1 Candidatus Zhuqueibacterota bacterium | reverse complement strand
CGAATAGGGACAGAGGAAAAAGAGGCCGTACTGAACGCTCTTTTGCCGCGTCGCCGGAATATAGACATCTCTGGCAATGTCCATCGCCGACGTCATAATATAAAAATCGGCTCGCATCTGCGCCGCTTTTTCCGCGAGCGGAGCGACACTGCAGCGGCGACAGGGCGCCGGCCATCTTTCCCTCGCACGCAGCAGCGTCGTCGCCTCGTCGAGCAGACGGCACTGGTGATTGAAATGTCCGGCCGGGCAGACGGATCGTCCTTTTTCATAGTCGTAAGGTTTCATGCAATAGCCCGGAGCGATGAGAAGTTTGGCTGCTTCTGGCAAATCCCCGAACTCCTGCAGATCCAGTGTCCCAGAAAGGGGCGCCCCGTGCGATTGCGAGACCAGCCGTCTATAGTGCCGCGCGCCGGCAACAGCGCGGACCGGATGCCGCAGCAGTGCATGGAAAAGATAGTGCCAAAAAAAATGACGTGCTATATTTCGCAGGCTGAACTGCCACAAACGAAAGGATAAAAACGCCTTTTCATCTATGCGGGCAGCGAGCCGCAAAAAGATCTTCATATGATATTGACATCAAGGTTTTGTCGTCCGCCACCAGAGAATGTCGAACGGCTCGTTCTCCTCGAATTGATGCAGACGCAATCCCATGCCGTGAGGATTCCCTTGCAACAGAGGTGTCAGATCAAAGACGACTTTTTTGTGCAACAGCGCCTCGCAGGTATCGCCATTGCCATCGTGACCTAGATAGACATCGCCTTGAGGTGGATCGGATAGATAGATGCCATTTGTACTGTACAACGAAAACTGGTGTTCCCGACAACCGCCGCCATAGCTCACATAGAACGAAAACAGATCTCCGTCTAGCTTGACGCTGTCGATGACAAATGGATCTATTTCGATGGCGGTTCGAGCAAAATCTTGCCGATTTTCGATGACCTGGACGAGCGGGAATTCGCCTGATAGCGGCTGCAACGGCGATTTGTCGCGAGTGCAAGACAGGACCGCCAAAAGGCAGAATAGAACTTGAATACACCTGGACATTGTAACTCCTCACAGATCAGTGACAATGATGTGCGCGACATGCATGGGGCCGTGCACGCCGACGACGCGCACCAATTCGATATCCGACGTGGCGCTCGGACCGGAGACAAAATTGACCGAGGACGGCAACTCATTTTGATGATCCTGCAGATAGGCCATCCCCTGAGTCAATCTCGGCCTGATCATACTCTTGCGGATGATGTAAATCGTTGATTCCGGAAGCAGGGTGACCGATCGTCCCGTACCGCCGTGACTGTAGAGCAGCACGGTCGCCGACTCCGCCAGGGCCATTCTGGCGACGGCAATGCCGACCGCGGCGTTTTCGGCCAGGCGAACGTTTTTCTCCCATGTGCTGTTCGTATCCCACACCTGCGCAGGAGCGACATCGCTGAGCGCCTGCGCCGCGCCCAGTTCGTTCAACAACGGATCATCCGCCAATACGATATTGCCGGCAGAGCAGCTTTTGACAGCCTCGACAAGCGTCGTCGGGAATCGCTCTTTTGTCGTCATGAAAACTGTGACGCCAATGATCCGGCTATAGTCAGCGAACGCTGTCGTCAATTCATCCTGACTGTACTCCTGCATGACATCCACCTGCACCGAATGGCGATAGACCAGCGGCGCCGGCGTTTGCGGCGTCGACCGCCCCAGAGCGTGGCTGACCGTGCCGATGAATTCGCGAGTCGTCATTTTTCATCCTTTTTGTTTTCTCTATCGGCGAACCAATCGCGGAAACGCTTTTTTGGTATTTTGGGCATCTCGCGTGATTTTGTCCATTTCTTCAAAGGACCAATTCGCGGCGCCATATTGCCAAGATGGGCCATACTGGTTGCGGTTCGATAGAGCCGCGAATGGCCAATGATGCTGCCGTAAACAGAAAAGACGGCATCTTCGAGAAAAGGCGTCAGTTTTTCCCGCTCGGCGATGATGCGGCGGTGCTGATAGATGGTTTCATACAAGGGTATTTTGACCGGGCAGACGTCATTGCAGGCGCCGCAGAGCGAACATATTTTGGTGATATCTTTATACTCCTTGTAGCCGGCGAGCAGAGGGACGAGCGCTGCGCCGAGAGGCCCTGGATAGAGCACGCCATAGGCGTGGCCGCCGACGTGGCGATAGGCCGGACACTCCAGCATGCAGGCGCCGCAGCGGATGCAGCGCAGCACATCTCTGAATTCGCTCGCCAGCACCGCGGAACGACCATTGTCGACGATGATGATATACAATTCCTCCGGGCCATCTACATCCGAGGACGCCTTTGGTCCGGTGATAAGCGACATGTACACGGATGTGCGCGCGCCGACGCCGCTGCGCGCCAGCATGCTGAACATGATGTCCAGTTCCTTGAAAGAGGGCACGATCCGTTCCATGCCCATGAAGACGATGTGCGTCCTGGGGATGGTGGTGACAAAGCGGCCGTTGCCTTCGTTGGTCATCAGCGCGATGGTGCCGGTCGCAGCGACGGCAAAATTGCAGCCAGTGACGGCGATATCTGCGGCAAGGAAAGCCTGGCGAAGGATGCCGCGCACAAATTTTGTCATATTCTCCGGCACATCATCGCCGTCGTAACCAAGCTGATCTGCCAACACCTGCCGAATCCTTTTTCTGTCTTTGTGCAGCGCCGGGATCACAATGTGCGAAGGTTTGTCCTTGTCATCCACTTGCAGCAGATATTCGCCGAGGTCGGTTTCCAAAATTTGCACGCCGATTTCCTCCAGCGCCTCGTTGAGACCGATCTCCTCGGTGACCATGGATTTTGACTTGACCGCCCTGGTCGCTTTCTTTTTGCAGAAAATCTCCCGGGCGATGGCATTGGCTTCGACCGCGTCTCGGGCAAAACGAACCGTCGCGCCGGCTTTTTCGGCGTTGCTGACAAACTCCTCGAGATAAAAATCGAGATTTTCGAGCACATGCGACCGAATATCCGCCGCCAGTTCCCGCCACTTTTCGAAATCGCCCAGCTCATCGAACTGCTGCTGACGTTTCTCATTGATTAAATCCTGCGCTGCAGCGATGGATTGCCGCATGAACGAATCATTCAGATTCTTGCGCATCCGTTGTTTGAACGACAGATCACTGGTTTTTATGCTCATCATTCACCTAAAATCAATGACAAATGACAATAGAAATTTTGTCCAACATTCGTAATTTGAAATTCGTAATTCGTAATTCTTATATGCACTACCTCATCATCAACACCTCCACGATATGATATACTCTGATGTTGTGTCCTTCTCGCTTAATGCGGCCCTCGATATTCATCAAACAGGCGCCATCCGCGCCGATAACATAGTCGACGCCGGCATCCACGATATTTTGCACCTTTTCCGCCACCATCGCACCGCTGAGATCGGCCATCTTGACGGCAAAGGTACCGCCAAAGCCGCAGCACTTATCCTGGCCCTTGAAAGGCACCAGCTGTAATCCTTTGACATGCTGCAGCAAAAGGATCGGCGGTTCCTTGACGCCCAGCAATCGCGACATGTGACACGACGGGTGATAGGCGGCCCGTCCATTCAGGGACGCGCCGACATCCGTCACCTTGAGAACATTGACAATAAAGTCGGTTATCTCGTACGTTTTTTCGGCAAGCAGCGCGGCTTTTTCCGCCCATTCCGCCTCGTCTCTGAAAAAATGCAGGAATTCTTTGACCTGCAGGACGCATGAGCCGCTGGGCGCCACAACATAGTCGCATTCATCTTCCAGCAAAGAATCGATCAAAACGCGCATGCTTTTTTTTGCTTTTTGGTGATAGCCGGTGTTGGCGAGCGGCTGGCCGCAGCAGGTCTGCTTGGGATTGAAAACGACGTTGCATGCCAGTTTTTCCAGCAGCTCGATCGACTGGATGCCGATATTTGTCAGAGCATTGTCCGCAATGCAGGTGACGAAGAAAGAGACGTTCATCGAGGATCCTGGTTTGGTCTACTTGTTTGTGAAAAAGATAACACTATTTTGCATGAATCAAAACGGATTTTCGCATCCGTTGCATGCAAAAAGTAGAGAATTGTCTTGCGTTTCGATGCGGATGGTGTAAATTTAGAGCAAATCCCCACTCGGCAGAAAAACCGCACGGTCCACAAACGGAGGAGAGATGGCCATAGAATTCAGTTCGTTGAAAAAAATCAATGAGGGCAAGACCAAAGTCATTTATGAAAATCCGGGTGATCCGGCGACGGTTTTCATGCTGTTCAAGGACGACATCACCGCCGGAGATGGGGTCAAGCACGATGTCATCGAAGGCAAAGCGCTGCTGGACTGGAAGACGAACCGAGACATCTATGAATTTTTGAACCGCAAGGGGGTGCGCACCCATTACGTGAGCAGTCCGCAAGAGAAGGTCAGCCTGGTTAAAAAACTGGATTTTAAAATTAATCTCGAAGTCGTGACACGCCGAGTCGCCGCCGGCTCGATTCTCAAATGGGGCGGCATGCCGGAGGGCACTCGCTTTGCGCCGCCGATCACGCAATTTCATTATAAAGATGATCCGCTGCACGATCCCATGCTGGACGATGACTATGTTGATTATATGATCGTAGAAAAAGGTTCTGTTGAATATCAGGAAATGCGCGACATCAACGCGTACGTCTTTGGGCTGCTGGAGGATGCCTTTGCCCGTTTCAACATTCAGCTCATCGATTTCAAACTGGAGTATGGCCGCATTGACGGCCACGTGACTCTCATAGACGAAATCACCGGCGGCTCCTTCCGCTTGTGGCCTTTTGCTCACGACAATCCCAACCTGGAACAGCCAAATGTGCTCGCCGAGCTCGATCCGCAGGGGCGCCTGGACAAGGACAACTATCGCATGGGCGGGCCTCTGGCGTCCGTGAAGAGTAAATTCGCAGCCATAGCGGAGATTACGGCCGGATTCAAAGCTCTATGAAAAATGTGCATTTTGTGCATATCCCGTTCACGCAGAATCTCATCCAGGTGCTGGTGGAGCATTCGACGGACAACACTTTGTACGTTTTTCCGACTCAGGCCGGCAAACGAGCAACGATACGGGAATTTCAAAATCACCGCGCTTTTCAGAACATCCAGTTTCTCACCATGGAGGAGCTCAAGGAGCTTCTCTGCAGAACGAATAAGCCGATTCTGAAAGAGGAAAAGCGCACTCTGGCATTCTTTGCCGTTCTCACCGCATCGGACAAGCAATTCTTCAGAACAGGCAACTATTTCCAATCCGTTGAGCTGGCACGCTCTTTTTTCGAACTGTGGAAAGAATGGAATGAAGAGCTGATTCCGGACAATTTTGATCAGCAGATCTTGCGGCGCGCCGGCGCCGAGCTTCTCAACTGGCAACTACAAACATATGAGAGATTGAAAAGCATAAAAGGACATTATCGGCATTATATCGAAAAACGCGGTTTCACCGATCAGATATTTTTGTTCGATAGCCGCTTTTTCAATTTCGACATCCTGGCTTCGTTCCAATCGGTTTATTTCATCAATCAATTCTACTACACAGCACTCGAAAGAAACATCATTCGCCATTTGGCGGATGAGGGTGTGAAAACAGTTCTCTATTACCAGCTTGCCGCCGAATGGGTGAATCCTGAAACTCTCGCCATTCGTCCATTCACCGTGCGCGATCTCGGCGAGGGACGAACAGAACAGATTGACATCATAAAGTGCACCAACGAGTTCACCATGTTGTGCGGCCTGCTCGAACAGGTCCACCGGCAAAAGGTGCGCTCGATCATCAATTTCTCGCCGTCACACAATCCCCACGCCCGTTTCTTGTCGCCCGCATTCTTCAATCTGGGTGCTTCCGATAGTTTTACCACGACGTCTCTGTTTCAGTTCATGCAAACGCTTCAAGCACTCCTGGAATCACTCGTGTACGAGCCTTCGCGTCGCATCATACTGGCGCCCATCCAGTCCATTCTGCAGGCCATGCTCAACGGCCATTTTTCGACCTATTTGATCAAGGGTGATGCCAATTCCTTGCAAAGCACACTGGACTTTATTTATGATCTCATTGCGCAAGAGTATAAATTCGTCGATCTTGACGGCACTTTTCTCGACGCTCACAGAAACCGTGCCGTCAAATCTGTGCAGCTGGTGTTGAATTTTATCAAGTCATTTTTGCAAATAGATTCCATTTCATCCCTCATTGCCAAAATCGATGTTGACGAAGGAATAATCGTCAAAGCTCTTTTGACGGAGGAAGAAAAGAACTCGTCAAATCTTCTCGAGGTCTTTTATCGCGCTTTGGCCGACTTGAGCGCGCTGGAAAAAATTGCCATCATCGATGACTGGAAATCGCTCTTTGCCGACGCCCGTCTTGCGCCGATGGTGCAGATGCCGGCCGGGCTCTTGCGCCTTTTTCTCAACTATCTCAAATCTCGATCCATTCATCACAGCACCGTTCCCGTTGACTCGCCACGGGTGGAATTCACCGATCTGCAAGACACCCGCAATCTCTCGTATGCCAAGATAGCTGTCATGAATGTCGTTGAAAAGGAGATGCCATCCGCGAGGCAAACGCCGTTCCTCTTCACCGAACGACAGCGGCACTTGTTGGGCCTCAAAACCTATGACGACATCAAGCTGCGCGAGAAATATTATTTCATGCGCCTGGTGCTGACAAGCCCGTACGTCTCGCTGATCACGCAAAAAAATATTTTGGCCAACATCGATGTGAGCTCATTTGTGGAAGAAATAGAGCTCTACTTTGCCAGAGACAAAATGAAGGTCGCGCAGATCGACAGCGAGAACTATGTGGCCTTTCATCTGGCGCTGCTCGATTCAAAACATGACTATAAAGTCGCTGAAGACAAACCGCTGCAAAACGAGTTTTACGTCATCCCTTTACAGCCGGAGCGCGATTTCCCGCAGAAAAGTCTCAACCTCTCTTACTACACGCTGACCAATCTGCTCGGCAATGCCTTCACATTCTATCTGAAAAAAGTGATCGGAGTTGATGAGAAAGCCAAAGAGGTGAGCGCCGACTATTCCCCCAGGCTCATCGGCAACCTTGTACATGACTGTTTGAATCGTCTCTGGAGAGACATCCTTGAACAGCAGATTATGCCGCCATACAAGATCGATTTTGCCAAAATCCAGGAGGATCTGGTTGCACGAACGTTGAGCAAAACGCTGCGCACAGACCGATTTTATTATACCTCACCGCATGATTTCACCCACACCTATTTTATGCAGGTTGTGGCTCCGCGCATCCAGAAAGGCATCTGTCAATTCTTCCACTATCTGGATCGAATCGGCTTGAGCAACATTTCACTCGATATTTTTCCGGAAAAAGAGGAGAGGATGCGGAGTGAAGACTATTTGCCGTACATTCAACTAAATGACATCGACCTCACGATCAACATCGGCGGCCGCGCTGATTTGCGCATCGAGACGGCGGATAAATCGCACTTTTACATATTTGATTATAAAACCGGCAACTATGACAAAGACCAACTCATCTTTTATGAATTATTCTACTATCTCATCCAGCAACTTGCCCGCGAAGACCAGATCTCTTCCTGTTTTTATCAGGTATTGGATGCCAGGGGCAAAGAATTGCGCGAATTCAATCATCGCAAATCAAAGCAGGATGTCCTGAGTGGCTTTAGCCGCGCCGTGCAAAACCAGGTTGTGGAATTCTGCCGGGACGGTTTTGCCATTGCGGAAAAAAAGTATATGCTGGATGACATGGAAGACATTTCCCGCAAGGATCTGTATCTCAAAACATATCTGCCGCTCAAAAATAGATGGAGGTAGCACCGCCGCACTGCAGGCGGTGATCTTTTCGTTGTAGTCGGAAATCTTGCCCTAATAGAGAGAGTGCCAGTGATTCATCCCGTCAAAAAAATCATTCGAGCGAGCGCCGGAACCGGCAAAACCTACCGATTGTCGCTGGAATATATCGGGCTGCTGCTGCAATATTGGCAGTACGGGCTGCATTTTGGCGAGATTCTCGTCATCACTTTCACAAAAAAGGCCACCGCCGAAATTCGCGAACGCATATTCAATCATCTGCATCATATTCTGCTGGGCGATGACGAGGGATTGCAGCTACGGCGAAACCTGGAGTCCTTTTTTGATGTGGAAATCACCGATAAAAATCTTGCCGCGTTGCAGGATATCTACATTGACATGTTGACGAATAAACATCTGGTGCAAATCAGCACCATTGACTCGTTCACCAACACTATTTTCAAGACCATCATCGCACCCTATCTCGGCATCATTGATTACGAGGTGCAGGCGACTGTTGACGAAAGAATCAGAAACGAGCTCTATCGCAGTATACTGGAAGACAAAGACAGACTGGGCACTTTTCAATCTTTTTTTGAACGCACTGAACTTAAAAATATTAACGATTACGAACAGTTCGTCGATTCGGTGATTCGGAATCGCTGGGCATTTCACTTCATCAGGACATCCGCGAGTCAACGCCCGTATGCTGCAGCCATTACCGCAACGGATGAATTGTTCAATAACTTTCGCCAGACGTTCACAACTTTTGCACGCGAATTGCAAAATTACCTCTCTGACGAACATCCAGCAAAAACAGTGAGCGATCTCCTCAACATCGACTATGTGAACCTCGTCAACGAAAAATGCCCGCATCCGGCAATACAAGACATCTTGGCCGCATTTTGCGCAATGACGGACAGTGAAGAGGCAGTACTGGAATATTACTCGCTGTTGCTGGATGAGAAAAAAAATATCTGGAATGGCAGTAAAGTGCTGCGCAAAAAAGCCGACCAGGGGATGAAAGAACATCTCACCGATATGCTGCGTGAGAGTCGCCTGTCATTAGCAGATTATCTCTTTACCAAGCTGTTGCTGACCGAAGAACGGGATCTGCTCGACATTGTCGACTTTATTCTCGCCCAATATGATGAACGTGCATTTCGTGATCGAGTCTTTACGCATGATGACCTCTCCTACTACACTTTCAAGCACTTGTACGATCCCGAGCTATCGCTCATTGAGGGCGACTACGTCAGCAATACATTTTATGAACAACTGTCCACCTACACGCGTTTTATCCTTATAGACGAGTTTCAGGACACCAGCATCATTCAATACAAAATCTTGTTGCCGATCATTGGCGAGGTCATCAGCGGCGCCGGCGTCAGAGAATATGGCGGCGCCATCATCGTTGGCGACGAGAAACAGTCCATCTATGGCTGGCGTGGCGGCGAACGCGATCTGCTGCTCAATATGGCGACCGTCATGCCCGAGGCGCAGCAGCTGACGCTGGACCGATGCTATCGCAGTGACGAGAATATCATCACTTTCGTCAATTCGATCTTTGATCACGAGTCGTTACGCCAGCAGCTCATCGCTAGAAATATTCAATGGCCCTATACAGCCGTCCGCGCTGCAAAATCAAATGGCGCCGGCTATGTCGAGTTCTATCTTCGCAATACTGCACGCGCCAAAGAGAACAATGCGATCTCTTCGCCGGCAGAGGCCATTCGCGAATTCCTGCAGTCCACACTCGCTTCTCCCGCCTATGCAGATCATCTCCGCGGCAAGACGGCCATTCTGGCGCGACGCAATGCCGATCTCGACCTCTTTGCCGCAGCACTCGATGAGCTCGGCATCGCGTACATGCAGGAATCGTCGAATTCCTTGCTCGACCATCGCGCCATAAAACCGGTTTATCTCTTGCTTTGCTATCTCGTGTATGGCGACTTTTATGATCTGCTGAGATTTCTGCGCTCGGACGCCGTACTGCTCGATACGCGGGATCTGAAGCACCTGCTGCTGGCTTTCCGCGACGCAAAGGACAGTGGCACTATCACGGCTATTCGCCAATCGTGTTCGCACATCAAAGCTGTGCACAAAGTTGAAAGCTTTATCGCATCCCTCAGAACGGATATGGATCCGTTTTCCGTCATTCAAAAAATTATTGAAGAATATAATATCATCGGCCGATTTACATCGCAAAGCGACAGCAAAAATATCAACCAATTTCTCATCCGCGCAGGCGAGTTCCATATGAAAGGAGACTATCAAAAATCGTTGCCGGGATTTCTCGACTATTGCCAGAAAGAAAAAGGCAGTGAATCATTTAGGCAGGTTGGCCTGGAAGACAGCAATGCCATCACATTGATGACCATACACAAATCAAAGGGTCTGGAATTTGACAACGTCTTTTTATACTGGAACCTGTCCGGCGGCATTGGGCGCTCTTTTCGTCAGGTGCGCACCTATCTCCAATACACCTCAGGTTATCGCGAGGTGAATGACTATCTCCTCACCTTTAATTACGACGGTCTTATTGGCCAATCGTCGCAACAACGATTTGCCACAGACGTTGAACGTCGACAAGCCGTCGAAGAGTTGAACACTTTGTACGTCGCGCTCAGTCGCGCCAAATCGAATCTGTTCCTGTGCATCACCTACCAAAAGAGCGGCGGTTTTGAAAATCTGCTACAAGCTGCGAAAAATGAAAAAGAACTGGCGACTCTTTTTGCAGGGCATCTGCGCACGGTTTTTCAGCAGAATTATGACTTTTTTCGCTTTGATGAGAACCGCGAGCGCGGTCACATGGGACAGCCTGGTGCCGCGTCCGTTGAACCAGTGGCACAGGCAACCCCGGATATGTCACATCTCGCAAAATACCTCGATACCGACCGGATCCGCTACCTGCAGGTTGACATCGAGCGGTTGGAGCGTGAGGCGCACGTCGACTTTAAATCACTATTTTTAGAACAGAATGCTGTTGAAATTGGCAATCTGGTGCATTATTATCTATCATTCATCAAAAGCGGCGCCCAAAAAGAAAAAGAGTTCGGCCGCAACAAAGCGATCAGCTTTTACGGTTCTCTCATGTCCACGACCGACATCAGTCGGATCATTGACGAGGTGGATCAGAACATTGCGCGACATCCTGATATCTTTTCAGCTGCATGGACGCATATCTATACCGAATTCACTCTCTTTGCGGCGGACGGCAGCGAACACCGCATCGATCGCCTGATGGTCGATGATGAAACGAAAAAGATAGAGATAATAGATTATAAAACCGGTCACATCTTTGAGCCGGAACAGATCGAAATCTATGTGGACATCGTGCGATCTCTGCCATTGGTGCAAAGAGGGGATTATAGCTTGCAAGGACGATTTTTAGAGATGCGGGTAAAAAATCAAATGTGATGAAAGGTGATCAAATTTTAGACAAGGAGAGCAATATGATTCAAGAACGGTATGTAAAAATGATCGAGGGGTCTATTTTGAAAAACTGGAATTTGCCGGCAATTTCCAATTACGGCGGCGATACGCTCACCTACGCGCAAATGGCCAATAAAATAATCTGGCTGCACTATATTTTCGAAAAAAGCGGCATCAAAAAAGGAGATAAAATTGCTCTGATCGGTAAAAACTCGACAAACTGGGCGATCGTCTATCTGGCTACCATCTCGTACGGCGCCGTCATCGTCCCGATCCTGCCCGACTTCAAAGCGGATGACATTCACCATATCGTCAATCACTCCGATTCGGTCATGTTCTTCGCCGCGCAATCCTTTTTTGACGAGCTCGATGAAAAAAAGATGCCGGCTCTGGAGGCGATCTTTTCCCTCGACGATTTTTCGCTGCTGCACAAAAAAAGAGCGACCATTCTCCAGGTCATCGCCAAAGCGGATGAGGAATATCTCGAAAAATTTGACGGCTCGCTGACGCATGCAAACTTTGCTCTACCTGATATTCCAAATGATGCCTTGGCCTCCATTGTCTATACCTCCGGCACAACCGGTTTTTCCAAGGGCGTGATGCTGCCCCACAACTCGATCTCGGTCAACATCCGCTACGCTCAGAACAATATTCCGCTCAAGTCCGGTGACAAGATCGTCTCGTTCATGCCGTTGGCGCACTCGTATGGCTGCGCCTTTGAATTCTTGTTTCCCCTGTCCATAGGTTGCCATATCACCTTTTATGGCAAGACGCCCACCCCGAAAATGTTAATAAAAGTATTCCAGGATGTAAAACCGCAACTGATACTGTCCATTCCGCTCATCATCGAAAAGATTTATAAAAAACAGATCATCCCGGCCATCTCTACGGGTGTGAAAAAATACTTGATCAAGCTGCCGCTGCTCTCAGGCGTCATTTACAGCAAAATCAGAGAAAAACTGATAGATGTTTTTGGCGGCGAATTCATTGAAATCGTCATCGGCGGCGCCGGCTTTAATCCGGAAGTGGAGCTGTTTTTGAAAAAAATTCACTTCCCCTTCACCAACGGCTATGGCATGACCGAATGCGGTCCACTGATCAGCTATGACGGCTGGCAAACCAACAAGGCCTTTGCCGTCGGCAAGGCCATCGACGCCCTTGAGGTCAAAATCGACAGCGACGATCCGAAACATATTGTCGGCGAGATACTGGTCAAGGGTGAAAATGTCATGTTCGGCTATTACAAGAATCCGCAGGCAACTCGGGAGGCGATCGACGAGCAAGGTTGGCTGCACACCGGCGACCTCGGCATCATTGATAAAGACGGCTATGTCTTCATCAAAGGCCGCTGCAAAAATATGCTGCTCGGCGCATCGGGCCAAAATATCTATCCGGAGGAGATTGAAGCGCGGTTGAACAATCTGCCGTTCATCAACGAATCACTCGTCATCGAAAAGAACAAACAGTTGGTCGCGCTTGTCTATCCCGATTACGAGCTCGCCGATGCGGCGAAAACCAGTGAGAAAAAGCTGTCGGAGCAGATGGAAGAGAACCGCAAGACGGTCAATGCCCAGCTGCCCGGCTATGCGGCGATCGCGAAAATTGATATCTTTCCGGAAGAATTTGAAAAGACGCCGACAAAAAAAATAAAGCGATTTCTTTACAGCTCCTAGCAAGTTCAATGCCCGATGAAACATGATCTGATTCACACCTCTTGCAGAACATGTAATTTTATTCATTCTCATCCGAATAATTCATCGGATGTTGTTTATAAATATTGTTTTTTAACCTGACATGCGAGGGACATTATG
>JAFGJB010000075.1 GCA_016929295.1 Candidatus Zhuqueibacterota bacterium | reverse complement strand
TTTGTAACGTCTCACGTTTGACGTTTCACTCTTTTGACTGTTCAAAAGATTGCCAAAATAACAAAACTTTTCAGAATAATAGAATAAATGCCTCACACAAAGATAAAGATACAAAACGTCAGGCCTGATTTGACAAATTTTGAGTTTTTCACACTTAAATTTTAAACGATGGAGAGTGAACGATGAAACTGTACTATGATAACGATGCTGATCTGGATGTACTGAAAGGAAAGACTGTCGCGATCATCGGCTATGGCAGCCAGGGGCATGCGCATGCGCTCAACCTCAGCGAAAGCGGCGTCAATGTCGTCGTCGGGTTGAACGCAGGTAATCCGGACATTCAAAAAGCGCAGGCCGCCGGCTTGACCGTCCTCATGAACGATGAGGCGGCGAAAAAGGCCAACATCATCATGATCCTCGTGCCGGATCAAATTCAGCCGGTCGTCTATGAAAAGGACATAGCGCCACATCTGCGCGCTGGCAAAGTCCTGGCCTTTGCGCACGGCTTCAACATCCATTACAATCAGATCGTGCCGCCGACCGACATCGATGTGATCATGATCGCGCCAAAAGGCCCGGGCCATCTGGTTCGTCGCCAGTATCAGGCGGGCTCCGGTGTGCCATCGCTCATCGCGATTCATCAGAACCCCAGCGGTCATGCCAAAAATATCGCCCTCGCCTATGCCAAAGGCATCGGCGCGACGCGGGCGGGCGTCATCGAGACCACCTACAAAGAGGAAACCGAAACCGATCTGTTCGGCGAGCAAGCGGTGCTGTGCGGCGGCATCACCGAACTGATCAGAGCGGGATTCAACACTCTTGTCGAAGCCGGCTACCAGCCGGAGATGGCGTACTTTGAGTGCCTGCACGAAGTCAAATTGATCGTCGATCTCATCTATGAGGGCGGACTGGGCGGCATGTATTACTCGGTGAGCGATACAGCTGAATACGGCGGCCTGGTCAAGGGACCGCTGGTCATCGGCCATGAAGCAAAAAAGGCGATGAAGAAACTGTTGCAGGACATTCAGAACGGCACTTTTGCCACCGAGTGGATTCTGGAAAACAGAGCCAATGGACCGACCTTCAATGCCCACCGCCGACTCTTGCGGGAAGACAAGATCGAAAAAATCGGCGCTGAACTGCGCAGCATGATGAGTTGGCTGAAAAAATAGAGGTCCTTTATGGATAAGAATCGAATCGTCGTGTTCGACACGACGCTACGAGACGGAGAGCAATCACCTGGCGCCAGTATGAGCGTGGATGACAAACTGGCGCTGGCGCTGCAATTAGAGCGATTGAATGTCGATGTCATCGAAGCCGGCTTCCCGATCTCCTCGGACGCCCAGTTTGCGGGAGTGGAGCTCGTTGCTCGCAAGGTTCGAAAACCCGCGATTTGTGGTCTGGCTCGCTGCGTTGACCTGGACATCGACAAAGCGGCGGCGGCGCTTGCAAAGGCTGCCAGGCCGCGCATTCATACTTTTATCGCCACCTCCAAGATTCATATGGACAAGAAATTCCGCAAGTCAGAAGATGAAATCCTGGAGATGGCCATAAAGAGCGTCACCCGGGCAAAGGGCTATGTCGATGATGTCGAATTTTCGCCGGAGGACTCGGCGCGCACCGGCAAAGAATTCCTCTTTCGCATCATCGAAGCGGCCATAAGTGCCGGTGCGACGACGATCAATGTTCCGGACACGGTCGGGTACTCGAATCCGGAGGAGTTCGGTCAGCTCATCATGGAGATATTCGAGCGCGTGCCCACTATGAACAGGGCGATCCTCAGCGTGCACTGTCACAATGATCTGGGGCTGGCCGTCGCCAATACATTGGCCGCGGTGCGCAACGGGGCGCAGCAGGTGGAAGTGACCATCAACGGCATCGGCGAACGGGCGGGCAACTGCTCTTTGGAAGAAGTGGTCATGGCGTTGAAGACGCGCGAATCATTTTACGGTAAATATACGAATATCAAAACCGACGAAATCGTCAAGACGAGTCGGATGGTGAGCAAGGTGACCGGCATGATCGTGCAGCCCAACAAGGCGATCGTCGGCGCCAATGCCTTTGCGCACGAGGCGGGCATCCATCAGGATGCCATGTTGAAGGATCGCACGACGTACGAGATCATGACGCCGGAGAGCGTCGGCTGGGGCGATACCAAGATCGTCCTGGGGCGCCACTCCGGTCGACACGGACTGAAGAGCCGGTTGCAGGATCTCGGCTACAATCTGAGCAAGGAAGATCTGGACAAGGTCTATGAACGCTTTTTGAGCATAGCCGACAAGAAAAAAGAGATATTTGACGCTGACCTGGAGGCGCTCGTCGGCGATGAAATTCAGGATTTCACCGAAGCGTTCCGGCTCGAATATTTTCATATCTTGAGTGGCGACAAGGTTTTGCCGACAGCGACGATCGCGCTCAAATACAAGGACAGAGTCGTTCAGGATGCTTCCATCGGAGATGGGCCGGTCGATGCCGCCTTCAAGGCGATCGACAAAATCATCAATTCGCCGGTCAAGCTCATTGACTATACCTTGCAGGCGCTCACGGGCGGCAAGGAGGCCATGGGTGAAGTGCACGTGACCATCGCCAACAACGGACGAAAATTTGTCGGTCGCGGCGCCAGCACAGATGTGATCGAGGCGAGCATTCGCGCCTATCTGCATGCGCATAACAGACTTTTACAGGCGCAGCCGAAATCGCTTTACAATGAATCGGAAAATTAAGAAAGGACGAAAGGTGAAAACATATCATATTGCCGTACTTCCGGGCGATGGCACTGGCCCGGAAGTGGTCGCTGAAGGCATCAAGGTGCTGAACGCCGCCGCAGCCAAAGCGGGCTTTAAACTTGACTATCAAAAATTTGATTTTGGCGGTGACCGCTACCTGGCCACCGGCGAAATTCTGCCCGAAAATGCCCCGCAAGAGCTTCGCCAATATGATGCGATCTTTCTTGGCGCCATCGGGCATCCGGATGTCAAGCCCGGAATTCTGGAAAAAGGCATCCTCCTCAGGCTGCGCTTCGAGCTCGATCAATACATCAACCTTCGGCCGGTCAAGCTCTACCCCGGCGTCCCCACGCCGCTGGCCGGTAAAGGGCCGGCGGACATTGACTACGTCGTGGTGCGGGAGAATACGGGCGACGTTTACACCGGCATCGGCGGTGTCAGCATGAAGGGGACAAAAGATGAAGTAGCGGTGCAGAGCATGGTTTACAACCGCAGCCAGGTCGAGCGCGCGATTCGCTACGCCTTCGACTATGCCCGAAAGCGCCATAAAAAGAATACCCTGGCGCTCTGTGGCAAAACAAATGTTCTAACCTATGTCTATGACCTGTGGGAACGCGTCTTCCACCAGGTGGGAGAGACGGATTACCCGGATATCAAGCGCGACTATTATCACGTCGATGCGACCTGCATGTGGATGGTCAAGAATCCCGAGTGGTTTGATGTCATTGTCACCGGAAATATGTTTGGCGACATCATTACCGACCTTGGGGCGATCACGCAGGGTGGCATGGGCATCGCTGCCGGCGGCAATATCAATCCCGAAGGCGTGAGCATGTTCGAGCCGATCGGCGGTTCAGCGCCGAAATATACCGGCCTGGGCGTCATCAATCCGCTCGCCGCCATCTGTGCCGGACAAATGATGCTGGAGCATCTGGGCGAAAAAGCGGCGGCCGCAGCTATCGAAAAATCGGTGATGCGGGTGACAGGCAGCAAACTCAAAGGCATGGCTGCCGGCAAGATGGGATACTCGACCAGCGAGGTTGGCGATATGGTGGCAGATGGTGTGTGATCACTGGCGCTCGCAACGAAAGGTCGCGTCGGACATTCTGCGCAGATTGAAGGAGACGGCAAATGTCGGAGACATTGATCATTTATGACACAACCCTGCGGGACGGCAGCCAAAGCGAGGGGATATCTTACTCGGCAGTCGATAAAATCCGCATTGCTCAGCAGCTGGATGACTTTGGTGTGGATTACATCGAGGGCGGCTGGCCCGGTTCCAGTCCCAAAGATATGGAATTTTTTGCTCGCGCCCAAAAAACAGAGTGGAAGAACGCCAGGATCGCGGCGTTCGGCAGTACGCGACGCAAGGATGTCAGGGTTTCTGATGATACAAATATTCGCCTGCTCATCGAGGCGGGTGCGCCGGTCATCACTCTATTTGGCAAGACGTGGGATCTGCACGTGCGGGAAGCGCTGCGCACGACGCTGCATAACAACCTGATGCTCATCTACGATTCGGTTGCCTATGTCAAAGATCAGGACAAGCACGTCATTTACGATGCAGAACACTTTTTTGACGGTTTTGTCGCCAATCCTGACTATGCGCTCAAGACGCTTGAAATGGCGGCCACGGGCGGCGCCGACTGCCTCGTGCTGTGCGACACAAATGGCGGCACCCTGACCAGCGCCCTTGCGGAGATCATCGAGCAGGTGCTCGGCGCCGGCTTTGCCATTCCTCTTGGCATCCATGCGCACAACGACAGCGATGTTGCGGTGGCAAATTCATTGGCTGCCATCGACCGGAACGTCTTGCACGTGCAGGGCACCATCAACGGCTACGGTGAACGTTGCGGCAATGCGAATCTCTGTTCCATCATTCCCAACGCCGCTCTTAAAATGAAAAACGTGCAGCTATCGGCCAAGGTCAAGCTCGATGATTTGACGAGGCTGTCGCGCTATGTGAGCGAGATCGCCAATTTGCCGCATCGGGAGCAGGCCGCTTTTGTCGGCAACAGCGCCTTTGCGCACAAAGGCGGCGTGCATGTCAGCGCCATGCGCCGCAACCATCTGACGTATGAGCACATCGATCCGGCCAGAGTCGGAAATCGCCAGCGCTTCATCATCTCCGATCAGTCCGGCCAGAGCAGCATTCTGCAGAAAGCTGAGGAGATGGGACACGATCTCTTGTCGAACAAGGAAGAGGTGACCGAGATCGTCAACAGGCTCAAGGAGCTTGAACATCTTGGCTATCAATTCGAGGACGCGAACGGTTCCTTTGAGGTGCTCATTCGTAAAACGACGGGCAATTTCAGCGAATTTTTCGAATTGAAGAACGCGCGCGTCATCGTCTTCAAATACGAAGAAGGCCATCTGCATTCCGAAGCGGTCCTGATGCTGCGTATAGGCGAACACCTGCAACACACCGTGGCGGACGGCCATGGGCCGGTGGATGCTTTGGATATGGCGTTGCGCAAGGCGCTGGAGCCGTTTTATCCTTCTCTCAAAGATATGCGCCTGATTGATTACAAAGTCCGCGTCCTCGATAGCAAAGAAGGCACCGCGGCCAAGGTGCGGGTCTCAATCGAATCCGATGATGGACACATGACCTGGGGTACAGTTGGCGTCTCTGAGAATATCATCGAGGCCAGCTGGCAGGCGCTCGTCGACCGCATCAACTACAAACTGATGCGCGACACGAATACTTAGCCTCACGGCAGCATCCTCTCAAGCGCAACAAGGTGATTTTTCGTTCAACAGATGATGAGCGCTTGAGAGGCTGTCGATTTATTCCCAAGTGCCGTTGTCGACGGGCGCACCATTCTGGTACGTCCTCCACGATCCACTGCCGTTTGCATTCCAGGTGATCACCAGATCGTAGACGAGCGCTCCGGTCGTGCCGGCTTTGTAGCTCTCTATTTTGCCGGCATTGCCGGGTTCGAAGGTGATTTCTATTTTTGCCGGTGATTCGCCGTAATTTTGCACCTTGAAGATATAGTTGCCGTTGTCGAGTGTATGCCAGCTCCATTCTTGCCCTATTTGCGTTGTCACTGCTTTATACAGATAGACATGCCCCATCGACTGATCTGTCTTTTGCGCCGCATCCATGTATCGCCAGTTGTCGTATGTTTTGCCGTCCGCCGTGCCGGTGAAAAACTGTTGCCATTTATGCTGTTCGCTGATGAGGATGATGGCCAGTCTCTTTGTCAAGCCCGCATCTTGCCACGAATACTCCCAGGCAGTTTGCGTCTCTGCCAGCACCTCTGCGCCTTCCGGAGGATCAAAGACGCAGCCCGTTCCTTCGAAGGACATTGCATCGTCGACCAGGGATATCGCTCTCTGCGCCATCTCGTCGGTCGAGTTCACCATCTTTTGCGGGAATGCGATCTCTTGTAGATTAAATTTTGGCGGATTTGATTTTGGCGTCGGTGCTATTGGATTCTCCTCATCGGATGAACATCCGGCAAAAATGAACAGGACCAACAGCACCAGCACAAACATCCGCAACACTTTTCTGCACGACATAATAGCCTCCTTTCACGAATGAATTATTGCATGACCCAACAGAAGAAATGATGATCAGCATCGCGAGGATGCCTTGATCGTTTTCCGCAAGTTGTTCGAGAACTGAAAGAAGGGAGAACTGCTGTACTACTGGTGTACTATTTGAAACCCGGGGAGAAAAGCGACATTCATCGTTCTATATGTCCAACTCTATTACTACAACAAATTGACAAATGGAATTATTCTTGAAAGAGCATTTGTATGATGCAAAATTTTCAGTCGACCTTGTCCCAGGTCGTTTTGATTCGACATAACTCCTGACCATGATCGCGAAAGAGAGCGTGCAGGTAATATTCATCACATTGTTGCGTGCGGATATCCACAACATCCCCATGGAGGGCTTCATTGAGAAAATTCATGTCTACTTGCACGAGATGGTGCGTTGTGCGAAAATGAAAATCAAAGCTGTCCAGGACAAATTCCAGATATCTGACATTGTTCACATGGCCGTTCACATCGAGATGGG
>JAFGJB010000074.1 GCA_016929295.1 Candidatus Zhuqueibacterota bacterium | reverse complement strand
GGCGGCATCTATCTGATCAATCACGCGCTGAGAAAGGGCTGGGTGTCGCAGCAGGAGTTGCAGCACATGCGCGAGAAAACCACCCAGACCGGCATACGTCCCAGAGGCAGCGACTTACCCGTCGGCGCCTATCAGACGACGGACACCGAAGCAATCGACTCGGTGTCGTTGCATATGGCGTTGGTGCTAATGTCCTATTTTGGCGCCTGGATGCTGCTGAAAGGCGTCACGTTCCTGCTCGACATGATCGGGCCGGCAGGTCACGAGCTGGCAGCAAATTTGTGGGGACTGCATTTCATATTTGCTGTGACGATGGGTTTACTCGTCCGCAAGGTCATTCAAGTGTGCAAATGCGACCATATTGTCGATAATCGTACGATGACGCGCATTTCCGGACTCAGCGTCGACATCATGGTCACCAGCGCCATTGCCGCCATTTCGATAACCGTGGTGGCGAAATATTGGCTGCCATTGACAATCGTTGCTCTTGCCGGCGCCAGTGCGACCATTTTCGCTACGATCTGGTTCTGCTCGCGATTGTTCTCTGACCATCGTTTTTTGCGGACGTTGTTCATTTATGGGGTGTCAACGGGTACACTTTCGACCGCACTCGCACTTTTGCGCGCCGTCGATCCCGAGTTTGAATCGCCGGTGGCTGTCGATTATACCTACGCCTCTGGCCTGGGATTCATCATGGCCGTTCCTCTCATCATAATGATCCCGTTGCCTCTTCGCACATTTACGACCGGCAACATGCTTTACTCGTGGATTTCTCTTGGAATCCTTGGACTTTATCTCGTCTTCGTTCTGGTTTCCTATGTATTTCTGACCCAAAAAAGAGCATTGGGACAACGATCACGACTCTGGTACCGAGTGCAGGAATTGACGCAACCGAAAAACTGATCGCATGAACGAGTGAAATGCTGTCGATGGCAACGATGGACCGCCGCACATTCCTAAACTCCGTGGCTGCTGCTGCGCTATTGGCGCCGACGTTCGTCTGCCGAAAACCAAAGGCCAGACCGAATATCCTCCTGGCCATCGCCGATGATGTCAGCTGGCTCCACATGGGCGCCTATGGCTGCGTCTGGGTGAAGACCCCGGCATTTGACCGCATCGCCAGACAAGGCATTTTATTCACCAACTGTTACACCCCAAACGCCAAGTGCGCCCCCTCGCGCGCCAGCCTCCTCACGGGACGCAACTCCTGGCAGCTCGAAGAAGCGGCCAACCACTGGTGCCACTTTCCCGCCAAGTTCGTGACCTTCATCGAGGCGCTGCGCGACAACGGCTACCACGTTGGCTATGTGGCCAAGGGCTGGGCGCCTGGAGTCGTCGGTGAGCTGAACGGCGTCAAACGGCAGTTGACCGGCAAGCCGTATAATGCCCGACGTTTGACGCCGCCGTCAAAACAGACCAACAACAGCGACTATGCCGCCAATTTTGCCGATTTTCTCGATGACAAACCCGCGGATGCACCCTTCTGTTTCTGGTATGGTTGCACAGAACCGCATCGTCCCTACGAGTATGGCGCCGGCGTCCGATATGGCGGCAAAAGCATCGAGCAGATCGATCGCGTGCCGTCTTATTGGCCGGACAATCAAATCGTTCGCACTGATCTGCTCGACTATGCCTTTGAGATCGAATGGTTTGATCTGCATCTGCAAAAAATGCTTGAACTATTGCAGGAAAAGGGAGAGCTGGATAACACGCTCATCATCGTCACAGCGGACAATGGCATGCCGTTTCCGCGCGCCAAAGGCCAGGCATACGAGTTTTCCAACCACTTGCCGCTGGCGATCATGTGGAAAAACGGCATCAGAAATCCCGGCCGCATTATCGACGATTTCGTCAGCTTTATCGATTTCGCGCCCACCTGTCTGGAGCTCGCCGGCATCGCGCCAGAGGCAAGCGGTATGCAGCCGATCACCGGCAAAAGTTTGACCGCCATTTTCAACTCCCGCCGGCGCGGCCGCATCGAAGCGGATCGGCATTTTGTCCTCATCGGCAAAGAGCGCCATGACGTCGGCCGACCGCATGACCAGGGCTACCCCATACGCGGCATCCGCACGGGCGACTATCTCTATGTGCAAAATTTTGAGACGGAACGGTGGCCGGCCGGCAATCCCGAGACCGGCTATCTCAACTGCGATGGCAGTCCGACCAAAACCGAGGTGCTGGCGTCGCGTGCACGTCCAGACAGGAAAATCTACTGGATTCAAAACTTTGGCAAGAGGCCGGAGGAAGAATTGTACAATGTGAAGCATGATCCGGACTGCGTGGAGAACCTGGCGGAGCGGCCTGAATTCGTTGACCTGAAATCACGGCTTAAAGAGCAGCTCTTCGGCGAACTCGTAAAACAAGGCGATCCCCGCATGTTCGGCAACGGTCACATTTTTGATGAGTACTTGTACGCCGATGAAGGACATCATCATTTTTATGAAAAGGTCATGCGGGGGGAAAAGCTGCAAGCCGGATGGGTGAATGAATCGGATTTCGAGCCGCATTTCCCGAGTCAGCGGCCGTGATATGGAGATGCTTCTCAATTATCCCGTAAACTTGCAAGGACTCAAAACGCTGATTACCAGCCACCATGAGCAATATTTGGTTTGGCCTGATTCTAAGGTCCCTTTTTGTGAAACGGAATGGCTAAAAAAACTGGACTATGATGAAGGGCATCGGTCATACTACTGTATGATAGACAGAGAAGCGGTTGGGCATATCGCCATTCGTAAAACCGACATGCAGCATACAATGCGAATTGTGTTCGTTGTCGTCGCACCAGTATATAGAAAAAGAGGAATCGGACATTATATGCTCGATGAAATCGAAAAAATCTGCATGCGCGAAAAATTGGCTGAAAAATTGACATTGCGCGTGCGATCATATAATAAAATCGCACAATCCCTTTATCAAAAATGCGGTTATAAAGTGTATGCAGTTGAGGGCACAGCAATTGATATGGAAAAACACCTGAATGAGAGGACAAGATAATTTGAAAAATAGATCGAAGGACCTTTTAAAAGTATCGACTGATGTAGCGCCGTGGGGGACTTGATTGGCATTGATTCTTTATGATATTCAGGGACAGCTCGTTCAGACGCTGCTGTAGCAGAACGAGCTTGTTAATGATACCTCAGCGCGGCTTTGGGCCGCAACCAAACAATGTAGCAATTACGAAAAGCTAAACGCAAAGGCGCAAAGGACCGCAGAGGTTCGCAGAGAAAAAAGGATGTGCTGCGATATTGTAAACCTCTCTAGATAAGCGAGGCAATGAAAAATCAATATCATTTCTTCGCGAACCTTTGCGTGCTCTGCGCC
>JAFGJB010000073.1 GCA_016929295.1 Candidatus Zhuqueibacterota bacterium | reverse complement strand
GGCTTGACCTATTACAGAATGTATCTTTTTTCAGGCGATGTAAAATACCTGAATGCGGCAATTAATGTCGCCAATGTATTGGCTGCACATGCCAGAAAGGGGAATGCAGAAAAATCGGTATGGCCGTACAGGGTTGTCATGAAATCAGGTGACATTACCGCAGAATACGGCGCTAACTGGACAGGTGCCTATTTATTACTCGATAATTTGATAAAAGCCGATGCGGGAAATGTCAAAGCTTATAAAAACGCCAGGGAAAAAGCAAAAGAGTTTTTGCTCAACTATCCCATGAAAACAGGCTATTGGACAGATGGACATTCCGATACCGGGTGGAATATTAATACTTACAAAAGTAATCTCAGTGCAAGTAATATGACTCTGTGTCTCTTTGATTTTCCCGAGCTTGATCCCGAATGGAAAACAGATATACCAAAATTAATTAAATGGACCGAAGATTATTTTGTGTTTCGATCTGCCCCCGGCGAACCTTCGACCATGTGGGGCGCCAATATCGTGGGAGAACAGGACTCGTTTCTCGTCAAGATGGATTATCAGACCGCCCGCTATGCCGCTGAATGTGCCAGATGGTATGCCATTTCAGGCGATGAAACCTATAAAGAAAAGGCCTTTCGTGCACTCAATTGGGTGACCTACTGTAACGACACAACCGGAAAAGCTTTCGAAAGCCCCGTGAGCAAGGGAGTCAACAGCTGGTGGTCCGATAGCTATGGCGAATGCCCGCGTATGTTCTATTTCGCTTTTGCCGGCGTGCCGGAATGGGCCCCGCCGCGAGAGAACCACATTCTTTATTCCGAAGGAATTCTGAAGAATGTCGAGTATGCGGACAATCGCGTTCATTATTATGCGACGAATGATGGGGGAGTCGAATACCTGCGTTTGGCTTTTGAACCGGCGCTGGTTACGATAAATGGCACGCCAGTCAAACCGGCCGAGTTTTTGAAATCGGATTCTTACACGCTCAAAAGCCTCGGCGGTGGTGATTATTCCATGATCATAAAAAGGAGCGCGGCCGGTGACGTGGTCATTTCAGGCGCTGAAATTCCTGTGAATATTGATGGAGCCGTTCGCTTTCAAAAAATGGATGGATTTGGCGTCAATATCAACAGTGCCTGGTGGACCGATGGCGAGTATCGGAGCACGGATGTCGTGAGACCGGCAATCGATATGCTTGTTGACGATCTTGACGCCACCATTTTCCGTGTCGTTATTGAAGAGATGGATTGGGAGGCTGTCAATGACGACGACGATCCCGAAAATTTTGACTGCAGCTATTACAACAGCGTCTTTTCCAATGCCAGGTTCCGGGGTGTGTGGAACACTTTGCGGTATTTGAATCAAAAGGGTATCACAGACGGTCTGATGATCAGTTTTATGGGCGCGCCACCGGCCTGGATGGGATCAAATTATTCTGTCGATTATGAGAAAGAAGCCGAATTTGCCGAATCGATCGCTGCATTGCTCTGGTATGCGCGAAACACCGCCGGCATTCAATTCACCCTGGTGTCGCCGATGAATGAGACGGAGCTCGACGGCAGGGAAGGTCCGAATATGAAGGATCCCAAACAGTTTGTCCGCGTGCTAAAAAACCTCGCTGAAAGGCTAGACGCGACCGGCATGAGTGACATCCGTTTTGTCGTTCCTGATGCTGCCGGTGACAGTCTGTTCGGTCAATGTTTGGATGAAATGATCACCGACGCTTATCTGATGGGCAAGTTGGCGCACTGGGGTGTGCATCAATACGGGGACGATGCCGCGAATTATCGAAATATCGTCAGCAGACCTGAGAATCCAAACAGCTCTTTCTGGGTCACTGAAACGGCCGGTATCGGGAATATGCTAGGTCAACTCGATGATAATACCACGGCTTTTATTTTCTGGGACGGCTTCGACTGCGTTTACCAACATGCCATACGAAATGGCTATGGCAACGAACCGCCCAATGACTGGGTCTTTTGGATTCAATACGAGGGCAGGCCGCTTATTGCCTATAATGCGACGGATCAAAGCTGGACGCCGCGCAAGCAGTATTATGAATTTGCCCAGGTCTTTCAATTTGTCGAGCCAGGGGCCACAAGGATTGCCGCAACAAGCGACAGAGACAGCCTGGCTGTATACGCTTTTCAAAATCCAAACGAACGACTGGTTATTGTCGGTCGCAATAGCCAAAAAAAGTCCGTGATGTTAAAAGGAACATTAAACAACCTGGCCCAGGTGAAACCATTGCAGATGTTTTACACCGACAGCCTGAGCAATGTACGCAGGACACAAAACAGTGTTATAAAAGATGGTGTTTTTTCAGCAACCATTCCTGGCCAATCCGTATTTACGTTAGCAGAAGAAACAAGCCGTCCCAAACCCGAACCAGCCGGCTGGTATGCCGGTGACATGCATGTGCACCGCGATTGCGGTGGCGCTGTTGAAGACATTCTCCCTGAAGAGAAACTCATCGAAATGATGGACGTAAATGATTTGGCGGTGATATCAGTGCTTGCTGATATGGGTGATGCCGAAGTCAAGCCAAGTGAAATCGACCTGGAAAAAGTAAACGGACAGGATTTTCCGCTTTCTGTTCCGGGCCGCACTATCCATTATGATGCCGAATGGCATTGGGATCCTTTTGGCACCACATTCGAGCACAAAGCACTCGGCGGGCATATCGTATTACTGGGTTTGACCGAGGCCCATCAGATATGGGAGGAATCGCCATATAAAATTCTGGAGTACGGAAGAAAACAAAATGGCATCGTCGGATTCTGCCATACGGAATATTTGAACGATACGATTCAAAATGACCTGAATTGCTGTATTCCTATCGACTATCCGGTTGAAGCAGTTCTGGGAACGATCGATTTTATCTCTGAAGACGTGTACGGTTCTATTTCTGATAATTATGGCAATTACAGCGCGGATGCAACGATAAACGCGTACTACAAAATGCTCAACTGTGGCATCCGGCTCGGGTTGTGCGCCGGAACCGACTACCCCTGCAACAACCGTGAGCCATTCGGTACCCTGTTGACCTATGTGGCTGTGGAAGGGCCATTTACCTATCGCAAATGGGTGGAGGGAATTCGGGATGGTAAAACGGTCGTTTCTCGCAACGGTCATGTGGAATTTTTGGATTTTAAGGTGGACGGTTGTTTTAGTCCTGGTGATGATATTCACATAACAGGGAAAAAGACCGTTACGATTGCGGCAAAATGGACGGCAACAGCAACACTATCAGGCAGACTTGAATTGATTTACAATGGCAATATCGTGGCATCAGTGCGTGGAATCGCTTCACCTGAACACCCTGTCGTGCTGAGTGCGAAACAGGAGATGCTGCAAAGCGGCTGGTTATGTGCCCGTCGAATGAACGATAATGGTCATCAAACTCATACAGCCCCGATATATGTGACTGTGGATAATCAGCCGGTACGAGCCAGCGTCCAGGATGCCGAATTCTTTATCGCATGGATCGACAACCTGCTCGAAAAAACATCCCCCGGTCATGAATGGAATCAATATTTTACGCACGATTTGGATGTCGTACAAGGCAGGTACAGGAGAGCAAAGGCGATCTATTCAACTATTGCTAAAGAAGCTGCAGCATTGGACAATCGATAGGCAGGTCCATCGGTGCAGAACACTGCTGTACATTTACAAAAGCCGGTATCAATTTTGACATTACTCTCCATGTCATTGACCGAATAAATCGCATCTGATCTGCATCAGTCAGACCTCACAATATCTTAGCCGTCATGTTTTTGTTTTACCATTTGGCAGCATCTGTGAACATTCTGAGTGAAATATGAATCCGGATAAAATCCGGCGGTTAATTGTCTGACTGACTGCAGAATCATTTGATAATCCATAAGCACCATTTGGATATGACCCTTTTGCCCTTGAAATGTAATTAATCTATCGGAGCAGCGTCATCTTGTTTACGAAAATTTCCGATTCCGTCTCCAGCTTGCAAATGTAAACGCCGGATGACAACTTGGAACCATCAAAGACGAGCGTATGGATACCCAGACTGAAGAGTTTATTCTGTACGATGCAGTCGACTTTATGTCCCAGCACATCATAAACATCGAGGGAAACTTTGGATTCATGGGGCAAGAAAAATTCAATCTGTGTTTTCGGATTAAACGGATTGGGGAAATTATATAGCGCAAAATCGACCGGCAATTTATTATTTTTTGAATTAACGGCTGTGCGAGTGGGTGCCTTTTCATCCGTTGGCTCGTCATCTCCTTGCAGAGTGAGGTAGAGCATATCGATGAGAATGTTGGCGCTGCCGGGGTTGCCGAGCGGTTCGCGACACAGCAATGTGATCGCATGCTCACCAGCCGACACTGTTCCGAGATTTAAAGCTGTTCCCGGACCGTTTTCCAGATTACCATCGCCATCCCAGTGCCAGACATTAAAATAATCCTTGTTGTTGCCGAATTTCTGTTGCGCGCCGCCATCAACCTTCAGAAAAAAAGAGTTGGGATCATTGTCCGCGCCGATGAATAAAAATCGCCCCCAGGCATACCATGTGCCTGCATTTTTAATATTGATATCGAATTTAATTGAACTGTTCGTTTGTGGACAATAAGCGACTTGAGCGCCCAGGGAACCAGCAAGCGATTTGAGCGCAGCGCCATTGGCGAGATCGGCATCTTCTGCAAAAAGCCAAATGCGATCGGAGGAGAGTTGATACGTCAATGAATTGGCCTGGGGCGAAATGCTTCGCCCGGCCAAATCCGTAATATTGACAACCGTTATCGTATAAGTGATACCTTCCTGGTGCTCATCCGTGGTGAGTCGGACACTTTTTGAATCATCCGCCACCTTGGTTCTTTTAACCAATACGCCATTTGAAATCGAATAATGTGCCACATTTTCCGCAGATTCTTTCGTCACCTCTTCAGAAAAAAAAAGATCGAGGGCTCGGCTGGTCAACACATTGACAGCAACGAGCTCGGGATCATGCGTATCATCCCAGGTTGTAACTGAAACAGGGCCGGCTGCCGGACCTGCAATGCCGGAACCATTGATCGCCACCGTGGTGTAGGTATAAGTTGTTGACGGGCGGACGTTGTTGTCAAAAAACTCACGCGCATCCGCGCCGACACCACCTGCAAATTGACCATCGCGATAAATGATATAGCCGCCAATGCCGCTGTCTTCATCGCTCGCTTCTTTCCAGGTTATTTTTACCGTACGTTCGCCAAGAGCTTCGGCACCAATGTCAGTCGGCGCGGTTGGCGGTGTGTCATCTTGAGCCAGAAAAATGTGCGCTACAAACTCTGTATCAAATGGCGCCGGCGCATTCAAATCGACTTTGGCTCCGCCACGGACGGCTTTACCGACGGCAGCATTCCCCGTACGCGGCTCAAAAAACGCTACACTGTAAAACGTTTCCGGCCAGCCGCTCAAATTCACTGTGACCGCACCTCCTGTCGGTGCATA
This sequence comes from Candidatus Zhuqueibacterota bacterium, assembly GCA_016929295.1. GTDB lineage: Bacteria > Zhuqueibacterota > Zhuqueibacteria > Residuimicrobiales > Krinioviventaceae > Kriniovivens. Next base: position 19,997 of record JAFGJB010000073.1, on the reverse strand, counting down.
CACCAAAACATCGCCGACTTGCTTGGCCATGGCCCAACTTTTCGCGCCGGATACCATGACATCATGTGGATCCATCTCCCAAAACGGGATCTCACGATTCTTTAAGTACTCGAGCGCAATTCTGCATTGATCCCACCACAAGTCGCGGCTACGGAAATCCTGGCAGGTCAAATCCGAATGATCGTGCGCGTAGCCAAAATACCACTCGTTGCCGCCCCCACCACCGATGAGGTTGCCCCATAATCCGTTGCGGCGCGCATTATCATGTGTCGGATCATCTTTGTCCGGTACCAGCGCATGCTGCGCATCACCTGGCTCATCACAAGCCACTACCCATGGTTTTCCCGCATCGGCGGAAAGCTTTACCCACCTGACCGTTTCCGGGTGCACGCGGCTAAAATCAGGCTGACTGGTTTGCAGCGAGTAGCCGGTGAGCTTTGACTTGTCACCGAGCAGATCATCCGGCTCTTTGCCGTTGTGAATGACGATATGATGATGATAGGGATCGTGATCATAAAAATACTGCGCCATAGCAATGCGTTGTGCTGTATTCTGATTAACATCGCCGAGCGCACCGTTCTCTTCGCCCAAATTCCAGTTGAGCGCAAGGTGATGCCCAAACCGCGCGATCAACTCGCGATAATAAAGACTGCGCTCAACGCCCACTTCGCCGTTGTCCAGCAGCATTTCATTTTCGGTTTCCTGAGTTTTTAAGTGAAGATACATGCCCATCTTTTCGCCGTGCGCAAAAACGATTTCCCACTGATCCAATTTTGAACAATCGAAACGCGTGTAATCAGCGCGTTTGTCGCTGATATATGGAAAGACATTACGGTCATCACCTTCGATGTTCATGGTCAAAAAGGAAAAAACATTCATGCCTTCGGATTGCAGATAATTGATGGCGCCGATAATTTCCGTACCTTTGCCATTCTGCCACATCGGATCGCCTTCGCGCCAGTCGTTGGCGTGCGGCGCCCAGGATTTGCGGCGATTACCGTTATTCGGTGTGTTGTCAAAATCTTCATACGCCAAAAAGTTTTCCGGCGCGTCGGCTCCTTGCTTTAAAAAATATTCGCCCGTTTCAGCAAATTGAAGGTACCGCTTGCCAACATACTGCAGTCGGCCTTTTGCACGCAAGTCAGGCACGGATTTGTCCGAAGCTGCTATGTCAAAGGAACCCGTTTGGCCGTTCAGATCCACAACTGGAGAGCCGGCATTATTATCGTCACTGACAGCAATTTGGTCGCCTTGACGAAATGAAACCGAGTAGTCCCATGTGCCAATTTCATCCGGGCAAAAATGCACGCGCCATTTGTTTCCCTCGGTCGCCGACGTATTGGCGGCATCGCCATCCGCAGCAAAATAACCGGGTACGAGACAGGTTTTATTTCCATTGCTGAACGTGACATTCAGCCGGTAGTCGAGAAACGGATTGGGCGTCGAGTCCTCGCCAGTTTGTGGTCCGGAAAATGTAAGCGTAACGTTGTGCCATTTTTTGAGTTCACCGGAGATTTCTGCTCCTTTTAGTACAGTTGTTAACAAAAGACCGGCTGCGAATAGACGATAAAAATGCTTCATTATTTAATCCTTTTATTTGACCAGCAACATTTTTTCACGAGAGACCCCCTGACTCGAGGCAAGCTCGTAAAAATAGACGCCGCTTGGTGCGATTTTGCCAGAATCGTATCTGCCATTCCATGCAACGGTATGCAAACCCGCTTGTGCCATTCCCTCCCAGAGTGTACTCACTTTTTGTCCCATATTATTGTAGACATACAGAGATACATCGTCTGCATTTGGGAGGCTAAATGAAATGTTAGTCGACGGATTGAAAGGATTGGGATAGTTGTCAAACAGCTGACAGTGAGCAATAATGCTTTTCAGTTCCTCGACTGACGTCTCACCAACACCCGCCGTCCATTTTAGGCACTGGCCGAGAATCGTAAGAGCATCCTCGGTCGCTTCTTCCGCGGTTTTGTCGCGGAAAAAGAATCCGATGCGTCGAGCGCGTGCGGCAGTCGTATCAAGCAATGTTGCACCCTCTTCGATCGCAAAAATTGCTGTTCTTGGTGAACCGTCATCCACAATCATTTCTGCAAGCGGCTGCAAATTTTCAGAATATTGACTTGTATCAATGAGTGTGACTTCCATAGGAGAGTTCAGCAGCACTTCGACTTCACCGCTATAATCACCCATTGCCGGATGTCCTTCTGTAGCGATGATCAAAAAGGTTTCCTGAATTGTTATATTTCCTCCGCCGGTTGCAATTCCAAGTTTGCCGTACATGCCTGATTCCCACGTCAGAACAGGAACGGCTTTGTCGTAGTAAAAATTGCCGATATCGGTCGATAGAACCGTTGATGAAATAACAACCAGATCTTTATCCAAACCAAGTGAATCCGTCATTTTGGCAGAATTGTCGAGGTAAATAACCTCAACGTCCCATTGAAAAGATTCCATCAAGTCGAGGACCAGATCATCAGAAACTTCAGGCCCTGTCGCTTCCTGTCCTGCACCGACAATAAAGAGTACCGACGTATCAGCAAACGCATAAAAAGCCATCAACAGCACCACTATGCCAACTTTTCGCATCATGACCTCCTTTTTAACGGAATGCATTTTAAGAAATATAATTGAATTCAAAATACAATATTTTGAATTAATGTCAAGTATTTTTATCTTTAGGATGTCATATACGTCGCGTTTGTTTTAGCAGAGTCGAAGGTTTTCATTGTAATCATACAAAAAAATCCGTATACTTTTTTTAATTTTGAATTCAAAAAACATAACGCTCTCTATTCTGAAAAATTATGACGCCAATCGAACATATTGACTTGACAAAGCGGGTTTATGAAGAACTAAAGAAAATGATTCTTGAGGGAGAATTAAACCCCGGACAAAAAATTTTACAAGAAAAAATCGCCGAACAGTTGGGCATAAGCCGGACGCCCTTGCTAAAAGCACTGCAGATGCTCGAATACGAGCTGCTGGTCGAAAGTATCCCCAGACGCGGCATGTACGTGAAAAAGCTCAGTGCCGCGGAAATTATCGATATTTTTTATGCCCGTGAGGTGCTGGAAGGTTTGGCGGCGCGACTTTCAGCGCAGAAAATTAGCGAAAATCAGATTGTGCAGCTGCGCGGATTATTTGATCCTTTTCTGCAGGATAAGGACAATATCAACTTTGAAGCGTATGAAAAGGCCGATCGTCGTTTTCATATTATGATTTTAAAAATCAGCGATAGTACAGTGCTAAAACGATTGGAAATGATCGGTAATGTCCTGCTCATAGCTTATCAAGCATCGCTTGTCCGACCTCCATCCGAGACGCTTTCCGAGCATATCGCAATTATTGAGGCGATGTCCGCACGGAACGGCGATCTTGCCGAAAAGTTATGCCGAGATCATATTCGTAAATCCAGAATAAAGCTGATAAAAGAGCTTGAAATGCAAGTGGGCCATCGATGAAAAGAATTGTTGATCTGTCACTGACTTTGCACCACGGCATGCGTGGCGTTGAATTCGCTCCCAAATATACGGTCGACGACAAGGGCTGGAACGCAACGACACTTTCTCTTTATTCCCATTCCGGCACTCACATGGATGCGCCCGTTCACTATAACGTATCACGTGAGGGCATTGACAGCATTCCGCTGGAGCATTGCATGGGACCGGCCCATATTGTTGACGTAACTGTGATCAATCCCAAAGGCTTGTTGACACCGGCGCATGTGCAACACCTGCAGACGAAAATAAAAAAAGGGGACGGTTTGATTTTTAAAACCGGCTGGAGCGCCTTTATCGATACTCCACAATACCGGGAACAAGCGCCCGGCCTGAGCCCGGAACTGGTCGAATGGTGCGTTTTAAAAGGCATTCGACTGCTGGGCATTGACACACCTTCCGTGTCAGATGTAAACAATATCCCCCTGTTAACCAGGATTCACAAAATTTTGTTAGCCGCCGGGATTATTATTGTGGAAGGCCTTGCTAATCTCGACGCTCTTGAAAAAGAATATGTCTTTTTTATGGCGATACCACTTAAATTAAAAGCTATGGATGGCTCGCCGGTGCGGGCTTTTGCCATAGAAAATGATGCAGTCTGGAGATTGGTATGAAATCCTACAAAATAGCCGTCGTGCCGGGAGACGGCATCGGAAAAGAGATTATCCCTGAAGGAGTGAAGGTACTCAATGCGGCGGGAGAAAAGTTTGGCTTCACGACCGAGGATACCTACTTTCCCTGGGGTGCCGAATATTACCTTAAAACAAGAGAGTTTATGCCCGAAAATGGACTCGAAATCTTGCGCGCGTTTGACGCCATCTATTTTGGCGCCGTCGGCCATCCGAGCGTCGATGATGTTTTACCGGCGATAAAATATACCTTTCGCGTTCGCAAAGGTTTTCAGCAATATGTCAATTATCGGCCGGTGAAATTTATCGCCGGTGTCACCCCGGCGATTCGTAATAAAAAAGCTGGCGATGTGGATTTTGTCATTGTACGTGAAAACACCGAGGGTGAATTTTCCGAGGTCGGCAATATCATACATCCGGATTCCCCGGAAGGCATGGCACTTCAGATCAGCATTTTCACTCGCAAAGGCATAGAACGAATCGGGCACTATTCATTCAAACTGGCAAGGAGCCGCAAAAAAAAGGTCACCAATGTGACAAAGTCGAATACTCTTATACACAGCCTGCGCTATTGGGATGAAATTCTGGATAAAATCAGCAAAAATTACCCGGATGTACAGTATGAAAAAATGTACGTCGATAATGCCAGCGCGAATTTTGTTCTGCATCCGGAGCGGTTTGATGTGATTGTCACCACCAATATGATCGGCGATATCCTCAGCGATTTGGGTGCCGCCATTATGGGCAGTTTGGGTCTTGGCGCGAGCGGTAATATCAATCCTGAAAAAGAGTATCCATCCATGTTCGAACCCATCCACGGCTCGGCGCCCGACATTGCCGGCAAAGGCATCGCTAATCCCATCAGCGCTATATGGTCCGGCGCGCTGATGCTCGATCACCTGGGCCAACAGGAGGCGTCCGAGGCTATATTAAACGCTATCACAGCCGTATTGGAAAGCGGCTTGACGCCGGCTGACCTGGGCGGCCAGGCCAAAACAGATGAAATTGGTGACGCTGTTGTCAAACATCTCAAATAACGAGATCAGTATATTCGCGGAGAACAACAATGCAAAAAGGATATTTTCATCGAGTCGCCGAGCTTACACCGACTAAAATGTGGATCAACAATGTGAGCCGCCGCGAGGCCGAGATGGCCATCCGGGCGGGTGCAGTTGGCTGCACGCAAAATCCATCCTATACCTGGAAAATGATTACTCATCCGGAGGAAAAGGATTTCGCCATGCAAGTTCTGGACGAGACATTAACCGAAACGGATGATGATAACGAGGTTGTTTGTATCCTGCAGCGCAAACTGGTGAGCGGTATCGCAGATATTTTTATGCAGGTTTATGAGAAAACCAATGGCGAACATGGGTATGTGAGCATCCAAGGAGATCCTATTCACGAAGAAGAGGCACAAGTCATTATCGATGAAGGCCGAAAAAACCGCGACATCAGCCCGAACATGATGATCAAGATTCCTGCCACCGGCGCAGGATTACAAGCAATGCCCACACTGATACAGGAAAACACACCACTGAATGCCACCGAAGTGATGGGCGTCAGCCAATTTGTGGATGTGTGTGAGATGTATCATAAAATAAGTGCCGAAACAAAATTAAAGCCGATTATGTATTTTTCGCTCATCACCGGTATTTACGATGAGTGGTTGACAAAGCACGTGCAGGAGAACAAGATCACCATCAATCCTGATGTCCTCTATCAAGCCGGTATGGTCATCGCCAAAAAAGTCTACCAAATGCGTATGGAGCGCGGTTACCAGCTCGGATTTATCGGCGGTGGCGTTCGCGGTTTGCAGCATTTTATCGAAATGGTCGGCGGCGATGTGTGCATCACCATGAATTGGAGCGGCCATGCGGATCAATTAATCGAATTAGATCCGCCTGCCGTGTCCCGGTTGTTTAATCCCGTTCAACCGCACGTATTGGATCAGCTGTTGCGAATTCCGGCTTTTGCAAAAGCTTTTATGGAAAAGGGTTTGGCTGTTGATGAATATGAGGAGTATGGCCCGGTTGTTTATTTCCGCGATATGTTTATATCGGCGTGGAAAAATGTGCTGAAAATCGTAACCAGACGCCGACAAGAGATCGCATAAAAACCAGCGGTTTCAAAGGCGCGCATGCTTAAAAAACAGCCATCCCTTCGAATACGGATGCCTATGATTGTATGGAAAATGAAAATATGCTGAAACGCTTCTCAATCCCCACCCGCTATCTGCTCGTTTGCAGCACATTTTTTCTAATGGTGTTGCTGTACATCGACCGGATATGTATTTCTGTCGCCAAGGATCCCATCTCCACGGAGCTGGGATTCAGCGACAAACAGATGGGCTGGATTTTATCGGCATTCGCGTTGGGTTATGCCCTGTTTCAAACGCCGGCAGGGCTCTTGGCCGATCTCTTTGGCCCGCGCCGAATTTTAGCCGGTGTGGTGGCTTTTTGGTCTGTTTTCACCGGATTGACCGGCGCTGTTTCACACTTTATCACCATGCTGGTTACGCGTTTTCTTTTTGGTGCCGGCGAAGCCGGCGCATTTCCCGGCGTGGCGCGTGCGGTCTTTTCCTGGATTCCCATGAACGAACGGGGACTTGTTCAGGGCATCAATTTTTCCGGCTCGCGATTGGGCGCCGCCTTTGCAGTGCCATTTGTCGCCTGGTTGATCACAACTTTTGGCTGGCGCTGGAGCTTTGGCATCCTGACCATCGCGGGATTGCTCTGGGCCGGATTCTGGCATCTCTGGTTTCGCGACGATCCCAGCGAACATCGTCGCATCACAAAAAAAGAGCTCGATTATATTCAGAGAAAGCGGCAAAAAGTCTCGCCCGCCGATGAAAAAGAGCAAAAGCTGTCAGCCAGCATTCTGTTCGGATCGAAAAATATGTGGCTGGCCATGGGGCAATACTTTTGCAGCAATTTCACCTTTTTCTTCTGTCTGACCTGGCTTTTTCCCTATATCAAAAATCTTTACAAGCTGGATACCGTTGAGGCTGCCGCGTTTACATCCGCGCCACTTGTTTTTGGGGCGCTGGGCAACTGGATCTCCGGCTGGCTGGTGGACAAAATCTACAAGAAGAACCGCTGGAGCCTTTCCCGGCGGCTGCCGGCTATGATCGGTTTTGCGCTGGCGGCTCTCGGACTTGTCGGAAGCATGGCTATGCATACACCGTTGGGCGCGATCATCTTTTTGTCCATTGCTATCTTTGGTGCGGACATGACATTGAGTCCCTCCTGGTCTTTCTGTATTGATATCGGCCGCAGACACTCGGGCGCTGTCTCCGGTACCATGAATATGGCCGGGAACATTGGATCTTTTCTCACGGCACTGGCTTTTCCCTATTTGAAGGAATGGACCGGCTCAGCGCTGGCATTTTTTATCATTGGCGCAGCACTCAATGTTCTGGCCATGATTTTGTGGAGCATGATGCGACCCGAACGGGGATTGGAGACCTATTGATGAAACGGTTCAAAGGCGTTTGTATTGGAGCGGGGTATTTCAGTCAGTTTCATGGTGACGCCTGGAATAGAATACCTGACGCGAACATTGTGGCCGTTTGCGACAAGGAGAAACAAAAAGCGAGCGCCTTCAGCCAAAAATTCGGCATTGCCAAAACCTATACGGATTATATTCAAATGTTGGATGAGGAAAAGCCCGATTTTATCGATATCATCACACCACCGGCGTCGCATTTGTCTATTTGTCGTGAGGCTGCAGCGCGAGGCATTACTATAATCTGCCAGAAACCGTTGGCGCCATCCATGCACGAGGCGCAAGAAATAGTCGATGTGGCTGCATCAAGCGGCGTCCGTATTATGGTGCACGACAATTTCCGCTTCCAGCCTTGGCACCAGGAGATTAAAAGACTTGTTGACCTCGGCACTATCGGCGACCGGTTGCACTCATTATACTTTCGCTCCCGCCAAGGTGACGGCTGGGGGGAGGATGCCTACCTGAATCGCCAACCTTATTTTCGCGATATGCCCCGCCTGCTCATCCATGAGACGGGTATACATTTCATCGATGTCTTTTGTTTAATGGCCGGCGAGGTAGATAAAGTTCATGCACTTTTACGCAAGCTCAATCCGGTTATTCGGGGAGAAGATTCCGGCCTGCTGATTTTTGAATTTTCAAGCGGTGCCATCGGCACGTGTGATGCGAACCGCTATAACGAGTCCACTGCCGAAAATCCGCGTTATACATTCGGCGAGTTTTTGGTGGAAGGTAACGGCGGCTCCATTCGTCTCTATGCCGATGGCAAAATGAGCGTTCAGAAACTTGGCCAAACAGAGCACGAACACGTCTACAAACATGAGAAAAAAGGCTTTGCCGGCGATTGTGTCTATTTCACCCAGCGGCATTTTATCGATTGTCTGCGCGATGCCAGGCCCTTTGCCACTGATATTCGCTCTTATATGGAAAACATAAAGATTGAAGAGGCGCTCTACTATTCTGCTCAATATCAAACGCCGGTTAAATTAAAAGATTTTGTACCCATGTGAAGGATAAATTCTGATAGAATGCTATGTACTCGAGATGATATTTCAAAATTAATATTTTTCGTTAAGGAGGTTTAGATGAAATTGAGCAATAAAAAGCAAGTTTTTGTTTTGCTATCGTTCGTTTTTCTGGTTGGATTTAGACTGGCGCACCTGGACTTTAATCCACCGGATATGAATCCGTGGACGGATGACTTGAACGGCCAGTTTGTAACTCCCGTCTCAACTGTTGCTCTCTTTCGATCGGATGAACATGCGCCTCATTATGGCAGGAAAGGACCTGGTGTCTGTGGACGCTTTGGCTGCCTATATTATCGGCATGGATGCTGAAATCATCGATTATCTTGTCTATCTGCATAATGACAAAGTTGGATGCGCAGATCAGCGATTGATTCGCCTTGCGGGGAATGCGTGTATCTCGGATGTGAAAAAGAAATTCAAGCATAGCGATCAGCGGACGATTGATCGTATGGTTTCTGATTTCAAACCACCGGAGGTCTCCATCAATTCCGCCTCCGTCAATGGGAATACACTGAACCTATACATGATGATGCCGCATGCGATAATCCAGATTTATGGGAAGGCCTCATGCTGGATAGCCCCTACTCTCACGAATATACAGTATACCAAGGAACCGTCGTTGTGGACGGCGACACATCGGACGCCGCATGGCAGGCGATTCCCTGGACAATTTGCGATGTTTGGGATAGCGGTGTAGCTGATGTCCCGACAGTTATCACCTTTTGGGAAGATTTCGATGACATCTGGACCTCTTGGAAAGATAAGAAAACGGCTTTCAAGTGGCTGTGGAATGAAGATGAGGGAGCCTTATATCTTTTAGTAAAAGATATCGATGATGCCAATGTACTAGGACCTGGTGCTATGGCTGACTATGGTGGCGTCGGAACTGGGGGGACATTGTGGCAGGGTGACTGTGTGGAACTCGGATTCGCACCGTATGAAGATGGCCTTCCACCGGCGGGCCGGGTATGGAGCTACGAAGGCTATTTTCTTGATGTGGAAGAATAAGTACGATACTGGCCTGTAGCTTCAACCATTGCTGATGAAACGCTTGATTTGTTGGAGGGTGATTCTGATTCCTACTACAGTGAGACAGCAGGAAAAGCCATTCACTTGACAATTGACGGTACCACTCGAATTTATGAAATGGCAATCAGACTTCTCGATGGCATGTGGCCGGATGCTGTATGGGCCTGGGGTATGCAGGTGGATGAAGCAGATGAAGAGACAGGTGGTAACAATCGGCAAGGGACGATAAAGTTTGGCATGGGGAAACGAGATGCGGGAACATGGAGCTCCATGCTTTTTAGCTCTCAAATGGTTGAGACGCATGTATCGGAAAAATTGAAGCTGTTAAAAAATTCAAGCTGCAGACAAATTATCCCAATCCGCTTAATCCAAGCACAACGATAAGCTACGCCTTAAGCGAAAAAGCGAACGTGCTCCTGCAAGTTTTTGATATACTGTGCAAATTTGCCCAAATCATTAACAAGCGAGTTGATTCTGTCGAAAAAGCCCATGGTAAGCCTCCTATTTTAAAATATCGCCTCCTTGGCAAAATGCTGTCTTTACACAGGCACTTTTTGCTGTTTCTTGATTGAGAAACAATTAAAGACGGATGATTTTTCTTATTTGGGAAATATTCCGAACGTCGATACGGCACAGTTAGGCACCACAAAACAGCCCTCCTGTGCCTCAGAAATGTAATGCCATTTGCATCCACTTAGGTTAGTCTCTTTGTAATCTCAAAATATTATAGCAAAGATAGCGAAATATAGCAAGTAAAATAAGCTTTTACTCATTAAAGTGTGTGCATCAGCGATGTGATCGGATGGATCGCATATGGGTGCTCAAGGCTAATTTAAACAAAGACTTGTTCTTGTAGATCAGAGTGATAATCGCTTTGAAATATCGTCCGAAACAGGTTCCTGCTTATTTGAATGACACACGACATGAGGTCATAAATCTTGCAAAAGGAGGCTATGCGTAACGAAATATCGCCAAAACTTTGTCGTTTGCTGTCTTAAAACAATTCCTTATTTTACAAAAGCGGGCGATTATCAAGATTGCCTGAAAGGTGTTCACAAACTTATCGATAGGAGAAACAAACGCATGAACTTTTGTCGTGTACTTTTTTTATCGAGCGTGCTCCTGGCTCAGCCTGTATACGAAAGCACAGAGAACTTTCCCTTTTTCCATGGATTGGCGCGGCTTTGCCGAGAGTGACCTCGATTTGTCTTTTCAACTCGTCAAACCTGCTGGAGCGGCTGGATTTGACGCTCTATAATGCGCCGTGGTACATGATCAAAGTCGACAAGTAACGACTCCCAATTTCAATAAACTTATGTGCCCTCGCTTTGTATAATGCACTTTTAACAAAGAGGCAAGCATGAAAACATCGATATCCAACGTTCATTATCGGCATCTTTGTACCAGGAGTTAAATACATGAAAATTTTATCTACTCTTTTTATCTTTTGCTGTGCTTTGGGCTATACACAGTCCTTGCAAAATCAGTCACTTCAACTGGAGCTGGCCGTAACGCCAGGCGGTGCGCCGCACATTCACCGGGCTGTATCTCTCCAGGACGGACAGGTGATCTTTGAGCACCGATCACCCTATTTTTTTATGGATGACTGGGGACCGCAGGAATTAATTGCCTCAGCCAAAAAGACGGCATGGGAGATGGGATCAGATCACTTGTTTGAACGGGCGCATTTTTCTGTTGATCTGGAAAACGGCCTCAGGCGAGCGCATGTCGTCGAACTGGCAAAACAGGGCACACTGTTCCGCATTTATGTGACGCTGGAAAATGCAGGCGCCGATTCCATTCGCGTGGATTGGTACCCGGTGTGGAAAACCACCTGGGACATTCCCGGCGGCCAATGGATGAAAAGCTGGGATGCGCTGACTTACAAACCGTTTCAAAACCGTTTGAATGTTGATGCTCAAACCGTTCTCGGCAGTCGCGTGCACAGTTCGGATCGCCTGCCGGACGGGCATGTGCCGTATTGGATTATCGGCGGAGAAAGACAATGGCTCAATTTCAGCCTGGAATGGTGCGGCGGCTGGAGAGCCGAGCTGGCGAAAAATGACTTTGGCGTCGAATGGTCGGTGTGGCTGCCGCAGGAAGAAACGCAGCTCTTTCTCGGACCGGGCGAAATGGTGACCGGACCCGTTATCACCATCGTCCCAACCTCGGAGAAATCCGAAATGGCGCATCGCGCCGAGTGGGTTCGGCAGCGCACCGAATTGGCGCGAAAACGCTTTGGCGGACCCAAACATGAGTACATGCTGGTTTGGAATCATTGGTACTCGATTGAGTTTGATGTCAATCGTACCTATCTTCTCAATCAATTACCACTGTTGCATAACTTTGGCTTTGAAGCGTTTGTCATTGACGCCGGATGGTACACGCAGGTGGGTGATTGGCGCGTCGATGCAGAAAAATTTCAGAGCCCGGCTCAGCTCAAAACTTTGTTGAACACGTTAAAAGCCAAAGATATGTACGCGGGATTATGGTCCTGTCCGCAATTTGGTCGACCGGATCAAACGGGTGCGTCTGAAATATTCGAAGAACCAAAATTTTATCGTCCCTTTTTGTCAGGCGCACGTTTGTATGACTTGTATGGGATGAATTTCGAACAATTTTTGGTCGATCATGTCAAACTGCTGGTCAACGAGTACGGTGCCAATTGGTGGAAATACGACCAGGATTTTTTTGCACGCCATTCCAAACACGGCTTGCTGAAAAATGTCGAGGAATTTCAGCGTGGCCTGGTTGCGGTGCGCAACCAATTCCAGGATTTATACATTGAAAACTGCCAAAGCGGCGGTCGTGCTGAATAAGAAATAAACCGATTGAGGACTGATTATGAAACGCATCTTTATATTCCTGTTTATAACAGCAGCACTGCGAGCTGACACGCGGATCGGCAATGACATGCTGCAGGTCGAAATCACCAATCTGGATGAGGCGCTCTGGATGTATCATCTTTCGAAGAGCGATTTCACCCAAAACATTGCGCCGCCGGTGCTCGAAATAAATGGAGAACCGGTTACCGGACTCTGGACGCGCATCGACAAATCGCAGCAAATGCTGTACAATGGCATTATTGAAACAACCATATCCGGGCCGGTCAAGGGGCACGGCGATGTTCATTTGGCATTAAAAGTGCGCGTGTCGCAGGATAATCCCGTGGTGCGTTTTCAATATGTGTTGTCCTCGGAGAACGGCGTCGAATTGACCAAAACAGCCGGTGCGGACAGAATCCGTTATCTCGGCGCCTCGCTGGCATCCTTTCCACGGGTCACGCAAGTACGCCTCACCGAATATGACGAGCTGGTCCACTGTTATTTGCCGGCGGAGCGCGTGGTAGAAGATCGTTATTTCGACAACAATCTTGCCGTGGACGGCCCCATTCTTGTCGCTGAAAACGATGCATATACGTTTTTGATGGCCTACGAGCACGGCAGTCAGTTGCCTGATCGATATGTTGAATTCCAATTGGATAAATCACGCGATGTTGTACTGAACGCGGGCAAGGGAAATTATTGGGGCGGTCAGCCGATCAAAGGCATAGCAACCTATGAGACATTGTGGTTTGATGTCGCTGCAGTTCAGGGCGACAAGGAGGCTATCGCCGCACAGTTCCGAACGCATGTCCTGAAATACATGAGTCCCAATTTAACCAGTCGCGAGCCTTATATATTTTACAACACCTGGAATTACCAGGAACGCAACCAGGCGTGGAACGGCAAACCATACCTAGCATCTATGAATCTTGAACGAATGCTCAAAGAGATAGACATTGCGCATGAGATGGGCATTGACGTATTTGTTATTGACACCGGCTGGTACCAGAAGACCGGCGACTGGCAGGTGTCGCTGGAGCGTTTTCCGGACACGCTGCAAACCGTGCGTGCGAAACTGGATGAATACGACATGAAGCTCGGCTTATGGTTCAACGCCATGGCTGCCACATCCAGCGATATTCTGCAAAAAAACAAAGACAATATCGTGCGCTGGAACGGCGATACCTGGGGCCCGCGTGCCGTGTGGGAAACCGAAGATAGCTATCCCATGTGTTTTGTCAGTTCGTTTTGGGAAGACTATGCCGACGAATTGATTCGCCTGGTTGATGAGGTTGGCGTCACCTATTTCAAGTGGGATGCCATCGGTCAGTACGGCTGCAACGAGCCCGGCCATTTTCACGGCGACGAATCGGCCACCCCACAGGAGCGCAGTGAAAACTATTCGTTTTTACTGGCGCGATATATGGGCAAAGTTATTGATAAACTTTGCGCCGCCTGTCCTGAAGCGATTGTCGATTTTGACATTACCGAAGGCGAACGCGCAGTCGGTTTGCAGTTTCTCGCCTCGGGCAAATATTTTATCATCAACAATGGCCCCTATTATCAGTCATTTGACGACCTCCAGTACGCACCCGGCGGCGGCATGGGCGCCAACGTGTTTGTCTGGCCCGGCCCGGCGCGCGCGCGACTGTGTCGCGAGGCGCTCAATTACGACAAGTGGATTCCGTCGGTGTTGTTTCTGACGCACTATTTGCCGGACGATCCGCTCACATCGCAGTATTTTAATATCGGCTCGCTCATTCTCGGCCAAAATGGCATCTGGGGCGATCTACCCAGCATTTCAGAACAAGGCATCCAAACCTTCAAAGAAACCATGGATTTGTATAAACAGGTGAAATACGACATTACTAGCGCTCCACCCGTGCGAAAAAGCCGCATCGGCGGCGTGCCGGAAATTCACGAAAAGATCAATCCAGAAACCGGAAAAGGCGCGGTCGTTTTGTTTTTCAGTTATAAAAGTCCCTGGATCAAACTGGCGGATGCGGATTTTGGCGGTACGTTCGAGTATGTCACAGAGCATGCGGTCGATCAAAATCTCTGGACCAATGAAAATGTTGATGTAAATTTTGACGAGCACGGTCGCGCGCATATCAAAGCGACGTTTCATGGTCCTGAGGCCAAGATACTGTTCTTTGGCGTAAATGAATGATGTGGGATATAAAGACAATTCGTTGCCGGCAGACGAACGCAATCGCATTCAATAAATAGCTTTTGCACAAACTCGCCTAAGCATTCGGCTCATTTTTGCTCAGGATGTGCAGTAAATCAACATAAACTCATAAATGAGAGGTGTTACATGACGTTGATACAACACATTTTGATCGCTGTCATTTTTTGCATTCTGACAGCACCCCTCGCCGCCCAAAATCTGATCAGTGACGGCGATTTCGAAAGCGGTATGGGATCCTGGTATCCCTGGTTTGTTGACGAAAATGCCAGTTGGGCGGAACAGCCTTATGCAAATGCCGAATTTTCGGTCAAAGGACCCGGTTTGGGAGGCAGTGATAACGCTCTATACATTGACGTGCACGAGCCCGGAAAATATGATTGGTATATTCTGGTATCCAAAGGAGTACCGTTGCAACAAGATAAAATGTATCAAATTTCGTTACGCGCCAAATCCGATGTGGCGAAATCCATAACGATTGGCGTGCACGAGGATATCAGTTCCGGCAGCCCCTTTTTTACAGAAACAATCGATATCACCAGAGATGACGAACCGTACGGTCCCATCCCCTTTCTGTATGAACCCATACCCAAACAGCCTGGCATCAAAATTAATGTGGGCGGCATGGAAGGGAATGTGGCCATTGATGATGTTGTGATTGAACAGGTTGATGACGAGTCTGACTTTACACCGTACAATACCCTTGAAGCCATCATTGGCGATGCCACACTGCCGCACGAAGGATTGCCGCATGGCGTCCCGTCGTCGTATGACTGGTCACAAAAGCCGCGCCGCGGTGCGCAGCAGCCGCCCGCGGGTTGGACCGCCGCCATAGCCTGGGGCCAGCTTTACGAATGGATTGAAGGCAATCCGGCCACCAACACGCGCGTGCAAATACGCGATATGGCCATGTACTATCTGAGCAAAACGGATGGCGCCTGGCATCTGCTGCAAAAATCATTGCGCGTCGATGGTGCCGCCTATCGCGAGGACTTTGTCGATAATATCAACAAACCAGCCGATATTCGTTCCGAACCGGATGGCAGTATATCCGTAACTGCCGGCGATGGTTATAACTTTCATTATTGGCCTTCTGCAGGCCGAGTCGAAATACCCAAGAATGATGTTGATGGCTGCTTTGTCACTGTTCAGTGCCGCCTGATTTTAGACGACCCGGATGGCGTGGATGACCGCGATGAAGCGCGCTATCTGATGAGCGTGGGCGGTGACTGGTGGGAATCCATGACGGCGCAATGGGATAACTGGACCACCAATCAGGATATGGGCATTGGCAGATTTCGCTTCATTACCAGCGACTGGATGGGCTACAACATGATTACGCTGCCCGTGGATCGGGTGCGCGAAAATCCGCCGCCAATTGCCGGCAGTACGGCGGTTGCCGATTCGCCGGCAAAAAGGGTTGCGAATTTTGACGTGCAGCAAAACTATCCCAATCCGTTTAATCCGACAACTATAATTCGATACACAGTTCCCCATTTATCGCATGTCAAGTTGCAAGTATTTGATCTGACAGGACGCGAGATTGCGACGCTGGTCGATGGTGTTGTACCGCCTGGCTTGAATGTTATAGAATTTGACGCATTCGATTTGGCGAGCGGTGTGTATTTATACAAATTGCGGTCGGAAGATTTTTCCAGGATTCGCAGAATGCTGTTGATTCGATAAACAAGGACTTTTTTGAGCGGATGAGAATTCTTTTCGATGACTTTGCCTTTCCCTTAGGACTCCATTTGACTGGATACTGAAGCAAAGGCTGTATTTCATTCGATCATAAGTGACCAAAATTATCGACAAGACTAAGGATTAAGGACAGAATGATTAAGGACAGAAAAATAATTCCATGATGAAAAAATTTTTCGACGTGTTATTCATTGTTTTATTTCCACTGATGATATTTCATCATTGTAAAGGCAAAGTCGCCATAGTCATTCCCATTTCTCCCGATGCAAATACTGTTACCACAGAGTATATACAACAAGCTATCGATTCTGTGAGTCATGCAGGTGGGGGCACGGTTTTATTTCCGCAGGGGAACTATATAACGGGCGGCTTGCATTTAAGAGATAATGTAACCCTTCAATTTGACAAAGGTGCGATTGTGCAAAGCAGCAGCGATCTCGCAGATTTTGGCGAGTGGAAATGGACAAATGGATTAATTATGGGGGACAGCCTGAAAAACATTTCCATAATCGGTGAGGGGCTTATTGACGGAATCAATCTCCCGAATCCAGAAGGAGAAGAAGGTTTCCGCGGACCGCATGCCGTTCGCTTGACAAATTGCAACGGCATTATCATCAGGGACATAACAATAACTCGTTCGGCTAACTGGGCTATCAACTGCCGAAAATGTAGCGACGGTATCGTTGACAATGTAACTATTCGCGGCGGCCATGATGGTGTGCATACGCGCTTCTGCAAGGATTTCCACATAAGAAACTGTGACATCCGCACTGGCGATGACGCTTTTGCCGGCAATGACAACCAGGACTTTCTTTTTGAAAACTGCAAAGCAAATACATCGTGCAATGCTTTTCGTTTCGGGTGCTTTAACCTGGTTGTAAAGAATTGCCACATTTGGGGGCCGGGAGAATATGAACATCTCTCACAGCACCGAAACAATACTTTATCAGCCTTTACACATTTCTCGCCCCCGGATGAGGATCCGCAACTTAAAAACGGCAACTGGTTGATACGAGAGGTTACCATAGACCATGTTGATCAGATATTTAATTATAATTTCAGGAACGGACTCTGGCAAACCGGCCAGCCGGCTGCCGAAATTATCTTTGAAAATCTGACAGCAACTGATGTTAAAAAAACATTCAATATGATCGGAGATTCGACCAAAAGTTTACAATTAATCGTTCGTAACTCGTCCATGTCCGAACGAAAAGGATCCGAATTTACCGAATTCACTTTTGAAGGTGTAAAGCAGGAAGTGCCGGCCTTACTTAATGTAAACCTTTTTGATATTCTCGAACTGCATCATGTGATTTTCGAAACCAACAGCGGGAATCCAGCCATTATGGCAAAAAACGGAAATAAGCTTGTGCTGGATAACGTCAAGTTGATTCCGTCTGATAATCAAAAACCATTTATCTTTGAAAACATTGATGAAATAAAAAATCCATAATTCGGAATTGATTATCTTTTTTTATTTAAATCATCCCTACGGGCTCAATTGGCGTTAGAGTTTCCGGTTCTCTTTGTCACCGGGCCCAAACGATCGGGAAAGACCACGATATCATTTATTTGACCAGCAGCAGCTTGCATACACGTTTTAATCCACTTTCCCCATTTAGCACGACCAGATATACACCTGTCGCATGAGCATCTGCATCCCAGCTCATGGCGTGCGCCCCGGCATTCAAAGTACCCTGATAAAGTTGCTGGGCCAACGTCCCATTCATATTATAGATACGCAGCCGGATATTTTGGCTCCGAGCGAGCTCAAATCGAATGGTTGTGGAGGCATTAAAGGGATTCGGATAGTTATGCAGCAATCGAAAACCGTCCGGCTGCACCATAGTCATACATATTGGACAGATAAACCAGGTTGAGGGAATTGACGCCGTGCATGTAGTGAAGACATGAGAGGGCTTTTTCCTCATAAGAACTATGGTTTGCCGTATCCTGGTCATAGGTGATCAAGTTCATATTCAGATTGCCGGTGTTAGCTTTGACCGCGTTACTGCCCCAGTGATACTGCGCATCCGGCATGTGGGCCCGGTACAAGTCGCGGTCATCCTGCTTGTAAAAATCACCCAGGGACTGCCCGGCATTTCTCAGTTTGGCGAGAATATCATTGGCGACCGCGGAGTTGGCGCCTGCACTAGCGGTATAGTAAAGCAGCGCATCGCCCCGATCCATGCGATAAGGTCCCCACCAGCCCAGATTGTCCACCTCCTTGTAATGATCGATCACGTATTCATTGTAAATCGATTCACCGGTCAACGCAAAAAGATAGACTGCCGCAGTCACCGCTATTTCTTGTTGGGCATCAACACTCACGTCGGCATCGCCGGACTTTATCTCTTGTGTGTCGCAGGTTTCACTTTTGGGATTGTTGTGGTACCAGTTCCAGGCTAATATCGCTCGTTCTCGCAACTCCAGTGCGTCATCTTTTAAGGCAGCAAACTGGGACAGCACGATAGCCGTGTGCGCAAACATACCGGCCGTGGCAATGGATGATGAAGAGCATTTCGGGCCATAGTAGCGCGGGGCTCTGTCACTTGAAGGCGGTGAGCCGAGATTGTAGGTGATTGAACCCATTTTGATGTGTACGCCCCCGTCCTCGGTGTCTTGCATTTTTTTTAGCCATTCGATCTCCCAAATGACCTCGTCGAGAATATCCGGAATGCCGTTGCCCGACTCGGGAATATTGACATCATCCGTCCAGGCAACGGGATTTTGCATATAGGCATCGAGCAGTTGATGAATAACGTGATCCACAAAGGTGACGTATTTGTTAAAATCTCCCGCATCAAACCAGCCGCCGCTCATATCTTTTGCCGTTTCGGGATTGTTTTTGTCATTGACATCTCGTGCTTCAGTATCCTGGTGATTTCCGGCAAATGAAATGTCATCGGCCCAGCATTCACCGGCGTATTGTGCCTCCTTGGTCATACCACAGCGATTATAGTAGTACATGCGCAGCGCTGCCTTGAGCACCTCGGCGTAGACGTTTTCATGGATGTCAAATGTATAGGATGCCACGTTATTTTCCACATCGAAAACGTAATAAGTGCCTTCTGCGGTGACATCGGAAAAATCGAACCACCAGCCTTTATCGCCGCTCTGCGTGTGCGTGGCACCATTTCGCCAGACCTCGGGAGTGCCGGCAAAAACCACATCTTCGGTTCCGGCTCGTCGCACCTGGTACTCGGCGCCAGGAATAAACTCGACTGAGGCGTTAAAGCCGGCTTGTGGATTGGCAATGACCGCGATTTTGCCGTCGCGCGGACGATAGCCAAACTGATCGACCATGATAAGTGGTGTGTCGGCAGACTGAACATGAAAATTCAGGAAACAAGCCATTTGGAGCATGAAAAGTATTTGGGAAAATTTCATCAACGCACCTCGTTTATATGACATGATCTAGAGAGCTTTGCCGAATCTCCTACTCCAATAGTGGTCTAACTAATTCTTCGAAACTTGGCAGATTTTGATCAAACAGGTCGGCGTTCACATCAGACATTGACGTCATCACGATGACCATTTCCTTGCTGGGCATGATAAAAATATAACTGCCACCTGTTCCCCAG
>JAFGJB010000072.1 GCA_016929295.1 Candidatus Zhuqueibacterota bacterium | reverse complement strand
CTGGGGAACAGGTGGCAGTTATATTTTTATCATGCCCAGCAAGGAAATGGTCATCGTGATGACGTCAATGTCTGATGTGAACGCCGAGCTGTTTGACCAAAATCTGCCAAGTTTTGAGGAATTAATTCGACCGCTATTGGAGTAGGAGGTTCGGCAAAGCTCTATAGATAATGTCCCATAAACGTAAGAATTTTTTAATGTGGTTGTTCCGGAAAATGAGTACTTGTAACCTTGGCGCGGCCTTGGGCCGCGACCAAACAATGTAGCAATTACGAAAAGCTAAACGCAAAGGCGCAAAGGACCGCAGAGTTTCGCAGAGAAAAATGGGTGTGCTGCGGTATTTTAAACCTGTATAGATAAGCGAGGCAATGAAAAATCAATATCATTTCTTCGCGAACCTTTGCGTTCTCTACGCCTCTGCATTGAAAAATATTGAAAGAAAATAGGTGTATTTGCCGAATGTACAAAAACTTTGCTAAAAAAACACGATGTTGCCGCCTTGTATTACAGAGGAAAAACAGACGTTTTTTTCTTCAATAATGGCCCCTGGAGTGAACATGACAGACTTTGGAAAATTTTGTTTCATTTATTTTCTCGGCGTTCTCGGCGCCCTCGGTGGTTTGGATATTTTTGGTTGCGGCCAAAAGCCGAGCCAAGATCCCGGTGGCAAAATACACATTATTCAGATGAGCCTTTAATGCCCTCCAGGAAAATATCGTTGGCAGTCTCGATTATGGTTTCATTGATTGGCTTGACCTTCGACGAAGGATTTACACGGGTCTATTCGGTCGGCCCGGGACAGTCGCATGCGAACATCGGTGATGTGCCCTGGGAATCACTGAGTGCCGGCGATTCTGTTCTGATTCACTATCGGGAACCATTGTATCATGAAAAATGGGTGATCTGCCATGCCGGTACCGAGAGCGCCCCGATCGTGATCAGAGGCATCCCAAATGAGCGAGGTGATTTGCCCGTGATCGACGGACGGGACGCGACCACCAGAGCAGAACTTAATTTCTGGAATGAACAGCGAGGAATAATAAAGATCGGCGGCGCGAACAAGCCACCCGATACGCTCCCCGCATACATCATCATCGAGAACCTCGATATTCAAAGTGGACGTCCACCCTACTCGTTCACGGGCAGATCCGGCTCGGCTGATTATGTGAATAACTGCGCGGCTATTTATATAGAAAAGGGCGAACATATTACTATTCGGGATTGTATTCTGCACGATTGTGGAAACGGACTGTTTTGTGGCAATCTGACGACTGACCTCATCGTTGAAAATAATTATATCTACGATAATGGTATCGAAGGAAGCTATTACGAACATAACAATTATACCGAAGCTTATGGTATTCTCTTTCAATTTAATCATTTTGGCGCCCTGCGGGCCAGGTGTAACGGGAACAATTTGAAAGACCGTTCTGCAGGTTGCATCATCCGCTACAACTGGATAGAAGACGGCAACCGACAATTGGACCTGGTTGAAAGCGATGACGAAGAATGGTACTCGGATTCCAGGTATCGCAAAACTCTTGTTTACGGAAATATCCTGGTCGAAGGAGAGGGCGAAGGCAACTCGCAGATCATCCACTATGGCGGTGATGGTGGCGATGAATCGAAATATCGCAAAGGGACGCTCTATCTTTACAACAACACGATCGTATCGACAAGAAGTGGAAATACAACACTCGCCCGGCTCTCCACTGATGAAGAGAGTTGTGATGCTCGTAACAATATCATTTATACGACTGCCTCTGGCGCGCACCTGGCGATGTTGAACAGTGCGGGCACCATATCACTGCGGAACAACTGGCTGAAGGCCGGATGGCTTAATAGCCATAGTCCGGGCACGGAAACAGTCAACGATGGTGGCAATGTGGAAGGCGAGGAACCCGGCTTTACAGAGTGCAGTACGCAGAATTACACGCTCGCTGAAGACTCCCCCTGTATTAATGGCGGCACGTCTCTCCTTTCTCAAGTGCTTCCTGAACATCTCCCGATCATGCAGTACATCAGGCATTGCCTGGCAGAGTCTCGTCCGTCCGACGCGACACTCGATATTGGTGCATACGAATATCCCACAGCGAACGTCGTTGGAGAATCACATGTGCTTGACGATTATACTCTTTCTTGCCATCCTAATCCTTTCAATACAAATGCCACCATTCGCTACACGCTTGCACAGCCAACGCATGTTTCAATAACAATCTATGATATTCTGGGAAAACAGGTTGTGCAATTATTGTCTGAGTGCCAGTTGGCAGGATATCATACGATCTCATGGGATTCGAGAAATGATCGTGACGAACCGATTGCAGCCGGATTTTATTTTTGCAAAATGAAAACGGATGAATTCACTGGAATAATCAAACTCGCTTTGGCAAAATAAAAATTTCCGCTTGTTTGCCAGCAGAGGTGATGAGTTTCTTTTACACATTTATGCCTGCGGGAGTAGAGAAAGTGTTGCTGACGGCTTTTTCTTCGGTCGCATGCCGAAGAGAAAACGCACAATATTAAAACGTCTCACAAGACCTTCGTAAAGAGCCATGATGAAAATAAACGAACACACCACGATGAAAAGAGTCGCAATAAGACTCTCCTCCCCGGGATTCTTGAGATGCCACCCGCCTCCTCCGAAGAATCGGGCACAATAGAAAAAAAAAGACCGTCATCATCGCCATAACCCGCAGCCAATCAATTTCATATCGTCTTTCTTGCACACGCTATCCTAAAATGAAAGCTCAAATACTATAGTTTGTGAGCTTTTTAACGGAGTGCATCGCCTTTATGCGATGCACCTGAAACGCATAAAGGCGTTTCACTCCAGCTAATATAAAAACAGTCAATTAGTATCCATCTCTATGTTCAAATTAGAAATTCAGATAGCAATTACATGTTTATTAAAAGGCTGAAAGCTAATCGCTCAGTACTTTTCTTTGCGTGTCCTTTGCGGCTTGCCGTCTTTGCGTGAGTTTGGATCAATCACGTAAAGAGAGCTTGGTTCATGCTGTTTCTAATTTGTGATTCGTGTATCATTGTCATCTTTGCTTGCCTTGAGAAAAGCCGCATGAACAGGTGGTGGACAAACACTTTCTTCCCCTTTCACCGCAGCCCACAAGACTTGATTGAATGGCGCATCCGGCGCCCGGTCTTCTTTGGCAAAATTAAATTCTTCGCTCATCCGCTGCCATTTGTTCACCGCAATGTTTCGTTCGCTCAGATCAATATTTGCGGGACGCGCCGTAAACGGTGCTCCGTTGGCCGTATCCGCAAAGCAACGCCACATCGGCGTCGCTGCGGCATCATACTGAGTCATAGGCGGCAACCCAAGAATCAATTCGATCGTGCGCAACATGGATGAGGTGGAGTACATCGTGTGGTCAATATAACCTCTCTTCACATAGCCGCCTGCCACATAAGCTGTGGTGCGATGGGCATCCACATGGTCAGGACCATTTTGGGCATCATCTTCAACGATGAAAACAACGCTTTCTTGCCAAACCGGACTGTGACTCAGGTATTCAACAAACAGGCCAACCGCCAAGTCATTATCCGCCACATGGGCGAACGGCGTTGGCTTGCCTTTGCTCAATCCTTCCGTGTGATCATTAATAAAACGCAGCGTGTTGAGCTGCGGCAGGCTGTTAATGGTCAGCAGAGAATCAAAATCTCGTTTCCACTGCCTGAAACGTGTGGTGTCCGGGACAGATTGATCCCAACCGGTAAAATAGGGACAAAAGTGTTCCTTCAGTACCGGTATGTTGGGCTTGTAATCATCGACAAACTCACCATAACTGCGATACGTCACACCATATTTCTTGCAGGCATCCCAAATAAATCCATTCTTGTTGTTGGCAATTTCACGGGTGCCTTCGCCATAGTATCCTCCACCTCTGCCTCCATAGCTTGTCGGCCAGTTCTTTTCCAAAAAGTCCGTCGCATACGCGCCGGTGCTCCAGTTGTGCCCATCAGCACTCACTTCGCCATCGACATAAAAATTATCGAGCAATACAAATTCCTGCGCCAGGGCGTGTTGATTGGGGGTGATTTTTTCGCCGAAAAGCACCAATGTTGTATCGCCATTGCCAGCGGGAATATCGCCGAGCACCTGGTCGTATGTCCGGTTTTCTTTGAGGATGTAGAAAATATACTCGATAGGCGAGGCATCTCCGACTCTGTGAGGGATCGGATTGCCAGTTTGGCCCTCGGTGACATCTTCCAGCTCTTTGCTGTACGGCGTGTTGTGATAGACGACTTGCGAGTAGACAGATAATTGCTCTTCATCGGGAACAGGGATGATACTGAGCGTACCGCGGAACAGGCCGGCGATATACTCTTCCCTGGCGCCTTCCTGCTTTTTTTTCGCAGGATTGGGACCGCCGGGATTTGCAAAAGACGAAAATCCTTTGCCATTCGCCACGTAAATATTTTCATCAACAACCCGGATACAAGTCGGGTACCAGCCGGCCGGAATAAAGCCTTTGCTGACGCTGCTCCCGGGTTGGCTGACATCAAACACGGCGATGCAATTATTGTCCGCATTGGCAATATACAGGGTTTTGCCATTCTCACTCAATGCCACGCTGTTGGTCGTGGCGCCGGGAAGAGCCTCTGGATATAACGCGGCATTGAGTACTTCAATGACCCGCCGTTGTTTCAGATCGATCACCGAGATCGAATTATCATTTGCATTCGCCACGAACAAATGGGAACCGTCTTTGCTGAGACACATGTCGTTTGGATTATCCCCGACATCGATGGAACCGGCGAATTGCCTGCTTTCAGTATCGAACATTTGCACCTTGTCGCAGCCCCAGCAACTGATGTACAAAATCTTTCTATCGGGCGAGAGCAGGCAGGTATATCCTTCTCCGCCCAGCGGAAAACGCTGCACCTCTTTTTTTGCATCAATGTCTATGACGTAGAGCGAATTATTTTCAGTTGTGACGGTGTACAGCACTTTCCTGTCGTCATCCAGAGCGATGCCGGCGGGTGCTATCTTTTCAGGCCAGGGTTCACCAATGCGGAGTGTGTCCAAGGGATGCAGGCGATTATCGACATCCAACTTTAGAATCCAGTTGTCGTTTCCTCCGGAAGCGTACAGGCTTTTGCCATCGTCGCTGAAGGTCAATCCTATCCATGCTTTTCCCACCGGAAGCGAATCCACCAGAGCCTGCTCATCGACATCGATCAACTGAATGCTCTGATCGCTTTGTCCATTGTTGGTTACCGCAAGCATTTTTCCGGAAGGCGAAACAGCGATGTTCAAAGGGAGATCGCCCAAGGGAAGACTTTTGCCGATCGGTGTGATACCCCAGCCATTCGGCAGGTGGATTCTTTTGGCTTCAATGTCAGCGAGAGTCGAGTGACCCTGCCCGGATGGAGTTGAACAGCTTACAACTATAAGCATTATGACGGGTGCGATGAGTCTCATCATGAAAATTGCTCCTTCGCGCAAGCGAGATTTACGGTTCAGTACTTTTTTAAATAGAGTTGTTGAGCGGATAAACAAAGGATCAATGTTAAACTGCCCTCCGCCCGGGATTTTTTACGCCTGTTGTCAGTTTATTTTTCACCTCACGTTTCACTCTCGAAGCGAGCACATGTGCATTTTCAGAAAGAAAACTCTGCACCGCTTCCCGGTCATGAGGAATTAATTCTCGTAATGCCCAGGATAGCGCTTTTATTACCATATCATTTGATCAGCAACTAAAACTCGACATATTTTTAGTGTTCGATGAACATCACCACGCCCGCCCGCCGCTCGCCTATTTAACGCAACTGTGCAAACAAGGGCGGCTCGTCTCCACCAAAAATTTGGCGAGTTTGCCCAACTTGTTATTAACTCATCCGGAACCTGCCCATTTCGCCAGGCAGGTCCTGCTAAATACCCGGCAAATACATCAACCGCGCCCCAGCTATCCATTTGTCTGCCAAATTCTTCTAATTCTTCTGCACCTATCATTCTAATTGCAGTTTTATGACAATGAATGACTTCAAAGGCAATCCAACGAAAATTGTAATGTTCTTTGAAATATCTGACAAAATCTAAAATTTGTTCAGGAGATGCTTGAACGAGTCTTTTTGAGTACTTTTGACGAACTCGTCGAAGATTTGGTGTGTTCTTAAATCGAACTTGCCGAATATCATTATAAAATTCGTCGGCAATTTTTTTATAATCGAATTCTTCAATCATAGTAAAATATTATAGCAAAGAATTCAAAACATAGCAAGGATTTTCAGCCATTAGAAGCAACACCTCAGCTACGGAGAGATAGTCCTTTCTATTTAAAGCCGCCTTCATTTTGCGCTCCAAATCTGAATCACGCCATTGCCATAATCATTTCCATTCTGTTCGGCACACTCCCCATCTCATCTGGAGGCCGACCGAAGGATTTTTTAACTCATTATGGAAAAATTCAACAGCTTGCCACGCAGCGCTTGAACAACGGCCAGTGTGATGCTAAACAGGCATGTCCAAAATATTACAAATAGCCAATGACTTGGTTTGTGAAACACCTTTTGTTATTGATTTTAAATGACTTGGCTTCTGAGCTCTCGGACTAGTAATCCGGGTGTCCTCAGTTCGATTTGGTGAGTCGCCAGTTGCGAATCCCTAATTCTACTGGAGTTAAGGATTTTGGCATATTTTGGAATAATGTTTCACACGTTATTGTTGATTTTATATCGAAATGTATTTAATTCAAGACGTTAGGTCGGGGAACATATAACGCAAACGGAGTGGAAAGGGCATGTCGGTGGATGACCTCTGTCCAAAACTCCCAGTAAATTGCATGGCAATTAATATTCAGTAAAACGCTATTCAAAAGTCTGGCAAATTAATTTCATCGTACACCATACGGCTTTGATCAGACAAACGCGTGTATAGATGAATCGGTATTTTTCAAGCATCAGAATAGCTAAAATGAATGATTCTAATCAACCGTCTCAAACAACTCCAGTGACGGTCAAGCACCCGCGATTTTTGACAGATCCTGAAATTAATATTACAAACTGGATGCTCGAACGCGCTCCGGATAATGGCGAGCATGATGCTGACGTAGGAAAATTGGCTTGCCGCAAGGCCTCCTTCTCAGCTCACCGCGCCGGATTAAATGTGCAGTATTAGCCTCTGCCGCTGAGTCTTGATGTTTCACCGCCCCATCTGTTCTTTTTTCATCTTTACAGTCATTATTGTTTCTAAAAGAGGAGACAGCAAAATGAACAATGAATATGGCAAGTCTGTCATCTGCATGATCTTTATCATCGGTCTTTCCTCACTTTATGCGCAGGAATATGATCCATTCATCGCAGATTTGGTGAATCAAACCTGTATAGATTCTCTCGTCAGATATGTACGTATTTTGTCAGGCGAAGAATCGGTTTGGCTGGGTGGTGCAGAAGTTCTCATCAGACAGAGAGTGGATTCCGATGGCCGAGCTCTCGCTGCTGCCTATATAAAACAGAAATTGCAAAGTTATGGATTGGACACTTTCGAGCAGATATACAGTCAATCGGGCAAAAATATTTACGCGAGACAAGCCGGAACACTTGATGAAAATCCGTACTCTATAATATGTGCGCATTATGATGCGGTCACCTATTACTGTGCGGATGACAATGCCAGCAGCGTCGCTGCCGTTCTGGAGGCGGCGCGGCTCTTGTCTCGCTACCAATCCGACTATACGATTGTCTATGCCTTATGGGATCAGGAAGAAATTGACTTGAATGGAAGTCGCTATTACGCAAACCAGGCGGCCGCAAATGATCATGATATTCGAGGCGTGCTCAATTTGGAAATGCTTGGTTGGGATAGTAATAATGACGGATTGTTCGATATTCACACCAAAAATGTTGCCAATTCTGTAGCGTTGGCAAACTTGCTCGTTCATCTCGTTTCAGTGTATGATTTTCCGCTGGATCCAACAGTCTACAATCCCGGGTCGCCTGATAGCGATCACTCGCCCTTTTGGCAAAAAGGCTTTGGTGCTATCTGCCAGAGTCAGGCCTATTGGGGCGGTGATTTCAATCCATATTATCACAGCAGTCAGGATCGAATAAATAAATTCAATTTGACTTTTTTTCTGCAGATGAGCAAGCTGTCCATTGCGGCGATTGCAACGCTCTCATCAATAAAGAGTCCTGTTTATGCTGACCTGGACTTTGGTGATGCACCGGATGACGGTCCCGGCGCCGGCCCGGGCGAATATAACACCTGTTTGTCCGATGATGGACCTCGTCACATGATATTTTCTGAAAGAATTCGGCTTGGTGAAATTATCGACGCTGAAACT
>JAFGJB010000071.1 GCA_016929295.1 Candidatus Zhuqueibacterota bacterium | reverse complement strand
TGAGCTCAATTTTATCCTGAATATAGGCTGAAATCTCGCGCGGCCGGCGCGGCTCGGTGTAGATGGCGCGGCTCGGCGAGCCGATGTTCGGCGCCACCGGTTTGAACGGCACGATCTGAACGCCGTCCGCCGGATTGACGTCAGAAATCAGCGTGTAGCTGTCCAGCTCCAGCTCGTGCAAGCGGACTTCAAAGCCGGCCTTGAGCTGATTCCGCTGATTGAATTGACTCGTCAGATCGAACTTGCCTATCCAGTACGATGTCCGGCGCCAGCTGCGTCCGAGATCGGTGCCGGCGCGTTTATAGCTATAACCGGTCGGATCTTGTGATGAATCCGCGTGGACATAACCTTCATAGTTGCTCGGATCGGGAATCCAGCGATAGCTATAGTCATAATACTTGACAGAATCAAGTTGGGACGGATTCATTGCCGGGTCAAAGACGACGGTTTCAAAATTTTCACCCGTGGTGTCAACCGGCGACTGATAGGTGACCAACCAGTGGGGACGAGCATTTTCATCTTCATAGAGATAGCTCTGACTCTCATTCGACATGCGGTTTAATTTCACTTCATAGAAAGTCTTTTGTGACAGCACATGGTTAAAGCTCAACAGGTGGGTCATTGTCGCACCAAAGGACTGGTTGCGGCCCTCCGGGACATACTTGTAGTTTTCCGAATAACCGCGCGGGCTGTAGCTGTCCGAGGCGTTCAGACTGTAGGTCAGCTTCATGTTGTCGGACAATTTAAACGACAGTTTGCCGAGCCCGGTCAGACTCTGACTGCCGTTCATGGGTATGAGCGAACTGTCGCCGGCGATGCCCTGCGGTTTGTACCAATCGCGGCCGTACAAATACCCTTCGTTTTCATAATAACGGACATTGGCGAAGAATGTCAGTCTGTCAGCGGTGAAAGGAACCGGACCACTCAGGCTCCCTTGCAGATTATAGACAGGATTAAAGCCTCTCAGCGGATATTCTTCATCGGTCGTTTGATAGAGCAGATCGCCCGTCGTCGGATCCACAACATCGGTGACCTTTTTCATGACGCTGTACATCTCGTCACCGCTGAAATAATCGCCGACATAGCCGGTGAGTTCGCCACTGTAGCGCGGCCCGCCGTCCTTGGTGATGATATTGACGATGCCCGACATGGCCTGGCCGTACTCGGCGTTGAACGTGCCCGAGATGACCTGAAGCTCCTCGATGGCCGGATTCTCGATGCGCGACGTGTTGCCGCCATTGTAGACATCCGTCGCCACAACGCCATCCACCCAGTAGGCCACCTCGTTGGCGCGACCACCGCGAATGTGGATGCCGCCGGCATTCACCACACCGGCCTGCAAACTCAAAACTTCGCTGACGCTCTCCGCCGGCAAGGCTGCAATTTCGCGTGCGGCGACCGATGACAGCGACGAGGTCATGTCCATCTGCACGATGGGACGCTCAGCGACAACAGTCACTTCTTCGCCGCTTTCGAGCACGGTCACTTGCAGATCGACATTGAGGGGCGTCGTCAGGTCGATGCGCACGCCGACGTCCTGCACGCGGTGTCGCTTGTAGCCCATCATGGTGACGGCGACGGTGTAATTGCCGGGCGGGATGCCAATCACGCTAAAGTTGCCATCCAGATCCGTGGCATCGCCCAGCGTTGTGCCTTCAATGGTGACATTGGCGCCGGGCAATGGCTCTCGAGTCTCGGCATCGCGGACGACGCCGGCTATTTTGCCGGTTGTGCCGGCGTGAAGAGACTGCACGCCGACACCCGTCAACATCAGCAGAAAAATAAAAATCCTCTTGTTCATTCTTACGCACTCCCTGGTTAATGGAATATGATCAGATTTTGCATCATCTTGATCGCGTTCAGCCGCCTTTGAGTCGGTTTCACATTTGATTAACTGCAGATTTTCATCTATCACACTATCAAACAGCATGACCTCATCGACCTGGAGTCCTTACTCATATATTATAGACATCGTGAGTGTGTTGCTTGTGTAGCAAGGATAAAAGCTGATGAATTCAATCGAAGAATTTATCTGTTGCTTTATGATTTTCATCTCTCTTCGACCGTCTTCATGTGCCGTCTTTGCGATCTCTATGAGTGTGACCATCCTCACTCCGTGGGTTATCGCACATGCAGACATTGAAAATGAAAGGTTTGGGGCCTCAGCCTGGAACATTTTTTACAAAACTATCGGTTGGCTTTACTCTGCAACAAGTAAAAATTATCAACAAAGTATCCAAAGCCAGCCTAAATGTCAAGTGAAAATTTTTAGCTTTTGCTATTTTGATAAAGTCTTGTACCCCAGCGTGTTTTTGGTTGAAAACATCGGCCAGCTTGGTACGGCGACAGGATAGGGCACCTGACCTTGCATGACAAAGAGTTGCGTGTTGGTCAGCTCGATTTCATTGAACAGTTCTTCATCCACCTGAATCGCATCATCATACTTTGCGAAAAGCTCTTCGAGATAATTGTCAAAAGCTTTTTTAAGATTTTGTTGGCGAGAAGGATCGGTGGTATCGGGAAAGGCTTCTCCCAATCGTTTGAGCGTCTGGTCTCGTTCATAGGTGCTGAGGAGGGCGTCGTGCCACATTTCCACGGTCCGTGCCACCTGGACGTCCTCGTCCAGGCCTATCTTGTAAGCTTCCTGGGTCAGATACTGATCTCGAACAAGATCAGCTATTGATATTCTGAATTGTTCATAAAAGGCAGAGCGATCTGCCGTTCGCTTGCGATAGACGAGTGGATGAGAAGCGATAGCAGCGCGAAAATCTCCGACCGTCCAGGTCACGCCGTCGATGATAAAAAATGGCTGCTGCAAAAACAGCTCTTCGCTCGGCAAATCGGCGGCCGTCAAGAGGCTATCCTCTTGCTGCCAAAAATTGCGCATGACCATTTGCTGTTCCGCCCTGTCCGCCGCGGTTTCCAGATTGTAGGTCAATTCGGCCAATTTCAGAAAGACATCCGGATTGAATTCAATCTGTTTTCCTCTCATCACATCGCTGATATATTTGTCCCACGCCAGCGTCGCCTTGTTCATAGTGACTTTCTCTATGACTTCCTTGTGGCGCAGTTCGGCATCCAATCCTCCCATCAAAAGGACGTCTCGCCAATCAACAACTTTCATCATAATCCAGTCACCGTGATTCAAGGCGATAGGACCAATGACGCTGTCCTGCGCCAATGGCCCCGAAAACAGCGCTTCGTGTATTCGCACATGGTCCGGATCTTTCCACTTGGCCGTCCATTTGGGGCGATTTTCCATCCCCCACGCATTGTCAAATACTTCGACCCTTTTATCGGGATTTGCCTCGACTTTATCGCGCAAAGCTCTGGCGATGGAATCTTTTTTGATGGAATAAAATTCCAGATCATACTCGCGCTGTGACAGAATCATTCGTTTCTTAATTTCATTCGAGTCAAGCTGAACGGTATGATAGGCTTTTTCATAGAAAAGCTGCTCGCGCATCTTTTGCTCTTTGATGCCTTTGAGATAGTTTTTAAAATTCTCATTCGCCGCCAGCTCGCTGTCCCGGCCATGTTCCAGCACAAACAGTTTTTCCGTGATGAGATTGTTGAGCAATATCTTTTCAAGGTTTCTATCATGACTGGGATAACTGGGGTGCGGCGCAAATTCACCGCGATATTGAAATTCTTTGGCCGTGATATATTTATCCCCGACTCGCGCCAGAGCGTTCTCCGGAACCTTTTTCTGTGCGCAGACGAAGATGAGGGCAGATGTGAGCAGCGTTAGCAGAAGGAGTTGTTTCATGAGACGGTGACCTCTTTTCTCTTGTTGTTGGATAATGTTGTGCATCAAAAAAGTTAACATAATTTTAGAAAATCAAAAGCAATTTATTTTATCACTATTTTTACTGAATGTCCATTCTCTTTTCTTTGATTTCTCCTCTATTTTTAGTATATTTCATTGTTAGAGTAAATTTTTTGCACCAGGCAACTGCCGAAAAAGCAAAGGGATGTTCACATGTCTGATAAAAAACAGATCGTGGTGGGAGATGAGATTGAGGCAATGTGCGGCGCCTGCAAAGATGCGACCGTGCATATCGTCGAGGTGATAAAAGCAAACAAGGTGATCAGAGTCATGTGCAAAAGTTGCCTCAATTCGCACAAATTCAGAGCACCTATTTCGCAAGATGAAAAAAAGCCCAAAAAGAGCGCTGCTGCAGCAAAGACGTCAGGCAAGAGCAAGGAACAACGCAAGTGGTCGCGGGTGATGGCAAAAGCGGATGTCGAAAATCCGCAAGATTACGCCATGACGGAAAAGTACGAGGAGAACGATGTGATAAATCACACCAAATTTGGCGTGGGCGTTGTTGCTGAAATCGTTGATCCGACAAAGATGAACGTCGTCTTTGAAGACGGCGTCAAAACCATGGTTCACAATCGTTCCTGAAAAAGAGGTTGTGATCGCTCTATAAAAAAAGCCGCTGGCAACCAGCGGCTTTTTTTTTATACAGTCGTGTAGAGATATCGCTTGATTTTTTTTGTCGGCGTCTTGATAAACTCTTCGGGCTGTTCGATAATTTTATGGATGCGCGAATAGCTGGCAATATTCGCATTGACATTCTTTTTAATATCCTCGAGAATTTTTTGAATCAGCTTTGATGCCTCGCCCTCATCCATACTGGCAGTGCCATGCTCTTTGTCAATCGCTCCGTAATCGAGATGGACGCGCGCCATGATCCGACCTTCGCTCTCATAAGCCAAGGCCTCCAGAACAAAATTGTTCTGGGAAAGATGGAACTCGATCTCTTCGGGATAGATGTTTTCGCCGCTTGGGCCGACGATCAGATTCTTCGAGCGCCCCTTGATGAACAGGTATCCCTCATCATCGATATAACCTCGGTCGCCGGTGATGAGCCAGCCATCTTTGGTGAAGGTATTTCTCGTCGCGTCTTCGTTTTTATAATAGCCCTGCATTATATTGGGTCCGGTTGCGACGATCTCGCCAACACCGGTCTCTGGATCGGCATCGTCAATGCGCAGCGCGACGCCCGGAACAACCACGCCGGCGGAACCATGCTTCTGTTTTCCCACCGGGCTGACCGTCAGGATCGGTGCGGATTCGGACAATCCATAGCCGGTTATATAGGGGAATTTGCCTTCAGTCAGAAATGTCTCAACCTCCGGCGGTGTCGCAGCGCCGCCAAACACCATGAAGCGCAGATTGCCGCCAAAGGCTTCGTAAAGTTTCTTGCCGGCGACTTTGTGAACGAGTTTACGCGTCGGGCCAAAACGATGCATGGCCTTTGTCACGGCTTTGGCATTGATCTGTGCAAGCACCCTTTTCTTGTAGGCTTTTTCCATGATCAATGGCACCGACAGGATCAGTGTCGGCTTGATTTTTTCGGCAGCCGGCATCAACGTCTGCGGCGTCGGCAACCCTTTGATATAATATACTTTAGCGCCAATTAAAAAAGGCAAGAGAAAACCGCAGGTGCATTCATAGGAGTGTGACATCGGCAAAATAGACAGCAAGCTGTCTCGCGATGACACCTGAATGACCTTGATGGCGGCAAGAGCATTGGAGATGATATTTTTATGGGTGAGCATGACGCCCTTGGAATGGCCGGTTGTGCCAGAGGTATAGAGGATTTCAAGGAGATCATCTTCCTCAATGTTCTCATCGATTTCTTTATCAAGCGCGTCGCCTTGCGCGATGGCCTGGGAGTAGGTTAAGACTTTCTTGTTGCCCAGCTCCTGAGCACTGTCATCCAAAATGACAATGTATTTCAGATCCGGGAACTCGTTGTCATACAATTTATGAAAGAGCGACGAGGAAACGAACAGCACTCGAGACTCTGAATTTTTCAAAATGTGCTGGACTTCCGATTTATGAAAGTCGGGCAAAATTGGCACGCAAACCCCTCCCATGCAGCCGACGGCCAGATAGGACACGCCCCATTGCGGACTATTCTCCCCCAAAATCGCAACCTTGTCGCCTTTTTTCATGCCCTGTTTTTGCAACACATTTTGCAGTGCTCTGGCCTGCACAATGACATCTGTTGTTTTCAACGGCTCTTCATCGACGAATGAAAATTGGATTCCGTCAAGATCTCCTCTTTCGCGCGCTTTAAAGACCTCGGCGAGCGTCAATTTTTCATATTCTACCATTTTATCTCTCCCGATCTTTTTATATAAACCGCATGCCTTTCCTTGAATGAACGAAATTCAAAGTTGAAAGTCAAGTTATTTTGAATGATATTCACATCAAAAAAAGCCGATATCAGACGGACATCGGCTTTTGAAAGGCAAACCGTAAGAAGGCAGAGTGGGCAAAACGAGATTAGTCCCGACGTTTCTCATCGATTCTTGCTGCTTTGCCGTGCAGATTGCGCAGATAGTACAATTTTGCCCGCCGCACTTTGCCCTCGCGCAAACGCTCGATTTTGGCAATGTTTGGCGAATGAAGGGGGAAAATGCGCTCGACGCCCACGCCATTCGAAATCTTGCGTATCGTGAAGGTCTCACTGACGCCGGAACCGCGCCTGTTGATGACGACACCCTGGAATACTTGAATGCGTTCTTTATCGCCTTCGACAACCTTGACATGGACGTTCAATGTATCACCCGAATGAAATTCCGGAATATCCGTTTTCATCTGTGCCGCTGCAATCACATCCACTTTATTCATTTTATAACCTCCTCAACAAGAAGGGTTCGATTTTTCATATTCGATATACTGTTTATAGAGATCTTGACGTCGTTCCTTTGTTATCTGCAGTGCCTGCTGCAGCCGCCATTCGCTGATGGCGGCGTGATTGCCGCGCAACAGGACATTCGGCACGAGGTTGCCACGAAAATTTTCCGGGCGCGTGTAGTGCGGATGGTCGAGCAACCCGGTCTGAAAGGAATCGGTGATGGCTGAATCAATGTCTCCAAGCACACCCGGAAGCAATCTCGCCACCGAGTCGATGATGACCATGGCGGCAAGTTCTCCGCCGGTCAACACATAATCACCTATCGAGATCTCCTCGTCCACCAGTTCATCTATCACCCGCTGATCAACTCCCTTGTAATGGCCGCACAATAAAACCATTGATTGCCGCAGGGATAATTCAACCGCTTTTTTTTGATCATAGCGCTGGCCGGCCGGTGTGAGCAGGGTGATTTTTCTCTCCGGCAGTGCATACTTTTCGCACACTTGTTCGACGCAGCGAAAAATCGGCTCCGCCTTGAGTATCATTCCCGGCCCGCCACCATAGGGATAATCATCGATTTGTTGATGCCGGTCCGTCGCATAGTCGCGAATGTGATGCAAGGTGATGGTGACGGCGCCGCCGCTGACAGCTCTTTTCAAAATGCTCTCGTCCAGAAAACCATCAAAGGTTTTTGGAAAAGCAGTGATGACGTGAATCTGCACGCTCACCTCCTCCGAGAGCTATTCCAGCAATCCCTCGATGGGATTGAGGATGATCTTGCCGGCGTCAATATCGATTTCGTTGACAATATCCGCAACATCTGGTATCAATATCTCACGGCCATTTTTTTCGACAATAAACATGCCGTTGGCCGGATAGTCGTGATAATCTTTCACCACACCGACAAACTCGCCGTCGGTGGTGTAAACATCGAGTCCCACAAGATCGAATATATACACAGCGCCCGCGGGCAATGACATCGCCTCTTCTGCAGGCAGATAAATATAAAGATTTCTCAGCCGCTCCGCATCTTGTCGAGATTCTACGCCACGCAACGATAAAATGACGCCCTGGGGCTGTAGCTGAATGTTCTCAATCTCTACTGCGTCACCGGGTTTATCCTCAACGCCGAGGTAGACGCGCTTGAGCAGCCTGAATCGTTGAGGATCATGGGTCATTGCTTCGACCTTGAGCGCACCTTTGACGCCGTGAGGCTTTGTAATTCGCCCGATAATAATAAAGTCAGGGCGCTGTCGTCCGGCACTCATTTATCAAAAAACGCTACTCAGCTTGATCTTTTTCAGTCGGTTGATCGTCGGCAGCGCTCGCTGCCGGCGTTTCGATCACAGACTCTTCCGTCCCTGCTTCGCTGCTGACGGATTCAACTTTTGCTGCTTCTTCTGCGACGTCGGCACTCTCGGTTTTTACTTCCACATCTGCCTGTGCGTCAGCTTGTTCTTTTGCTTTTGCCTTGACAGCCGCAGCCGCTTTCTTCTCTTCGTCGCGTCTCTTCATCACCGCCATGGCTTCGGCTTTTTTCTGTCGATCCTGCTTCTCGAGCTCCCACTTTTTATATTCCAGCTCGGTTTCTTCCGCACTCAGACCGCGCTTGTGCAGTTCTAGCTCGAACAGGATGCCCTCTTTGCGCAGAAAATTCCTCACGGTCTCTGAGGGCTGGGCGCCATATTTCAGCCATTTCAAAGCCAGTTCTTTGTCGATCTGCACATCAGCCGGATCTGTCAGCGGATTATAGGTGCCAATTTTTTCCAGATAGCCGCCATCTCGACTCACCCGAGAGTCAATGGCAACGATTCGATAGAATGGCCTTTTTTTCCTGCCCATCCGGGTCAGTCTTAATTTAACGGACAATGAGTGTGCCTCCTATATTAAAATCCCAGCGGCCGCAGGTGGCCGCTGCCTCTGTTCATTTGCTTGATCATTTTACGCATCATGGTGAACTGATTGAGCAGACGATTCACATCCTGGACCGATGTGCCGCTGCCGTGCGCAATGCGTTTGCGACGGCTGCCGTTGATCATCTGCGGCGATCGGCGCTCCTCAATCGTCATCGAGTTGATGATTGCTTCGACGCGCACCAGGGCATGATCATCTATCTGCATATTTTTCAGCGCCTTGTTTTGCGCGCCCGGCATCATTGCCAAAATCTCCTGCAGCGGCCCCATTTTTTTAACCTGCTGCAGCTGATCGAAAAAATCTTCCAGGGTGAACTCCTGTCGTCGTAGTTTTTTCTCCAGTTTGGCGGCTCGCTCTTCGTCGACAGCTTCCTGGGCACGTTCGACAAGCGACACGACATCGCCCATGCCGAGGATGCGCGACGCCAGCCGATCCGGATGAAAAGGCTCAAGCTGGTCCACTTTTTCGCCGATGCTGATGAATTTTATCGGTTTGTTGGTGACGGCGCGTATTGACAGCGCCGCACCGCCTCGGGCATCGCCATCCATTTTGGTGAGCACGATGCCGTCGAAATCCAGCTGGTCGGAGAAAGCCTTGGCCGTAGTCACGGCATCCTGGCCGGTCATGGCATCGGCAACGAACAAAATTTCGTCCGGATCAACTGCTTGTTTGAGCTCTTTCACCTCCCGCATCATCTCATCATCGACATGCAGTCGCCCGGCTGTATCGATGATGACGCTGTCCAGCATATTTTTCCGCGCATAATGGACAGCGTTTTTAGCAATGACGAGGGCATCCCGGCCTTCTTCGCTGTGAACGGGCACATGGATAGAGGCGCCGATCAACCTGAGCTGCTCGATGGCGGCCGGGCGATGAACATCAGCGGCCACAAGCAGGGGATTGCGGCCCTTTTTACGAAAATAATAGGCGAGTTTGCCGGCGAGCGTCGTCTTGCCACAGCCTTGCAGACCGCAGAGCATGAGCACACCGGGAACAGAATGACCAAAATTGACGGGCACGTCTTTTTCGCCCATCAACCTGGTCAATTCGTCATAAATAATCTTGACGACCATTTGCCCGGGTGAAATGCTTTTGATGACCTCCTGGCCAAGTGCTCGTCCTTCGACATCCTCGATGAATTTCTTGACAACTTTGTAATTGACGTCCGCCTCCAGCAGCGCTCGCCGAATAGTGCGCATGCTGTCGGCGATATTTTTCTCCGTCAATTTCCCCTGCCCCTTCAGCTTGCGGAGCACAACATCAAGTTTGTCGCCAAGTTCCTGTAACATCCACGAATCCGCGATTTTTCGAAATAAATATATGCAAAGCCGATAAATTTAACGATAAAATGGCAGGTTTGCAAGATTTTTTTGAGTCTGCATCGGATTGATCACAAGATTTTCACCAACTCATCTTGTGCGAACAGCGGCAATCGTCGTTTTTTCGCGCCATCGCGCAGCACGAGCCCCTCACCCTTTTCCACCAGCTTGCCAATATCGCAGGCCGGCACCTTTCTTTTTTCAAACGCTTTGATGATGGGATCTATACTTTTATACGGCACAGCCAACAGCAACGAACCGGAGGAGATGCATCCGAGCGGATCCAGATCAAAATACTCGCAAGCCAGTTTGCCTTCAGCCAAAACAGCTATTTTCTCCCGCTCGATCACGGCGCCCAGATCCGCGGCCATGGCCATCTCGTGTATGGCGGTCGCGACGCCGCCTTCTGTCGGATCGTGCATCGCGTGCACCGTTGCCGTCTGCAGCGCGACTCTGGCATATTCACGCACGCTGATTCCCGGATTGAACAGCATCTTTTGGCACTTTAGCACAAATTCAGCCGAGAACTGCTCCTTTAATTCCGCCGCCTTTTCGCGCGCCATGATCGACAGGCCTTCGATCGGTATACTCTGAACGAGAATGAGATGATCACCTGCCCTGACGTGTCGTTTCAAGAGGATGCGCTCTTTTTTCACCTCGCCGAGCATGTGCCCAACGACGATCGGCCGCACAATTCCCGCGGTGACCTCCGTATGTCCGCCACAATAGCTGATCTTCTCCTTCCTGCAGGTGCGGGAAATCTGCGCGAAAATATCTTCCGCCGCTTTTTTACGGCACCGTTCCGGCAACAAAATAGTCGCCAAAAACCACTTTGGCCGCGCCCCCATGCAGACGATGTCATTGGCATTCACGTGCACCGCGTAATAGCCGATATGGTCAGTAGTGAATGTGACAGGATCTGTTTTTGCCACAACATAGCGTGATCCCATGTCGATGACCGTGGCATCCTCGCCAATCCGTACGCCCTCGACCAATCGGTCATCCGCGGAGGTGTACTTTTCGAGCAACAGGGCGAGGAAATCATGATCCAGTTTGCCCGCATGGAGGGTGTTCAATGTGATGCTCATAATCCGATTGTATCCTCAAAAATGCTAAAAACCTGCGAACGTGTTGACGTTATGATATTATAAGCACTTTTCAGACAAAATCAAATAGCAGCGATCACACAAACTTTTCGCGCTTTTGCATATTTAAGAGGCCGGCTAGAATGAAAATGAGAATGCCCGTCAGCTGGTAAAGGCGGTTTTTGACAAGAACATCTTCCCATACCAGCTCGCTGACATTTTGCGGGACGCGAAATGGATTTAAAAACAGA
Source organism: Candidatus Zhuqueibacterota bacterium (assembly GCA_016929295.1). Lineage (GTDB taxonomy): Bacteria > Zhuqueibacterota > Zhuqueibacteria > Residuimicrobiales > Krinioviventaceae > Kriniovivens. The sequence continues at coordinate 7,018 of JAFGJB010000071.1, read as the reverse complement.
TTCCATTGACTTTCCACCAGCGAACCGCTCAGAATCCAAAAGGTGAGGCCAATGATGACCAAAAACACCGCTGTGCCGTAACCATTTCGCACCCATGTCGAAAACATGAACGCCAGACAGCCAAGAAAAAATATGGGAAACATGAGCTGGTAGACCATTGTGAAAATATTGAATGAAACGAGCGCCAATGAACTCAAAAAAGCCAGCAAGATCAGCAGGAAATAGACAATGATATAGATCACCGCCAAACGCACGAGCCATACTTTGTAACGATAGTTGGGAATGCCAAAAAGTATCTCCAGCATGCGCGAATCTGCATCATTCTGAATGCCAAAAACGGTGGGGTAAAATATTAACAACAGTCCGGGCACCAAAAGCCAGTAGTAAACCAGCGCGCTATTGGGATTCGAATCCGGATCGAATAAATTGATGATGGTGATGAGCAGGAATATGCCAACAGCTGCCAGCATGAAATAGATGAACTTGTTGGCAAATATAATTTTCAGATTATAGCGGCCGGTCTTCCACAGCATCATCAGCATATTTTTTATTCTTATCAGCATATTTCATCCGTAAAAGCTAAAGATCATTTCCGTCACTTTTTCTTCAACAGCCACAAATAGGAATCCTCCAGCGTCGGCTGGACGGAAATGGCATCAACCGCCGGCGATTCCGGCGCGATGCAGCGCACTCGAACGTCATCTTCCATGCGCATGTGATGCACGACCAGAAAGCTCTTTTGCACGCGCTCAAAATCTTGCACGGGCACGGCAAATTGCCACACTCGCCCCTCCGCCATCTTGGCCATCGTATTGGGTTCGCCCAAATATTTCAGCTCGCCGCGGTCGAGCACCGCCACGCGATTGCAGGAGCTGGAAATATCCTCGATGATATGGGTTGAAAAAATGACGATCCTCTCCCGACTCAGCTCGACCAAAAGGTTACGAAAGCGGATGCGTTCGCGAGGATCAAGGCCGGCGGTCGGTTCATCCACGACGAGGATTCGCGGAAGATGCAACAGGGTCTGGGCGATGCCGATGCGTTGTTTCATGCCGCCGGAAAAGGCGCTGATCCTGTCGTGTTGTCGTTCATCCATGTGCACCGATTGCAGAACGTGCTGGATGCGCTCATGACGCGCGGCGGGCTCTTTCAATCCCTTGAGCATGGCCTGATAATCAAGAAATTCATAGGCGGTCATATTCTCGTACATGCCGAACTCCTGCGGCAGATAGCCGATGAGGCCCTGAAGCTCTTCGCGAAATTGCCCGAGATTCTTGTCATTGATCCAGATTTTGCCCCGGCTCTGCTCAAAGATGCCGCAGATGATGCGCATCAAGGTCGTTTTGCCGGCGCCGTTTGGACCCAGCAATCCAAACATGCCATTGCCGATTTCCAGCGAAACGCGATCAAGGGCGCGAAACGGATTGCGTTTTCTGCCGATGATCGGTATGATCTGAACAAACCGATAGAACCATCGACGCAAACCGGAAAAACGTCCCTGAACACGAGCAATATTCACACTGTCGCGATGCAGGCGATTCGACGTCGTATAAATAGCCAGCGCCAGATACCAGAGCGCAGCAATGAATATGACCGAACCGAGCGAATGCCACTTGATATAAAAAATGCCGAGATTCAGCAACGGCGCTCCCCAGAAAATCGCCTTGCCAATAAGATCAACGAGACGAGGAACCTTGCGCTGTGCGCGCAAAAAGGAAGAGAGCGGCGACCATAAGTGGAGCACGCTGAAAAAGACAGCGTGCGACAGAACAAAGCACCAGAAATAGCTGTCCAGATAGAAATAGGTGAAATAGATCAAAAAGAGCAGCAGAGGAATCTGCCAGATAAAGTCCTCAAAATCATGCCATGATTTGAATTCTTTTTGCAGACCGGCTCTCTGGCGAATGAGCAGACCTTTTTGCCATTCGCGCACAAAACGGCTTTTATCATCATAGACTTTGACCATGCGACGAATTTTGATGGTCAATACCTCATCCGGCGTCACGAGGCGTTCATTCGCACGACGAAGGCTGGTGCGTAAAAAGTAAGTTGCCCCGGGCACCAGGATGATGATGAGGAACCAGGCGACGATTTGCCATAAAAAATTATCAACCCTGTAATAGACCAGAAGGACCAGGCCGACCCATGCGACGGCCTGGGCGAGCTGCAAACGCCCGCTCAAGCCGCGGAACCATGCGATGACGTTCTCCAACGCTGAATAGAGCGTCGGAATGAAGACCAGGGTGAACAAGGTGCTCAGAGAGAGACCGCCGACGACGGTGATCGCAAACGGCGCGCCGATCTGCGCGACATATTCGGCCTTGCCCATCGCCAGCGGCAGCATGGCGATGATGGTCGTGATGGCCGTGATGAGAATGGGCCGGACACGCGCATGTCCCGCCATCATCAGCGCACGAGACCGAGAGAATCCACGTTTGCGTAAAATTCGCGTATAATCGATATAAATGATGCCGTTGTTGACGACAACGCCTAACAGGATCAAAAAGCCGATGAGAGTGTTGGCGTTGATGATAGAGTTGCCGGTGAAGATGAGCGCCCAGAGCGAGCCGATGGCTGCCAATGGAATGGTGAACATGATGACGAATGGCGCACTCAGAGATTCAAAGACAGCTGCGAGTATCATATAGATGAGCAAAAGCGCTGCGATCATTAAAAATTTAAACTCGGACAAGTCGATCTCTTCGTGCACAACCTCGACGGCCAGGCCGGACGGCACATTGATATTGGCGATCAGGTCGTCCACCTCGAGCCGCGCGCTCCGCAGCAGATCTTTGGAGCTCGTTATTTCAGAGAGGAAAGAATAGTTCACCTCAACCTGTTTTTCCTGATTGACGCGGCTGATGGCGGGCAATCCCTGCGCAAAAATAATCTGCGCCAGATCTGCCAGTTGATAGGTATCGCCCGATTGAGCGGACACATCGAGCCTTTGCAGGTCATCCCACGTCTTGTCGACGACGCTGTCGCCGCGAATAAAGATCTCATACTCTTCAGCCCCCTGCTTGAACATCAGTTGCGAGCTGACTTCGCTTCGAAAAGAGGCGAGGTCAGTGGCGACATTTTGCAGCGTGACGCCATACGCATTCATCACCAGCTGATCGAAATAGAGATGCACTTCAGGTCGATCCTGGGCAGCGCTCACCCGCGAACGTTGTACAGAGTCAAATTCATCCAGATATTCGCTGAGCTCCTGGGCAAAATTCCGCATTCTTTCAAAATCGCGTCCCTTGATGACTATTTTTTCCTCATTGCTGCCGATGCCGAGCATGCGCTGCAAATCGGCGCCTCGATCGACCCGGCCGCCGCCAAACCGCGATCCCGCTCGCATCGGCTGCTCGAAAGCTATCTCACCGCCGGGGATGTCGCCAATGCGATCATCAACATCTTCTTTGATGGCCAAAAGCGAACGCCCATCTATCTTTTGGAAATCCTCGACCAGCCTGACGGTGATGACAGCTTCCTCTTCGTAAATTTGACTGACGACTTCTTCCTTCTCCGCCAGACTTTCCAGCTGCGATTCGATATCAGCCACCAACAGATCCGTTCGCTCCAGCGTGGCGCCCTGCTCCATGGTCACATAGAGACTGAATTCTCTGGACTCGACTTCTTCCGTCGTGAGAATGCTCAACGTCAAGGCAATGGCCAGGCTGACGAAAAAGAGCACAAAGGCGCCGATGATGGTTCTGGCAGGAAAACGCATGCAGGATTTAAGGATGACATTATAGATCTGCACCAGGCGATTTTTTGTCGATACTTTTTGGAAACTGATGACATTGCCCGTCTTTGAGTGCGTGATCAGTCGATGCGTCAGCACCGGGATGAGAAACAGGGCCACGACCAGGGAGACCAAAAGTGTCGAGATAATCGAGACGCTGATATGCCGCCCCATGAGACGGATGGCAAAATTCTGCACAAAGAGAAACGGCAAAAAGACAGCGACCGTGGTGAGCGTGGCCGCCAATATGGCGCGCCAGACTTCCTGTGTGCCTTGTACGACAGCCGCATCTTTATCGCCGTGCCGCCCGAGTAATCGATAGATATTTTCCATCACCACGATGCTGTTGTCCAGCAACATGCCGACCGCTAACGCCATGCCCACCAGGGTGAGACTGTTGATCGAAATGTCCGCGGCATAGAAAAAATTAAAAGAGGTAAAGATGGAGATCGGAATTGCCAGCGCAATGATGAGCACCCATCTGAGATTGCGCAGAAAAATCCACAACACGAATACCGCCAGCAGTCCGCCAAACAGGGCGAGCTCGATGATCATGTCGATATTCTCTTCGATCTGCTCAGCGGTGTCACTTTGGATGGCGATTTCCACATCCAGCGATCTGAGCTGCGCGTTCAATTTGTCGACGACGGCCCGAGCATCTTTCGCCAGGGCGATGAGGTTCACCTGGGAGTCCCGCGTCAAGGTCATCGTCACCGCTTCCTTGCCATTGACGCGGCTGATGGTCTCCTGTTCATTGACGCCAAAAAGGATCTCGGCGACATCGCGCAGCAGAACCGGACCATTTGAATTCACCACGATATTTTCCAGCTGACTGATGTCGGTATAATCGGCGACCAGATTGACAAAATAGAATTTATCCTGCTCGTACGCCTTGCCGACAAAAGTTTTGTATTGCGAGTTTTGCGCGATGAGACTGCGTATGCGCGAGGGCGTGATGTTGTACGCCTTGCGAGCCTCCTCGTTCAAAATGATTTGAATCGACTTTGTCTGTCCGCCCACGACCTGCACGCTGGCGATGCCATCAATGCTTTCCAGATCGCGAATGACTTTTTGATCGGTCACTTCTCGCACCCGGTCCAGACCGCCGCTCCCCCGCACCTGCAGAGTCATGAAGGTATTGGTCAATTGCTCGGTGTCAACTTTGTAAACTGCGACATTGAACTCATCTCCGAGGTCGGCGCGGATGGCATTCACTTTCTCTTCCAGGCGAAGAAACGCATACTTTGTGTTGATATTTTGATTGAAATAGACCGAAATCAAGCCGCGCTGGCGATCCACTTCGCTGATGATCTCTTCGATGCCCTCGAGCGTTGAGACAGCCCCCTCCAGAGGTATAATTGCCTGCTTTTCAATATAGGAAGGATCATACTCCTGTTGAGAGCTCACCTGCACGAACAGCATCGGCAGTTCAGCGTTCGGCAATAACTCGACCAGCAGTTGCTTGTAAGAAATGATCCCCAGCATCACCAAAGCGATGAATACCATGGAAACGAATGTTTTGCGATGGACGACAAACTGTGTGATATTCATAGGACCATTCACCGTGAGCACCGTTTATAATTGACCGAGGTCAAGCACAATAGCGACGACATTCTACGAGTTTTCCCTTCTGCGGCTCAGCTTGTCGAGTTTCAAATAGACGGACGGAATGATGACCAGGGTCAACAACGTCGACGAGACGAGACCGCCGATGACCGCCAGCGCCATGGGAGCGCGCAGCGCGGCGCCCTCGCCAAAACCAAAGGTGAGCGGCAATAAAGCCAAAATAGTCGTCAAGCTGGTCATGATGATCGGTCGAATTCGTCGTTCTCCAGCCCGGACGATCGCCTCCTTTATCGGCGCTCCCTGCTGCCTGATCTGATTGATGGCGTCCACCAGAATGATCGAATCATTCACGGCAATGCCGACCAGCATGATGAGGCCGATGAGCGCCATAATGTTGAGCGACTGACCAAGCACGATGAAAAGAAAGATCGCGCCCGTTAGCGCCAACGGGATGGTCAACAAGATTGTAAAGGGATGGATCAGCGATTCAAACTGCCCTGCCAGGACCATATAGACCAGGATGATCGACAGAATGAGGGCGAATCGCAGACTGGCAAATGCTTCCTGGCGCTTCTGTTCCTCGCCGGCGATTTCGTAGCGATAATCCGACGGAAAAGGAATGGCGCTTAATTCGCCGTCAATCTTTTGCACAATTTTATCGAACGCGATGCTCGATCTGATATGCGCCGTGATCAAACCGACTCGCACCTGGTTCTGTCTATTGATTTCTTTCGGCGCGATCGTCTTTTCAATGTCGGCGACATCTCCCAATCGTATCTTTTGATTATTTCCCTGCAGCTCGATATTTTCAAGCTGGTTGATGCCGACATCCGGAAGTCGCAGAGTGATGTCCTGCATTTCACCCTCAAACTCCCACTCTCCCGCCGTCCGACCTTCGAGGAAATTTTGCAATTCGGAGGCAATGGATTCGATGGATACGTTGAGTATGCCGGCCCGAATGCGATCCAGAACGACATTCACTTCCGGACGACCCTGATCAAAACTTGTCTCCACATTGAACAGATCATCAATGGCCAGCATCTTTTCTTTGACCTGCTCGGTCAGGTCCTGGATCACGTCGAGCTCTTCTCCGCGTACGTAAACGATGATCGGCGCCTCATCTGTGCCCAGCGCCAGTTGCAGCGCACTCTGCTCCTGGATATATTGAAACTCGGCATCAGGAATGTACGCCAGCGCTTCATTGAGCATGCTGACCATTTGCTGCGAGGTGATGTCGCGATCTGCTTTCAACAGCAAGGTGATGGAAGCCATATTTTCGTCGGCAAATATGTCTTCCACACCGGCCAGGCTGGTCGAAGGACCGATGGCCGTATAGGTCATGTCAATATAGGGGGCGAACATGTGCTGAATCGTCTTCTCAATGCTCAGCACTGTCGCCTCGGTTCGGCTGAGCTCGGTCCCTTCCGGCAATGTGATCTCGACCACCAGCTCATTGGTATCGGTCTTGGGGATGAATTCGCTGCCGACAAACGGCAGCGCCAACACAGCAGCGACGATCAGCAAAAATCCGGCTAAAATGACAATCCACGCATGCTGCAGAATTCGCTCAAGAAATTGAGGGTACCATGAAAGACGAATGGACTCCAGGCGCACATTTCTTTTATAACCTTTCAGCAGTTTGCTGCTGAGCATGGGTATGATCAAAATCGCCACGACGAGCGAAGATAACAGCGCAAAGGCGACGGTCCAGGCTTGCTC
>JAFGJB010000070.1 GCA_016929295.1 Candidatus Zhuqueibacterota bacterium | reverse complement strand
GGCCGCGCCAGGGTGCGCGTCATGCTCGCTCGCACGTTCATGTCCGGATGAATGCTGTAGATAAAGTTCACGGATGGCAGCCAGTCTTTGATGTCAATTTTGCCGTCCGCTTTGGTCGTATCGAGGCTGACCATATTGGTGCTCGTCGTCTCATAACGTGCGCCGCCGACGAAACGAAGTTTATTCGACAATGGCAGCTCCGCCATGGCATAATAGGCGAGGATTTCCTGCTCGGCCCGGTAATCATTGACGCCCATGTCCGCCGGCGACAAGCTGAGCTTTAGCTTGTAGCCGTAATAATTTGTGCCGTTTATGGTCTGCGATGTCATGTCCCAGCCGATATTCTCCGGCGCAAAAAAAGCATCCGCATCGCCCTTGTAGGATCTGGCGCCGGAGCCTTCATTATAGATGAAACGATTCTCGACAAAATCGCGATCCTTTTGGCTGTACAAGCCGCCAAATTTCAGATTGGCAGCTTTTCCGGACCATTGCCGGAATGGCAGGGTAAAGTTGGCGCCGACTTCGTTTTTGCTCTCATCCAGGGTGCGAAAGTAACGTGTGGGCGCAATATTGGAGAATGTGCCCTGTCGCATGATCTCGCCGTTCTCCACCATGGCGTAGCGGCTAAAGTAGCGCAGATCGGGCTCATCCTGTCGTGTTGCCGCTGTGCTGGCGTTCCAGTCCATTTTCAAACCGCCCAGAAACAGGAGGTGATGATCACCGCTCAGTTGCACGGATGATAATTGTCGTTCCGAATAGCCGAGATTACTGGCAATGAACAGGTCATCTTTTGCATCGAGTTTGTCATAGTCATACTGTCCCTGCAAATTGCGGGCGACGCTGATGCCGTTGGTGTTGTAAATATAATTTGCACTGATAATGTTGAATGGATTAATCTTGTAGGATGATTTTAGCAGCCCGCCCCAGAGGACATCGTGCGTTGACTGGACATCAGCCATGCGAAAGATCGGTGTGAGCTCGGCCGCTTGCGAGCTGCCAAGTCGCCATGCGTTATAGACGCCATCATCGTAAGATTCGTAGCCGTTGCTGTAGGTCAAGCTGGCGAGATAGCCGAATGAACGATTGAGCAGATCAAACTCGTTGCCAATGGAAAACGAATAGCTCTGATTCAGCGACGGCGTCATCGGCGACGGCGCCATCTGTGGATTAAAAGCCTGCGAGTAGATTTGCAGATCATCGAGTGATTCTGTACTCTCGGGATTGAAGGAGGCCGGCGGTGTCGGATAGTTACCGGATTTCAGTCCGTCATCGACAATATCCGGAATGCTGCGGCTGCCGTCATCATAACCCAGCCAGTCGGTCGAACCGCCGGTGTAGCCGATGGGGCCATTGCTGTTGAATGTCGCTTGCGTATTATAACTGCCTGATACAGAAAACTTTACATTCAGCTGATCTGGAAAGTCTTTGGTTTGAATATCCACGGCTCCGCCGGAAAAATCGCCAGGGCGGTCCGGCGTGAAGCTTTTCACGGTGACGATATTATCGATGAGATTGGACGGGATGATGTCCACTGAACCGGCGCGGCGATAAGGATCCGCACTGGGAATTTCCGCGCCGTTCAACTGCGTGCTGGTGTAACGATCTCCCAGTCCGCGGATGTAAACGTACTTGCCGTCCACAACGGACGCGCCCGTCACCTGCTTCATGGCGTCGGCAGCGTCGCTCGCACCGGCTTGCGAGATCGCTTCCGCGCTGATGGCATCGCTCACCGCTACTGCTTTTTGACGGTCTTTGAGTAGCGCCGCCTCGGTGTTTTTCACCGCTTTGGCAGTGACGACCACTTCTTCGCCTTCGAGTGCTTCCATAGCCATCGCAAAGTTGACTGTCTCGACCTGATTGGCCTTGATGTGCACATTTTCGATGCGCAAGCGCGCATAGCCGATGAATGTCGCCACGACCGTGTACTCGCCAACCGGCACATTTCCAATACTGTAATTACCATTTAGATCGGTCGCTGCGCCGATTGTCGTGTTTTCGAGCACGATGTTGACGCCGGGCATCCCTTCGCCGCTTTCAGCATCCACGACTGTGCCGGTGAGTTTTCCTTGTGCCTGGGCAAAGAGTGAATGAGAAAAGCCGCCATACAGGACAAGCACTGTGACAAGAAAGGAGCGTATTGAACGGTATAGTGTGCGCGACATTTTTTCCACCTCTTCATGCTGTTTATTTTACGGGTTTCTGCTTCATCGACTATAATAATACATAACTTGTGTTAGCGACAAATTAGAACAATATTAATTTTGCGTTAACTTCTGGCGGTCAAAGTGACAAGAACAGACAGCCGCTGGCCCACCCGTGGGATGCACTCATTTCATCTCTGTAAAATAGTCTTCTACTATGAAGGCAATGTGAAAACAATATGAAATTTGCCAAATTTAATCTTGTGAATCCAAGCTCCTGTTTTTATCTTTGCCATGTGAACAAATTGGTGAAAGAGATGGATGCGTTCAGCGAAAATCTGCTTTTAATTTTATCATCGAACGAAATCTATAGAATTCCTGCGCGTCTCTCGCAGTCTCGAATCGTAACTGGCTTATCTGACGCTTACACAGTGGAGCGAGTATTGTCCGCAACGCATCAATTTGCTATCTATGACACATTTGATTGGCGGCTGGCTGCATCTCGAATGTTGCTGGTGAGAATGGAGAAAAAATTCTATCAAATTGAGCGAGGGAGTGGATCGTATACCGAATCAGTGCCGGGCAGAAATCAGCACTATTACTATTGGCACGATTTTGATGATCCCGTGTGTGCGATGCTCAAGCAAAAAGCCGATGTGCGTGCCCTTTACTCGCAACTTGAGATTCAAATGAAGCGATCGACGATGCGGCTGTGCAACGCCGACGGAAAAACAGTGCATATCTGTCATTTCATTCGCCTGACTGTGGCGGCCGATGGCGACATAAAGAGGATCAGATTGATTAAAACAGCTCCTGTGAGAGGGTATTCACAGGATCATCGTTGGGTTGTGACAAAGTTTGCAGCGATGGGGATCCGCGAAGAAAAAGTTTCTCCAGTCGAATTGTGTTGTCATGAGAATGTCATCGCTGCCCGTTTCCAAAAGTTCAAGCCAATGCTGAAAAAAAATCAAGCATCCTGGCAGGCCGTCCAGGGTATTCTGCAAATGTTGAATGAGACGATGCAGGTGAATCGTGAGGGCCTTTTAAAAGATATTGATACAGAATTTTTGCATGATTTTCGCGTTGCTCTGCGTCGAACGCGAACGGCCCTCAATCAAGTAAAAAGCGTCCTGCCGCAGAGCGAAGCCGTCCGCTTTAAAGCCGAGTTCAAATCGCTGCAACGGGCCACAAACCGCCTGCGTGACCTCGATGTCTATCTGCTCAACCGTTCGGCTTATGAGGAAGCACTGCCCATGTCCTTGCGGCCGGGGCTTGCGCCATTCTTCGAAGAGCTGAGCAAAAGCCGGCATGACGAGTTCGAGCGCGTGCGTCAGCTTTTCGACTCGGCGGAATTCGACGCGTTGATGGAACAGTGGGCTGTTTTTTTATGCGCGGATTGGCAGCAACAGGAGAACCTGACCCTGCAAAATGCACCGATAAAATCTCTGTCCGATCAACTGTTGAAAGATGGTTTGGATGACATACTGACAGAGGCGGCAAAAATCGCGACGGATTCTTCGATGAAACAGATACATAAAATTCGTATTCGCTGCAAAAATTTCCGCTACATGTGCGAATTCTTTCATTCACTTTATTCAGCGGATCTGAAAAAGGTCATCGCTCTGTTCAAAGAGTTGCAGGATTACCTGGGGCGATTGAACGATCTGTCCGTCCAACAAAAACAGATCATGGAATTTATGTATACCGTGCAGCACGCGACAGATACTCGGACGACAGCTGCTCTTGGCGGCCTGGTTGCCGTTCTGAACCGTGAGTTCGAGTCCATGCGATCCCACATCCGATCGCGATTTGATGATTTCTCACGCCACGTGTCAAACTCATTTCATGTCTAAGAAAGGGAGAATGTGATGCCCGTCATGGCTCTCTATCATTTCAAAGGCGGTGTTGGCAAGACAACGGCCGCGGTGAACCTCGCCTATTTGTCCGCCTCTGATGGATTCAAAACACTGCTCATCGATCTCGATCCCCAGGCGTCCGCTTCTTTCTACTATCGGGTTCGCTCTGACAAGTCATTTAGAAAAAAATCGCTGCTGAAAAACAGAACACGTCGCCAAAAGAATATAAAGGGATCAGATTTTCCTCTTCTCGATATTTTACCGGCCACCCTCTCCTATCGAAAACTCGACAT
>JAFGJB010000069.1 GCA_016929295.1 Candidatus Zhuqueibacterota bacterium | reverse complement strand
CCGACGTGAAAGGCATCCTGAAAATTGAATTGTGCCTTGAGCTCGGCGGTTCGTTCGGGTGTGATGCCTTGCGGCATTTTGACGCCATAATAGATTTGCGTTATTCTTTCACGCGGCAGAGGCAGATTTTCTTCCGCCTGCCGCTGCAGATGCCGGGTGATGGCGATGAATAAATCCAGTGAACGGTAAATGAAGCGGTGATACAAGCCCTTTTTTTTGCCCGGCATATTCATCTGGCGGGTGTGGACGAATTTGAATTTTTTATGGCATAGCCGTTTCGTCAACGCGACGAGCGGCAGGTCATTTTTCCAGTGTACGTGCACGACGTCAATGTCCTGTGCGACAATGAATTGAGCCAGCTGTTTTGCCATTGACAAGGGAAATTTTCCGGCTCGGGTCGAAAAGAGGCAGGTTGGCCGCTGCAGTGGCTGCAAAACCTCGGCTAATCGAGTGCCGCGTCGCAGTGCCAGGAAGAGTTGCGATCCTTCCTGGTCGGCGAGCCAGCGACTGAAATCTCGCATATGAATTTCCAGGCCGCCATAATCGGGGGAGAGACAGAGTTCGAGAATAGTCATGGGCGTTCCTCTAGTTGCGCGTCAATGGCTGAATATACGATTAATGCCGCTTTTTTTTTAGCAAAAATATGGCGAAATTGCGAAAAATGTCGCCGGAATGTTGACCACTCGGGTGATCTGGAGGAGAAAGTAATGGCAAATGAACAGGCTTCCGAACTGAGACGCATCGGCGTCGTCGCGATCATTGTGCACGACCCGGAAAAAGTGCACGATGTGCTGAATAAAATTCTGCATGACTATTCGCGCATTATCATCGGTCGGCTGGGGATGCCCTATCGCGAGCGCGATCTGTCGATCATCTCCCTCATCGTCGATGGCAGTACGGACGACATCGGCGCCATGACGGGCCGCATCGGCCAGCTGGCGGGCGTCACGGTCAAATCGGCGTTTGCCAAAAACCGGAATCCGGATAAAGATAAATGAGCGGCAAAACGCCCGTCAAAGTTTTCAACGCCATATCAGTTCAGCGGGATGCCGGCGGGAATTGAAATTGAAATGGGCAGATCCTGCTGCAGCAGGCCCATTTCAGAACAACGCCAGCACCCATAGAATCCAACGCATCCGCTGCCAGCAACCTTATGGGAGTGACTGGCAAAGGCAAAACGTCAGTTATAGTTATAATGCCGATATTAGGGCAAAGCACCCCAAAATAAGGACGAAAACGACGCCACTGCAAAACCCGACGGCGCTTTGCCCCTACAATTCAGTTGCTTCTGTAGGGGTGAAGCACCCTCGGGATGGAACTGCCGGCGAGACCAAAATAGAAATGGGGTGCTTCACCCGTATAAATACCGTGCTACCTATAACTGAGATAATGGAAAAGTCATTTTATGCTAGACCTTCACTATTCCCATGAATAACTATTAAAAAAAGGAATAATTACTTCCAAAATGAGCCCTAAAATGGAATTATACATTCCAAGATTTCTCAAATCACCTCCTGCGAGCTATTTTTTGTTCGGTCCACGGGGTACAGGCAAATCGACCTATTTGCTATAGAGATGCTCTGAGAAAATGAAAGTGAATGAGACACTTTGTTTACCGTGTGAATATTTTTTGTCTCAGCTAACTCCGGATCAAAGCATAGGCACTATACGCTAGTGAACTTGGCTGTATCAGAGTGTATATAAAATCTTCGCCAACACCGTATCCTCGCGCAGATTTAGTCCCACTTTTTGCGAATCAACGATCTGAATGATTTGCTGCAAATTAATGACATTCATGCTGACCGTGTCGGCAATCGTGGCGGTAAAGTGAGATTCGGGGAACGAACGCGGCGCTTTCAATCTGGGGCTTGCGAGTACAAACAACATCAGCAGCACGAAAACAAATGCCACCTGGTACAGGGCGACTCGAAAGGTGAGTAGTTGTTGAATTCTGTTCAATAGTGATTTATGGCTCAACCGATGCCTGTGGCGCATCTGTTTGAGCAAGAAACGTTTCAGATTGGGCTTTGGGCGCACGTTCGCGACATGCATGCCGGCTTGTTCGATGGCGATGACGTCACAATTGAATCGTCGACAAGCCGGGCATGTCCGCAAATGAGCTTCCACGAGCCCCTGCGTTTCTCGGGCAAGCGGCGCGATTGTGCTTTGAATAATGTGATGACGAATATCCTGGCACTGACTCATATATTACCTCTCATTCGGATTGTAGTCGTGCAATTCTGCCGCCAAAAAACGGATGGTGTAAAATAGGCGGGACTTGACTGTCCCTTGCGGACAATCGAGCACCTCGCTAATCTCTTTTATCGATAGCTGCTGCTGAAATCTTAAGATGAATGTATTTTGTTTCTCTTCATCCAAGGTGGCAAGTTTTGCAAACACCGCCTCACTAAATGATTTTTGTTCGAATAGCTCGTCCGGTTTTTTGATTGACAGGGATGAGTCGAGCTGCGTCTCCGATGCTGGCAACGGTGACTCTATGGCGCGAATGTCACGACGGCGATATTCATTCTTGCACATGTTCGAAGCGATGGCGTAAATCCACGTGACAAATCTTTTATCCGCGTTGAAAAAGTGCGGCTTGTTGATGATTTTTAGGAACAGCTCCTGCAGCAGATCGTGTGCAATGCTGTTATTATTTCCGAGCATACGAAAAAAATAATTGAGCAAGCGCTCGCTATAGCGATTATATAGCATCTCAAACGCGCGAGTTTCACCGGACTGAATGGCGCGCATCAGCTCTTCATCGGTTTTTGATGTCTGTGTCTGCCGGAATAGTTTCATCAAATCTAGTCGAAGAATCCCTTTGATCCTATGAATTGGACGAGTTCATCATTTTTTCCATTTTTCGCCAGCATCAACGCCTTTTTTGCCCACCTCGTCGCGCGCCATGGGTCACCGGCGAGTTGATAATGTTCAGCTAATTTGACAAATGCCGGAACATAATTCAAGTTCATCTGCGACATCATATTTTGTCCGACATAGTCTTCGCCATACCATTTCTGCAACACGTCATCCAGGCGAAACTCTCCTTCAATATTTTTGCGCAGTAACGCGACATTATCCAATGGACTTTTTGTATAATGTTCTGCGAGGCCGGTCAAATATAATTCATCTTTGAAAGATACTTTGAACGGATCATAAACCGTCAAGGCAAAGTATATTTTTACATCACGGTATTTGGCTGTCAATCCGGTGACCAGACTTTTTATAAATCTCACTTTCATGTCTGTCGAATAGTTATCGGGATCAACATGAGCCTCTTGTTTCAGCGAGTTATAATCGACTGTATAGTTGTGCTCTTTTAATTTTCTGATCAAATATTTTTCCGCCATTCCCATGCCTATGTTGATGATCGTCACATCCGGACGCACACCTTTTACCACCTGCAGCATGCGAGCGGGATAGGTGTCGTTGTCGCCGTTGGTGAACAGAATGCCATCCTGTTCGAGCGACATGAGGACGTTGTAATTGTAATCGAGCAACGGCGTTATCGTATCCTGTGCTTTGTATAATGCCTTGTAGAGCTCCTCTACCTTCGTCAAATCATTGTTCAATTCATAGTGGGTGATCATATTATACAGTGGATCCGGCCGCGCGGGATTTATTTTGTACGCTTTTTCAAATCCGGAAATATCTTTGACATCATGACTATTCCATGCGCGCAGGAGGGTGTATTCATAAGAGTCTGGAATCGCTCGCCCCATCTCATCAATGATCTGTGCCAATTTACGCTGTTTTTCCGTCGAGTCAATGTCCTCAAAGCGGGCGTAACGATTGGCATAATAATAGTTTTCCCACGCCGCCGCGTTTTGCGGATTTTTGTCGATTTCTTTTTTCCACAAGTCGGATTGTGTTTTGTACCAATCGTTGGAATAATACTCCTGGGTGATACGATAGACTTTTTGCGGAGATTGGGGATAAATAGACGCAAATGTTAAAAGAACGATAGAAATGAATATTGGCCTAAACATGGTACGGTCTCCTATAAATGTTATGTACACTATCGTACAAACAAAATGGAGAAAGGTTCATGTTGAAAT
Source organism: Candidatus Zhuqueibacterota bacterium (assembly GCA_016929295.1). GTDB lineage: Bacteria > Zhuqueibacterota > Zhuqueibacteria > Residuimicrobiales > Krinioviventaceae > Kriniovivens. The sequence continues at coordinate 1,581 of JAFGJB010000069.1, read as the reverse complement.
TAATATAGCTGTCTCATCTTTTAGAATATTGAACAAATTGGAATGCAGGATATTCAATTCGTCTTTCCACCAGCCAGTTCGTTTCGTCAAATGACGGGAAAAAGGTGTCGCCATCGAAATCCCCTTTGATATATGACAAGTACATCTTGTCCGCCACATCCAGCGCCCACTCATAGATGGTCGCGCCGCCAGCAAAAAAAATGTCTTCAGGATAGCGCTCGGCTTCCTTGAGCGCCGCCGCAAAGGAGTTAAAGACCGTCGCTCGCTCATACCGTTTATGGCCGCGACTGACGATCAGGTTCCTTTTGCTCGGCAGATCCTTGCTGAATATCTCATAAGTCACTCGCCCCATGATGACGGTCTGATCCGTGATCAGGGTGAGAAAATGGTGATACTCTTCCGGCACCCGCCACGGCAGTCTGTTCCCCGCGCCAATGACGCGATTGGCGCCCATGGCGGCGATGATGATCTTCATTTTCGATTCTCCAGCTCCTCGATGGTCTTCGGCCAATCCTGCTTTAGCAATCGGGCCAGACTTCGGTCCGATAACAATTTGCCATCGGTTTGGCAACGGGGACAGTAATTCGTCTCGTTATCAGCGTAGCGGATGCGCTGCACGGCGGTGCCGCAGACCGGGCAAGGCTGATTGTATTTTCCGTGCACCGCCATGTCGGGGCGAAATGCCGTCACTTTTTTCGGAAATCCTTCGCCGGCCTCCCGGCGCAGTCGCTCGGTCCACCACTCCAGCTGTAACTGACACGAGTTGTACAGCCGGGCAACCTCCGCGTCACTCAATTTTTGCGACAATTTGACTGGAGAGAGGCGGGCATGATGCAATATCTCATCCGAATAGGTGTTGCCGATGCCGTCGAACAGTCGTGGATCGGTGAGTGCACGCTTGAGGGTGTGGTTCTCCTGTCGTAAGCGCGCAGAAAAATCTGCCATTGTGGCGTCGAGCACATTCAAGCCGCCGCGATCGAATTCGATGAGCCCCGCTTGTCCGCGCACCACATGCAACGAAGCCCGCTTTTTTGTGCCCGCCTCGGTGATCATCAAAGTCCCGTTCGAAAAGTCCAGGGCTGCCAAACCGATCTTTCGATTTAGGAGCGCCCCTTTTTTATCCCACTGCAATCGGCCGGCAATCATGAGATGCAGGACAAGGTATACGTCGTTTGGGAACTCAAAGACGATGCGCTTGCCGATGCGTCGAAGACCTTTTACTTTCAGACCTTTGACTTGCGTGATCGGCGGCTCCACCGTGCGTAAAAAAAATGGGCTCAGCAGCCGAACGTGCTCAACTGTTTGTCCGGTGATGAATTCGGTCAGTCGTTCAATATAAATCGTTATATCTGGATATTCTGGCACAGTGTTCTCGTCTGTGCAAAGCACAAAAAATGTACGAAATTCTCAAATATCAAGTGCAGATAATAAACTGAAATTTATTTAGCTTGTCCCAGTAGATGATCAATAAACCAAAGTAAATAGTAAACTAGGCTAGTGTCATGTCAAGTTAATAAAGTTGGATAAAGACGTTTTAGTTTAATTCTGGCATCATCAATTGTGAATTGCCAATTTACTTTT
>JAFGJB010000068.1 GCA_016929295.1 Candidatus Zhuqueibacterota bacterium | reverse complement strand
CTATCTGGCCTTTCAGGGTGAGATGCCAAAATCAAAGGTGTTGCCGTACGAGTGGTATGATACCCCGAATATCCATCTGTCGACGATCAACGACTTTCGTCGCCTTTGTGCGGAGGCGGGATATCATATTGTCAGGCAGGTGAATGTGACCAATCAAAAACGGGGACAATTTTTGCCCAATCTGGCGCCCAACAGTTTCGCCGAGCTGGCGGTGTTTGTGCTGCAGGTGCGATGAGCATCAGGCAATGTAAATGGTCTGCAGCCCGGCGCGCGTCGCTGCCTCTGCCTGTCCTCGGTCTGCCGAAATAAAGACCTCGGCCTGCCATGCCAAAGCACAGCTAATTTGCCGGGCATCCATAAAATGATATAAATGCCTCGCGCAAAGCCGCGAAGAATCGCAATAAACAATTTATGAGAACATGTAGATCTCTTTTTGACTTTTCCCTTTACTCCCCGTATCATTCATAGAGTTCGATGGATTCTTTCGCAAAAGGATAGACCGTGTCCGACGACATTCAGCATCTCATCGCTTGCGCCCAAAACAACGATCTCGATTCCTTTCGTCAAATTGTCGAAAGGCATCAGCAGTTCGTCTACAACGTGGCCTTTCGCTTTTTAGCCGATCCGGATGGGGCCCGCGATGTCGTGCAGGAGTGCTTCATCCGATTGTGGAAGAATCTGCACCGGTTTGATGCGCGGCAGAAACTGACGACGTGGCTGTACAAAATCGTGCTCAACCTGTGCTACGACGACATGCGTCGCGCGTATAATCGACGCAGATGCGCAGTGGCTGAAGAAGTGGTCTCCTTCGCCCAAACCGACTCTGATGATGTCGAACAGGCGATGCACAATGCCGAGTTGGCGGCAAAGATCGGACAGCTGTCAGGGGATCTCAAACCGCGACAGCGTGCCGTGTTCGTACTGCGGGATCTGCAGGATCTGGAGATGGCTGAAATCGCCGACATTCTGCACGTATCCGTCGCGACCGCCAAGAGCAATCTGTATTACGCGCGACAGAACATTCGCAAAAAATGTCAAGAATTGGGATATCTACCATGAACTGTAAAACCGCCTTCAAGCTACTCTATTTGAAGCCGGACGAGATGCCTGCCAGCGCCTGGCAGAAATTGCGCGCGCATTTGGTACTATGCGAAAAATGTCGCGACGAGCGCAGGCTGTTCGAGGCAGAAGAGGCTGTGCTGAGTGAGATTAGGCGAGAATCCCATTTGGATCGCCCGGCTGAATTGACAAATGACATCATGCGCTCCGTGCGCGCGGCTGAACGCTTTGCCCGAAGGCCTTCGAAGCCAGTTGATGTGCTGCTCGATGTTTTTGCGCTCAGACCGGTTCGTCTCACCTTTGCCGTTTGCGTCATGCTGATCCTTGGTGTGTTTGTCGCGCAGCAAATCATCATTGTCAGGCGATTCGATCGTCTAGAACGACGGCTCGCGCAAACAGGCACTGCGCCATCCACAATTCAGGTCGGCGCCTCAGCGGATGCTCTGCTGGCTCTGCTCGCCAATCAAAGTGGACAAGTAGCCATCGATAAAAAGCTACTTGAAGAAATAGTGCGCTCCTATGGCGAACTGCAACTGAAAGACCGTCTGCTGTTGCGGCTGCTGCAGGAACGGGCGATGCGTTCGAACATCAGCTGGCAGGATGGCCTGAACCAAGATGAGCTCCGCTCTTTGCTGGAAGATCAAACGATCCAGCAGAAATTGAATGAATTGTAGTGAGGATGCGTCATGAAATCATCTCCTTTTAGGCTCTTGTTGCTCGTGCTTATCACTTCGCTCGCGATGATGATAGGGTGCAAAAAGGTGACCATCGCGACAGTCGTCCACAGCGACGGCTCATTGCAGCGCACAGTATCGGTCCCGGGGGACTCTCTGGGCGTAGAGGAGACGGTCTATCCCTTTCCGCAAGACGGTTCGTGGGACCTGATGAGTCACAAGGACAGCTCTGGTTATACCTATGTCATTAGCAAAGATTTCCGCAACGTCGATGAGTTGAATGAGGAATTCAAGCTCGACGAAGATACGGTCAAGATGAAAGTGCGGGTGCGCTTGCAGAAAAGATTCCGCTGGTTCTATTCATTCTATCGATATGAAGAGAGCTTTATTAAATTCTACCCCTTCACCGGTGCGAATCTATCGGATTATGTGACTGAGGAGGAGATCAAGATATATGCTAATGGCAATGACAGCACCGACATCGAGGAAAGAATGGAGGAGTATGCCTGGCACGCCCTGATGGAAGATTTCTATAACGCCTTTGTCGGCGCTGTCGAGAAGAGTCAGTCAGGCTTCAATGCGGACCAGCTTGCGCAAAAAAAACAGGAATTGTTTTCTGCAGTCATGAAATGGGATTTTTTGGATGAAGATGCTGATTTCGCCCTGTTTTTCCTCCAAACCTGCGACCAGATCTATCGGCCGGCCAAGTCCTTCGCCTCTCTCGCTTCACACCTGGATGGCTTGAATCGGAAGTACAAAGAATACGTTGCTTTCATATCTGACATCATTGGCGAAGGATACTACGTAGGTGTTCAGCTCCCCGGTCATGTGCTGGATACAAACGCTAATAACACGATCAAGGATCATGAGGTGGCTTGGGAATTTGAGCCTGAAAGCTTTCAGTTTCACGATTACCTCATGTGGGTGGAATCGCGCTACCTGAATGTCGTGCCAACTCTCGTCAGCGCGCTCTTTGTTCTTTCCGGCTTGATGATGATCTGGTTCTCCGCTCGACGCGCCCATCGGCAAAAATTGCAGGAGAGGGGAATTGCCTGGGAGGAGCGTCGACGATTGGTGCTGAAATGGTGGATGAGCGCCCTATTAATCGTCATCGGGCTCGCGCTGGCGGCATGGTTCATCTATCTCTATGTCGTCTTTACTTCGGCGCCGCTTTTTGGTTTTCTGGACTTTTATCACGCTTCGTACTGTGACAAGGTTTTTTTCATCGCCATGATCGTCACGGGGGGGCTGCTTGTCTGTTTGGGAGGCTATCATCTGGCGCTCTCTATCAGGCGCAAGAAAAAGGGACTGTAGCAAAAGTCACAAACGATCGGTTAACCGCAAAGAATACGTGGCGCAGCTTTCGGCCGCAACCAAAAAACCAAGACCGCCGAGGGCGCAGAGCCACGCAGGGAAAAATTTCAAGATATTCTTTCATATTCTTTTAATCGACAAATATCAATATACTGAATCCTAGAGGAAGACACAAAGTATCACAATAAAAACCAAAATTAGTCTATTGTGTTTTCACGTTTTGATTTTCTCGGCGCTTCTTTGCGGTTTTCTTTTTTATATGATCTAAAACTTTGTTAATAAAACACGATGTCGTCACCTTGTAGCACAGAGAAAAAATTACCTATGGCCCTTCTCGGTGGTCCTCAGTGTGCTGGGTTAAAAAAAGCACGCACTGTTATGGCCAAAAAAAAGCGCGTCAATTTTGACGCGCTTTTTCATCACCACGTTCTATCATCGCTGCCGCGCTGATGCCCGCCGCTGCGAAATCTTCCGCCACCGCCACCACCGCCACGATGACTCCCGCCGCTGCGCCCACGATTGTCACTGCGCGGTTTGGCCTCATTCACCACGATCGCCCGGCCCTTCAGCTCGGTGCCGTTCAGTTTTTCAATAGCCGCTTTACCTTCGTCGTTTGACTCCATCTCCACAAAGCCAAAGCCGCGCGATTCGCCGCTGTATTTGTCGCGGATGATGACGGCGGATTTCACTGTCCCGACCTGGCCGAACAATTGCGTGAGATCATCCTGTACGACGTCATACGTCAGGTTGCCAACATAAAGATTCATGTGCTTCTCCTAAAAAGAGTGAAATGATTGGCATTTTGCCAAATCGGACAGCATTCCCCATTCATCTGACTTTTCAACAAGATCGTCGCTAAAAAATGGCAGGCTGTTCTTTGAGCGTATGCCTGTGAATTGTCATGAGCAGAATCTATGGTCAAAATTCGTGGCTCTCATGCTAAAACTCACTGTAAGGTAGCACAAATTCCCGTAAATAGAAAGAAATAAAAAATGTATTCCCTTATTCTTGCGGGTGCAAGACCACCTGAAGAGGATCAATAATACGCGTCAATGTATTGATCTGGCGCCCGCAACAAATAGGGTCCCTCCTGGGCAACGATCGTGACCACAACATCGACATAGATGTAGGGCTCCCAGGTCGGACCATTACGCACGATGCTGATCACTCGAAACGGGGCGCGATCCGGATGATCGG